>JAFPJV010000002.1 GCA_017425065.1 Paludibacteraceae bacterium
AATTTGCAAGAATGACGAATTTTTTGTATCTTTGTAGGCGTTTTTTGAAGAAATGACTTATTCGTTCCGTGAAATATTGCCATATTACCGTCGCAATCTGAAGGTAGCGATGCCTGTCGTACTCACGCAACTGGGTGCGGCACTCGTCGGCTTGTTCGACTCGATCATGGTCGGTCATTATGGCACGACGGATTTGGCGGCTGTCAGTTTCTCCAACGCGATATTCTTCACCGTCATGGTTTTCTCGATGGGTGCCATCATGGGCATAACGCCGCTGGTAGGGCACGCGCACGGACGGCTGGAGAAACTGCGGAGTGAGAGTGATGAGTCTGCCGAGGCTGTGGCGCAACAGCATGAGAAGATAGCTTCCTATTTGGGCAACGGTCTGGTGTATGCGGGACTGATTTGTCTGGTTTCGTTTGCCTTGTTAGCACCGTGTATCGGATTGTTGGATTGGTTTGGTCAGGAGCCTGTGGTTGTCGCGTGCGCGCGCCCGTACTATATATTAATAGTGCTCTCTATTCTGCCATTTCTGCTTTTCTGCTTCTGCAAACAGTTTTTAGAGGGTTTGGGCAATACGATTGTGGCGATGGTGATTACTATCTGTTGCAATTTGCTGAATATCCTTCTGAACTGGGTGCTGATCTTCGGTCATTGGGGTTTTCGTGCCATGGGCGCAGAGGGAGCCGGATGGGCTACGCTTATATCGCGAATGCTGATGCCGGTATGTTTTCTTGCGGCGATGTTTGTTCGTCGCGAGTGGCGCCGCTATTTCGGGTTACTCCGTGGACGAATGATAAGTTTAGGCGAACTGCGTCGTCTGATAGCCATAGGCACGCCAATAGGCTTGCAGTCGTTCTGCGAAGCCTTCCTGTTTACCGCCTCGTTTGTGATAATAGGGTGGATTAACAAAGAGACATTGGCGGCTCATCATATTGCAAACCAGATGGCCGATCTGACGTTTATGTTGGCATTGGGCATTGGCGCAGCCACTACGATTCGTGTCAGTCACCAGCTGGGTCACGGCGATTTGCATGCCGTGCGGATGGCCAGCCGGGCATCTGTGCACCTGTGTTTGCTGATGAATACGATCGGCGCCGCCATTATGATTTTCGGACGAAACTATATCCCGTATATCTTTACCGACGACCCCGCCGTGGTACCTATTGCTTCCCAACTGCTTGTCATTGCCGGAACACTGCAATATGTGGATGGTCTGCAATGTATCGGGGCAGCGATGCTGCGCGGTATTCAGGATGTGCGTGTGCCGATGCGGATAGCCATGATAGCCTATATCGGCGTGGCGTTGCCGCTTGGCTTGTTGCTGACTTTCCCTGTCGGATTGGGAGCCAAAGGAATGTGGATATCGTTTGTTATCGCACTGGCTATTCCGGCCGTGCTCTATCATATACGATTCAATAAACAATTAAAACGAATGGAATATGGAACCAAAACAAGTATTTGAAATCTTTGCCCAAATCAACCAAGTACCTCGTCCGTCGAAGCATGAGGAGCGTATCTCACGTTGGTTGCAGGAATGGGCCAAGGAGCATGACATTGAATGTGTGGCCGACGAGTCGATGAACGTCATTATGCGTGTGCCCGCTACGCCGGGTTACGAATCGCACGAGGGCGTTATCCTGCAGGCGCACATGGATATGGTGTGCGAGAAGAACGGAGACGTGGAGCACGACTTCATGAACGATCCTATCCAGACATGGATTGACGGCGAGTGGCTTAAAGCCAAAGGCACTACGCTCGGTGCGGACAACGGTATAGGTATTGCGATGGCACTGGCGGCTATCAGCAATCCGGAACTGAAGCACCCGGCTATCGAGTGTCTCTTCACCGTGGACGAAGAAACCGGTTTGACCGGCGCATTCCAGCTGAAGGACGGCATGCTTCGCGGCAAACGTCTCATCAACCTTGATTCAGAAGACGATGGACAGATATTCATCGGATGTGCAGGCGGCATTGATACCCTCGCCAAGATGCACTATGAGCCCGTTAAAGTTGAAAGTTTAAAGTTGAATGTTGAAAGAATTGCTATTCGCATATCGGTCAGCGGACTGATGGGCGGTCATTCGGGCGACGATATCAACAAGGGGAGAGCCAATGCCAACCAGTTGTTGGTGTGGTTTCTGGCGCGTATATGGCCGCAGACGGAAGTACAACTGGCTTCCATCAACGGCGGCAACCTGCGTAACGCCATCGCTCGCGAGGCGGAGGCTGTGATATGCATACCTCTGAGTTACAAGGAGCAGATCCGTATTGAGTGGAACCATTTCACGGCGCAGATGGAAGGCGTGTTCGGAAAAGTGGAGAAAGAGATGCGGTTGGAGTTGGAGACTTGCGACATGCCGGAAACAATTATCCCGACAGATAAAGCTTATCGGCTCATCATGGCACTTTGCGAATGCCCGCACGGCATGATAGCCATGAGCAAAGAGATGCCCGGACTCGTAGAGACAAGCACCAACCTCGCTTCGGTCAAGATGCGCAATGAATCGACCATGGATGGTCGATCTTATATTGAGGTAAATACCTCGCAACGCTCGTCGAAGGAAGGAAGCAAGCACCACTTGAAATGGGCGGTAGAGCAAGCGTTGTCGATGGCATGCGACGAGGTGACGCATGGCGACGGCTATCCGGGATGGGCGCCGAATCCCGATTCGGAGTTATTGGAAGTGACCAAAGAGGCATACAAAGAACTGTTCAAAGCCGATCCGCAAGTGCTGGCTATCCATGCCGGACTGGAATGCGGCTTGTTCCTGGAGAAATATCCGTATCTGGATATGGTGTCTATCGGTCCGCAGATGTACGGCGTTCACTCGCCGCAGGAACGTCTGTCGATTCCGAGTACGGAACGATGCTACCGCTGGCTCTGCCGCATACTGGAAAAACTATAGAAAGTCAAAAGTCGAAAGTCGAAAATCAAAAGCTAAAAAAATAAGAGCCGCCCGTTTGAGCGACTCTTATTTTTGTTTATCACTTCTTCTGTGCAGCTTTTTTCTCCAGACGTTTCTGGCGAGCTTTCTGTATGTCGAATGCGATAGGCGAAGCGATGAATACGGATGAATAGGTACCTACGATGACACCCATCAACAGTGCGAATACGAATCCGCGGATCGTCTCGCCGCCGAAGCAGAAGATAGCGAGCAGAACGACGAACGTGGACATAGATGTCGAGAACGTACGGCTCAGTGTGTTGTTCAGCGCAGCGTTGATGTTCTCATCCTTTGCACGCTTCGGATAGAGACGGTTGTACTCACGTACACGGTCGAAGATAACCACGGTATCGTTGATTGAATAACCGATAACGGTCAGGATAGCCGCGATAAACGACTGGTCGATCTCCATGGAGAATGGCATGATCTTCCAGAGGATGGCATACAAGCCGAGGATGATCACCGTATCGTGTGCCAAAGCAGCCAGTGCACCTACCGAGTATGCGAAGTTGCGGAAACGCAACAGGATATAGAGGAAGATTACTACCAGCGCAGCCAGCACAGCCCAGAAGGCAGCCGTCGTGATGTCGTCGGCGATAGCCGGTCCCACTTTCTGGCTCTGCATGATACCTACCTCGGGGTTGGTCAGCGTCGAGCGGAAGTCGTCGAACGGAATCTCCTTGGCGAGGAACTGCTTCGTGCCGTCGTAAATCATCTTCTCAATCTGCTCGTCCACGGCAGCCGACTGGTTCTTGATCATATAGTTGGTCGAGATACGAACCTGGTTGTCGTTACCGATCGTAATGACGTTGAGCGAATAGGTGTCTTCGCCTTCCAGATTGGCTTTGAACATACCGTCAAGCGACGACTTGATAGCCTCGGTCGAAACGGGTTGGTCGAAACGAACGATATAGTTGCGACCACCGGAGAAGTCGATACCGAGGTTCAGTTTGCCGAAGATATGCGGGTCAAGACCCAGGATAGCAACGATAACCAGTACACTCGAAACGATATAAGCCACTTTGCGCAGACCAACGAAGTTGACCTTGGCGTTCTGCAGGAAGTTCTTCATCAGCGCGGTGGTAAACGGCAGTTCCTTTGCCTCGTCGCGGTTAGCATAAGCTTCGAGCAGCCAGCGGGTGATGAATACGGCAGTCAGGAACGAGGTAACGATACCAATCATGTACGTTACGGCGAAGCCCTTGATCGGACCTGTACCGAAGATAGCCAGGATGGCACCTGTCAGGAACGATGTCACGTTGGAGTCCACGATAGCCGAGATAGCACCTTGGAAACCATCGGTGATAGCCTGACGCATCTTCTTGCCGCCCTTCAGTTCCTCACGGATACGCTCGTAGATAAGCACGTTGGCATCCACGGCGCAACCCATCGTCAGCACGATACCGGCGATACCCGGCAGGGTCAGTACGGCGGAGAACGATGCCAGTACACCTACCAGCAGGAATACGTTGCACAGCAATGCAAAGTCGGCAATCAGACCCGGAATCAGACCATAGTAGAAGATCATGTAGAGCAGGATGAGGCAGAAGCCCAGCACGAAGCTCCACAGACCGGCTTGGATAGCCTCACGACCCAGAGACGGACCTACTACATCCTCTTGGATGATACGAGCCGGAGCCGGCATCTTACCCGACTTGAGGGTGTTTGCCAAGTCCTTGGCCTCTTCTACGGTGAAGTTACCGGTGATCTGGCTGTTGCCGCCGGCAATCTCGTTCTGCACGGTCGGGAAACTATATACGAAGCCGTCGAGCACGATGGCTACCGACTTGCCGATATTTTCTTTGGTGATACGTTGCCAAGCCTTGGCGCCGTCGGCGTTCATCGACATCGATACGTTGGCATAAGCGCTGGTCTGCGAGAAGTCGGCACGTGCGTCGGTAACGACGTTGCCCTCCAGACTGGCGTGTCCGTTATGGCCCTTGAGAGCCACTAACTGATAATATGCGTCTGCATTGTCAATCGCCTTGACCGTCCAGCGGAATGTTACGTCGCTCGGCAGGATCTGACGGGCTTGCGGGCCGGTCAGCATGGCGTTGATCTTGGCGGTATCCGTAAAGTGGGCGGTTCCAACTACCGGTCCCGGATATATCTGTCCGTCGGGGCTTACGCTGAGTTGCAGTTTGGAGAACAGCGGGTGGTTCTTCTTCCACTCCTCGGCGTTCTGCTTGGCAGCTTCGTCGGTGCTGTCGCCTTTCACTTCGGCTACCAGTCCGGCAACGTCCGACTTGGCGGTGTCTGTCTGAGCCACTTCCTCTGCCTTGGCAACTTCTGCAGGAGCCTCTTCGGCCTTGGTAGAATCTTTCTCGGCAATGGTCTTCACCAGTTCGCCGTCCAGACGCTCCAGGTTGGCAGAGATCTCCGACAGGTTGTAGGTCTCCCAGAACTCCAGGTTGGCAGAACCTTGGAGCAGCTTACGCACACGCTCCGGCTCCTTGATACCCGGCAGCTCAATCAGGATGCGTCCTGTCTGCGAGAGGCGCTGGATATTCGGCTGTACGACGCCGAAGCGGTCGATACGTGTACGCAGCACGTTGAACGAGTTGGTAATGGCGGCATCCACTTCCTCGCGGAGAACGGCGGCCACTTCCTCGTTGGTCGAGGTGCTTGTGATGCGGTTGTTCATGTCTGGTGTCGAGAAGATGCCTGCCAGTTGGATCTGCGGGTCGATCTCCTGATAGGACTCCAAGAAGAGCGTGACGAAATCTTTTCCGCTGCTCTCTTGTTTCTCGGCAGCCATCGCCAATGCGCGGTTGAAGTTTTCGCTCTGGTTGCCAGCGGCGAGTGCACGGATGATACCCGACACTTCCACTTCCATCGTGACGTTCATACCTCCCTTGAGGTCCAGACCGAGGTTAATTTCTTTTTCGCGGCACTCCTTCAGCGTGTAGCCGAACCACACTTTCTCCTGTGCAAGCGAGTCCTGGTATTGCGACAGACGAACCGAGTCGCCGTCAGCATACTCCACTGCTGCTTTGTCGTAGTGGCTGGTTACAAAGGAGAAGGAGAGATAGAAAGCACAAGTCAGCACCAGCAGAGCGGCGAGGACAAATGCCAATTTACGTACAATTCCTTTGTTGTTCATAATAGTTTTTTGTTATTTATTTTTGATTTTATATTCCTTATATTGTTCGTGCTTACCGACACGCGTAAGGTACGCGCAAGTGCACACGAGCGCAAAATCGGCTGCAAAGGTACTACTTTTTTCCGACATACGCAAATAAAACCGCATTTTTTTGAAATTTTACTAAAAATAGTTGCATTAACCCCCAATAAAATCGAAAGCAGAGAGCCTCTAAAGTCACCACCGTTCGCATTACGTTCGCATCCCGAACGTCACCGTAGCGTGCCTCTTCTTTTTTTATTGTTTGGTTTGTATGAGCCTTGTATGAGCTTTGAATAAGCTTTGTATGAGGTATAGAGTTTGTGTCGGGGGCGACAGGGAAACGGCAGGGAGATGGAAAGAGAACGGTGAAGGTGCATCGCGAATGGAGAAAAGTTCCCTTTTTGCCAAAGACCATCACGGGACCATCTTCCGACGAGAGCTCAATCGAGGCTCAATGAGTGGACTTTTGGTTAAAAAAGGCTTATCCGCAAATTTAAGCAGCAAACAAGTTTGTTTTTATACAACGTTATTTCACCTCTGCGCCGGTGGCGGTGTAGGTGCGGCCGTTGCGCTCAATCAAGAGTGTGCCGTTGCGGAGGAGTTTGGAAGCCTCACCCCGTCCCTCCCCTGAAGTGAAGGGGGCGTGTTCGATGGCGGTGGTTTTGTCGGGGCGGACATACTGGCTATTGGTGCTGACACCGCGTACGCCGGGTTTGCCGAGATAGAGCGGGTTGGCATTGTCGTTGAGCAAGAGTCCCTGCACGAGGATCTGCTGTCCGATAAGTTCGGGATTGTCCACGACATTCAGGGCAGCGCGTGCATCGTGGCTGATCTGGACAGTGACATAGCGGTTGTCGTCGGTCTCGTCGGGTTTGGCGGCGAGCACGAGGGAGAGGTTGTCGGTAAGGCTGATGCCGTCGTAGGCATCCTGATAGCGTTTGACACCTCCGAGGACGTATCCCTTGACCCAGTAAAATGTTTTCGTCCAAGCAGTGCCTTCGTTATTAGCGAGCAGGATGACGTCGCCGCAGGTATAGGGATCGGGCTTGGTGCCGCTTCCTTCGAGGCTGAGCGTCGCCACTTCGCAGACGACGGTGATACGTTTCTCGACGGCAGCACGGGTGGTCTTGTCCTTGCCGCGCAGGTAGAGGTAGCAGCCGTGCATATCCGCCGTAGCACCCGTCTTGAGCGTGACGGAGAGTGTGCCGCCTTCGGCGGGCAGCGACGTGGTATTAAGCGTAAAGAGCGATGTCTCGCCGTCCGCGAGTGAGGCGGTGATACCGTCTGCGGAGAGGTTACAGCCGGTGACGGTGAGTTCTTGCGTCTGAGCGGAGTAGTGGCGTCCGAGCAGTCCGAAATCGAGCGTGTTCCGGCCGCCGGTACGTATAGATCCTGCATCGGGATCGGCAGGACGCACGCATACATCGTCGAGGAAGAAGCGGTGCTTGTTCTGGGAAGTGAACTTGATGCGCAGGCTACCCGTGATATCCGTGATATGGATGGTGAGGTCTGTCCACCGGTGCTTCTTGAGGTGGAAAGCCGTCGGGTCGGTCGTAGTGCCTCCCGAGAGCGTGATATAGAAGAGCGAGTCGCCCTCCCATGGTGCTACACGGAAGGTGAGCACGGCGTCGCCTTGGCAGGCGATGGCGGGCGTGGTGGCGGATCCCTGCTTCGTGGAAGTGCCTACTTTGAGACACTGGTAGCCGCCGTTGCAATAGGACAGGTTCCATTCGGGACTGTCCTCATAGATCGTTTGTGAAGTGGCGATGTCGCCGCCCCACTGGTTGTCGTTGCCGCCGGTGAAGCCGTAGTGCTCGTCCTCGGCGTCGATACAGCGGTCGAAGGTCTCCAGAAAGACAGGCTCGGGCTGCGCCAAAGCAGATGAAAGGACAAAGGGACAAAGGATAAAGGACAAAGGAAGAAGGACAAAGTACAAAGGTTTCATATAATTTATGATTTCAAATTTCAAATTTAGGATTTCTTATCTCACTTCGTTCGAACGATTATTCGCGAGCGAATTTTCAAATTTAGGATTTCAAAATTATGTTTGATGTTATAGTTTTTCGAGTTTGGCGTAGGTGAGGAGGAGGGTTTTCTGTCCCACCTTGTCGAAAAGGATTTCTATTTTCTGGTTGCCGGTCATCTCGTCGAGATAGACGCGCCGGACTGTTCCGGAGCCAAAGACGGAGTGACAGATACGGTCGCCGTCGTTCCACGGGCTGTCGGCCGTCGGCTGTCGGCTTTCAGTGACCGGTTTGGGATTGCTTGGTGCCGGCAGCCGGCTTCCGAAGAAGGGTCGTTGGTAGTTTGTAGTTTGTCGTTGGTCGTTAGTCGTTAGTCGTTGGTCGTTTGTCGTCGGTTGTCGCCGGGCGATATACCGGCTGTCGATTTCGTTGATGAAGCGCGAGCGGGAAGAGAACTGCATCTGTCCGTTGCGGAAACGCTGTCGGGCATAACTGAGATAGCAATGCTCCATGGCTCGGGTGAGTGCCACATAGAGCAGCCGCCGCTCCTCTTCTATCTCGGCGGGCGTGGTACACATCTGGCTCGGGAAGAGGTTTTCCTCCATCCCGACGATATAGACCACGGGGAACTCAAGTCCCTTGGCTGCATGGACGGTCATAAGGGTGACGCGTGCTGTCTCGTCGCGCAGGTTCTGGTCCTGGTCGGTGAGCAGTGCCACTTCTGCCATGAAGTCGTGGATAGGCGTGAAGTCGATTCCTTCTTCCACGCGCCGGTCAACGAGTTCGTGGATGCCGTTGAGCAGTTCTGCGAGGTTCTCGGCTCGATCGACACCCTCGGGCGTATGGTCGAGCAGTGCGGCCGTACGTATTCCGGTTTGCTGCATGACGAGTTCGGCAAACTCGTAGGCATTCATGGTGTCCGCCGCCTCGTGGAGTCGTGCGATGAGTTGTCCGAAGTCAGCAAGTCTGGTGGCTGTTCCGGCATTGACGGCAAGTCCTGTCCCAGCGGGATCCTGGACGACTTCGAGCATACTGCGATCTGTCAAGATGGCGTGCTCGGAAATCTTGCGCAGCGTCACGGGTCCTATGCTTCGGGCGGGATAGTTGATGACGCGCAGCAGTGCCTCGTTGTCCTTGGGGTTGACGGCCAGCCGGAAATAGGCGATGGCGTCCTTGACCTCCTTGCGCTGGTAGAACGACATGCCACCATAGATACGGTAGGGAATGCCGAGTTTGCGCAGCTCGTTTTCTATCGGTCGCGACTGTGCGTTGGTGCGATAGAGGACGGCTATATCCTCGTAGGAGCGTTTGTCTGCGGCGGATTTGCCTCGATAGATATGTCTGGCTACGCCGAGGGCTTCGTCACGGTCGGTGAAATACTCGGTGAGGTCGATGCGTTCACCGTCCTGTTTCTCGGAGAAGACCTCTTTGTAGATCTGATTTTCGTTGTGATGGATGAGCGAGTTGGCGGCTCGTACAATGGTCTTGGTGGAGCGGTAGTTCTGCTCCAACTTGAAAAGCCGCGCATCAGCGTAGTGCTGTTGGAAGCCGAGTATGTTGCGTATGTCAGCCCCCCGGAAAGAATAGATGGACTGTGCGTCGTCGCCCACGACGCATATACGGTTCTGAGGTGCCGCCAGTTGCTTGACGAGCAAGTACTGGACGTAGTTGGTGTCCTGGTACTCATCGACGAGGACGTATTGGAAGATATCCTGATAGTAGCGGAGCACGTCTGGCTCGCGTTCGAAGAGCAGGCATAGGTTGACAAGCAGGTCGTCGAAGTCCATGGCATTGGCAGCCTGCAGGCGCAGCTGATACAGACGGAAGATGGTGGTTATCTCCTTGAGCCGTTCTTGCCGGCATTCTTTCTCCCACTGTGCCCATCCGGTGCTTCCCTCGCGGATAAAAGCGTTCTTTGCCGCGGAGATACGTGCGTTGAGGGTATTTGGTTTGTAGATCTTCTCGTCGAGTCCGAGTTCCTTGATGATCATGCGGAGCAGGGAGCGCTGATCCTGGGTGTCGTAGATGGTGAAGTCGCGTGTATATCCGAGTCGTTCCGCCTCATGTCGGAGGATACGGCTGCAGATAGCATGGAACGTACCCATCCACAGATAGCGTGCGTCGGCCTGTTTGCCCTGTCCGTCGAGCAGCCGCGTGATGCGTTCTTTCATCTCGCGTGCCGCCTTGTTGGTAAAGGTGAGAGCGAGGATGTTGTTCGCAGGAACGCCCTGTTGCAAGAGATATGCTATCTTGTAGGTGAGTACGCGTGTTTTACCAGAGCCTGCACCGGCAATTACCAGTGCAGGCCCTTCGTTATACTCCACCGCAGCACGCTGCGGTGCGTTCAGTTGGTTTAACCAGTTGTCCAATGTCGTTTACAGTCTTGCGCCCGTTACCGAGTACTTGGCACCATTCTTGATAATTACCACCTGTCCGTTCTCGAGTGCTTTCTTGAGCTGCTCCTTGGCGTTGAGGTTCTCGAAGCCCTCTACGTCGCTCGGAACATTGATGCGTACGCGGTAAAGCACGTTGTTGTAGCAGAGGATGTCAGCTGTGATGGTATAGGAGCCGTCCGCATTGCGAACCACCTCTATGTTCGCAGTGAAGATGATCTGGATACCGTCACTGAGCGTAAAGACATACGAGCCGGAGTAGTCGATATCGGCTTCGGTAAATACACCCTCCAGTTGGTCGCTGTTAATCGTGATGTTGATGATATTATCTTTATTGTCAGCGCCAAAGATCGTGAAGGTGCCTTCCTCTTGCGTCTGATCCTTCAGTTCGCCTTCGTTGTCCACAATCTCTTGCTCTTCCTCGGCAACAGGATCGGTGTAGGTGAGGTTGATGTGGTAGATGTTACCGTCTTCGTCCAGCAAAGTACCGATAACCAGGATAGCATCGTTGACCTGGTCAACTCGTATGCTGATACCGCCACCTATGAATTTGATATCCTCGCTAAAATCACCGGTTTCCGGATCAGCTACAGCGACCACACATTCATCGAGATCAAGCATTTCGATCGGATAATAGCCATCCAGTCTTTCGCCCGGCTCGCCGTTCATCAGGAAGATATAGAAGTCGTCCGTCTCGGCTTCGACAGCCCACCAAGCACCGTCTTCATCCTCCAATTGATCGAAGATAACGCCCTTGTCAGCAACGATGTCGTATTCCTTAATGTCAATCGGGTCGCCACAGTCATTCAGTACGAGAGGAGCACCTGCTTCGTCGAAGATACTGAGCTGCATCTCTACGTCGATGGTATAAGGATCCTGTTTACTATCAACGAAGTCGATGGTGAAATGGTAGTAGCCGTCACCGTCGCATTCGATAGAGAGGTCAGAGTGGTTGTACACCACTTCGGGGCCATCTCCTACTTGAACCGTCAGACCGATGATATCGCGTGCGGAATAGTCGCCGGTGATGATATCCTTGGATTTCGGATTCACTTCAATCCAAACACGCGGCGAGTCAGCACCCTCTTTCTCGAGAGCAAACTGCCACTTGGTACCCGAGGTGGCATCATCCATATAATAAGCGTAGCCTTTGTCCAAATCCAGGAATTCAGGATCTGTAGAGCCGCCGCTCACCTTCGTAGCGTCGATGAAGTTGAGCTGGAGCTGTCCCTTGAAGATAGAAACTACGCCGAGGATGTTGTAGGTAGCTCCTCCCTCGAAATCGTAGGCGAATTTGAACTTGTTGAAGAGCACCACGTCACCGTCGAAGATCGTAGTCTGCTCGTTCTTGCCTTCCGTTGTGAACGAAAAGTCTTGTTCGGAAACGAGAACATCGGTGAGCAGGATGTACTTGTTCATGTCCTCTTCAGCATCAAAGTCAGGCAGCTCTTCGGGATCGGGAGCCACGCCCGAGGTTACGGATACCGCCTCGGCTTGATCCACCGTCATGGAAACCTCGTACAGGTCGTTATAGATAGATACTACACCTTGTACGCCCATCAGCTCATCGCCCGGCACCCAGGAAGCATTTGCCGCCAGATAGAGCAGCATAGCTCCCGTGTTGTCTTTCACCCATACATTCTTGCCACTAACGTAAGTAACAATCAGATTGCCAAGGGCTACATGCTCGTCCTTCTCCATCGAATAGACTTCTCTACAGGTCTTCTCCGTAAGCGATTCGACCTTGATGTACTTCTTGGTAACGACCTCGCTCCACTCATTGTTCACCATAGCGACCGCCTTCACCGTCGTTGTCTGGGTCAGAATGATAGCAGCGCCGACGCCATAGATGCTGGAGCTTGCCGAAGGAGCAGAGCCATCCAGGGTGTAATAGATAACAGCATTCTCGTCGGAGTGGGTGATCCGAACGGTCAGCGACTCCTCAAACTGCTCTTCCATCGGCCAGATCTCCGGCGTGTCCACTTCGAGAGAGGGAGGAGGCGTAACGCCACCGTCATCTTTCTTGTAGATCTTAACCAGTGTGCCGGTGGTAGAATTGTTGGCATAGCACGAGAACAACGGTGAGTTGTTCTGCGTGTTCGGGTTGAAACGCAATACGTTGCGGGTGTTCTCGCCGCTTGCAACAATCGTTGCCACGCCGTCCGTGATGCTGATGTTCCACTCGCCGTTTGCACCGGCTGCCTCCGCAGTCGTGGTACGCAGGTAGTTCTTGTCAGAAGCTGCGGCATAGAGATAGGCATCATCGCCTACATTCATTTTCCAGAGAACAGCCACATCGGAAGCCACTTTCTGCAACTTAATCACTTGTACGTCAGAACCGGGAACAAGTGACTCCGATCCGATCGTAACAGCCACCGCCTTGCGGTTGTTGGTCTGCTGCGCTGTGCTGAGCGCGTAGTCACCTTCCACGTTCAGAATGACGATCTCGTCACCGTCTGCCAAGGTAGAAGCATCCTTGACCAGCGTGAACGTTTCTGCCATCATGCTGCCGACAAAAAGCGCAGCAACAAATAGAGAGAAAAATTTCTTCATTTTTTTAAAATTTAGTTAAACAATAAAGTGAATTTATACATATATCACGCTATATACAACATTTACGCGTTTTTACGCATTTTATTCAGGCTGCAAAGTTACAAATAATATTTGACGTGCGCAAACTTTTATGCGGAAAAAAAGAGGTAATATGTTGTATAACATATTTCCGTCCGGTTCTGTGCAAATAAAGCGACTTTTTTTTGCACATTCGGATTTTTTGTAGTACCTTTGCAGGCGCAAAGCAAATCATCAAACACACAGATAGTATGAAACGACAGTTATTTCTCATTACTCTTTGTACCTTATTTATCGTGTCCGCGTACGCGGGCGTGACGACGTATCAGTTCACCTCGATTAAATGGGCGAGCAAGGTCGGTTCGGAGACATGCGACGGGACGACCGACGGCTGGATATGCGACAAGGAAGCGTCGGAATACATGGACGGTCGCACCGATGCCGAAGGACGGCGCTACTCGCAGGGCGTGAGCGTGAAGACCGGCACGAGCGGTGCGGGTGCCACGTCGGTGATTTCGTTCACCAACGTGAGGCAGATGACGCTGAACTTCTGCCAGAACAGCAGTGACGGTCGCGGCGTGTTCTATTACCAGGTAGGCGATGCTCCGTACGACTCGCTCATCATCAACAAGCCCGCCACGTCGGGTAGCGGTGTCTATCTGCGCGACAGCGTGCTGCAGATGAAAGAGCCCAAGAGCGGCAAGATACGTTTCTGGGTGAAGTGCACAAAGAATGCCATCAACATCAACAGCCTCAGCATCCGCGCCGAGGAAGGCGGTTCGACGCCGTTCAATACCGTGACCTACCAATTGGTGACGGATGTGGCGCAACTGGAAGACTCAGACCAGATCATCATAGGCGTACACAAAGAAGGCGTCAACTACATCATGGGCTACTTCGATGAGGATGTGTCGCAGAACAACATCCACGCCATCCGCGGCACATACAGCGCAGACCGCACGACGGTGGCTGCCAACGACAACGCCATCTATACGCTTCGGAAGACGACGCTGAAAGGAGCGGATTGCTTCTACATCCAGGATGAGTTGCGCTACGAAGAGGCATACCTCGTAGCCAGCGGCGGCAAGACGAAGAACCGTCTGGCACTATGGACCCAACTGACGGATCCGAACACCTACGGGGATTACGGCTACTGGGACATCCAAGTGGCAGCAGACGGCGAAGCAGTAATCATGAACCTGGGCAACAGCGTAGGCAAATACCTGCAATACAACGCCTCGAACAACCCGACGCTCTTCGGCTGCTACGCTTCGCAAGGTTCGCAGACACCCGTTTGTATCTACCGTCGCACGGAAGCCATCGGCGACAAGCCGGCTATCGTAGCTCCGTTAGTGAATCTGGGTATCGGCGTGCTGGCAGGCAACAAATCGGTCGGCGGCGGAAAGACCATCATGGTCAACGCGAACAAACTGACAGAGGACATAACCGTCAAACTGCTGCATGAGGGTATTTTCTCCATCAGCGACAATACCATTGACCGCGACGGAGGCCCGCTGACCGTCAGCTATCGTGCCAATTACCCGGGACACTATACAGACACGCTGGTTTTCACCAGTGATACCGTGCGCACGGAAGTGCCGGTAATGGTCAACGTGGTTCGCCAGATGAGCATCGCGGAGGCCGTGAAGCAGCCGGACTACACCCTGATTTTCCTGAACGACGTGGAAGTGACCAAGAAATACGACATGTATATCTTTATCCGCGACGAGACAGGCTCGATGCTGATCTGGGACGGCGGCAACGGTGCGACAGGCAAGCGCTACGGCGCAGGGCTGAAGAACGGCGACGTGCTGAAAGGTGTTCAGGGTCGCTACAGCAACTACTACGGCGTACCCGAACTGGCTCCTACCGAGCAATGGAACGTACAGACGGGCGGCACTACGGAGCCGGAGAAAGCTTCGCTTCCGATTGACTCGGCGGATGTGTGCCGGTTCGTACAACTGCAGGACGTGACGGTAGAAGGCGGCAAGCTGAAAGGTGCTTATCCGCTGCCCGTAGTAGATGCATTCACCATCAGCGGCGGCATAACAGAAGGCGTTGCCACGACGATGAATGCCATCGTGATGATCAGCCACGACGAACTGCAACTGTGGGTTGTCAGTCAGGAGATAGCGACCGGCATAGAGGATATTGCCGTGCCGGAAACGGACGATGCGCAACGATACAACCTGTTAGGACAGCCGGTAGGAGCGGATTACAAAGGCGTGGTGATTAGTCCTGCGGGGCAGAAGCGGCTTCAGCCTTGAGGTCTTCCTTTTGGTCGTAGGCTTTGACAATACGGCTCACCAGCGGGTGACGAACGATATCCTTTTCGTTGAACGAGACTACAGCTATACCCGGTATATGCTGTAGTTTTTCTATGGCGTCGCGCAGACCGGACTTCTGGGCAGCGGGCAAGTCGATCTGAGTGAGGTCGCCCGTAACAATCATCTTGCCGCCTATGCCGAGACGCGTGAGAAACATCTTGAGTTGGGCACGCGTGGTGTTTTGTGCCTCATCGAGGATAACAACCGCATCGGCAAGCGTACGTCCGCGCATGAAAGCGAGAGGAGCAATCTGTATGACTCCGCGCTCCATGTATTCGTTGAGTTTGGCGCCAGGAATCATATCCTGAAGCGCATCGTAGAGCGGCTGGAGATAGGGATCAATCTTCTCCTTCATGTCGCCAGGGAGAAAGCCCAGTTTCTCGCCCGCCTCAACGGCAGGACGGGAAAGAATGATACGTCTCACTTCGCGGTTCTTAAGTGCACGGACAGCCAGCGCAATCGCCGTATAAGTCTTGCCGCTGCCGGCAGGTCCGACCGCAAAGAGCAGGTCGTTCTGCTCGTACTCCTCGACGAGCCGCTGCTGGTTCTTGGAGCGGGCAAGGATCGACTTGCCGTTAACACCGTGCAGGATAAGGTTGTCCTGGGCAAACTCCTGCGGATGTTCACCGTGGATGAGTTGCAAGATATGCTGCTCGGCAAGGACGTTGTTCTTGATACAGAAATCCTCGCAAAGACGGAGGCTGTGCTCGAAACGCCTGATGGCTTCTTCCGCCCCCGACACCTTGAGCTGATAGCCGCGCGCCACGATGCGTACATCGGGATGCTGGTTTTTCAGACAAAGCATGTTCTGGTTGTTGACGCCGTAGAAAGTGGCCGTATCCAGACGGTCGTTCAGTGTGATATATTGTTCCATTCGGGAATAGTTTCCAAGTATTCTATTTTGTCTTCCGCCACACGGGCAACGATGGTTGCAGGTCCGTTGTGGAGCATGAGGTAAGGCACGCAGAGACGGCGGTTGTACGTGGCCGCCTGATCGAGTGTGCGCTGGGTGAGTGCAACCGTTTCGGCCTTGCATTCGATGAGCATAAGCGGCTGCATCGCACGGTCATAGACCACCGCGTCGCAACGACGGCGGGCATCGCCGACACTAATCTGCACCTCGACAGCCATCAGCCCGGCAGGATAGCCATACAGCTCCGTCAGGCGATGGAGCAGTTGCTGGCGAACCCATTCTTCGGGCGTGAGGCGTACCCAACGGTGACGCCACTCACAATAAATTTGTTCCTTATTGTTTTGAAGACGGGTCTTCAAAACAGACCGCTTCGCTGATAGACCGCTGTGCTGATAGACCGCTTCGCTGTTAGACCGTTGCACTGATAGATTATTTTAAGTAGTTGTCTTTGAGCGAGCAGGTGCGGTTGAGGACGAGGTGATCGGGTGTCGAGTCGTCGTCCACTACGAAATAGCCCTGTTTGAGCAGCTGGAAGTGATCTTGCGGCTTTGCCTTTGCCAAAGAGGCTTCTACTTTGGCAGTCACGACCTTGAGGCTGTCCGGATTCAACAACTCACGGAAGTCACGCTCGTCGGCAGAAGGATCTTCTACGGCAAACAAGCGGTCGTAGAGACGTACTTCCGCCTCGACAGCCGAATGACATTCTACCCAATTGATGGTAGCTTTTGTCTTGCGATTACCTCCCTCGGTGCCTGACTTGGAGTCGGGATCGTAGGTGGCATAAACGGTTGTTATGCGTCCGTCGGCATCCTTCTCGCAGCCGGTCGCCTGAATGATATACGAGGCTTTGAGTCGCACTTCGCGTCCGCCCGGGCTGAGCCGGTAGAACTTGTTGTCCGCCTCTTCGAGGAAGTCGCCGCGCTCGATAAACAGTTCACGGCCGAAACGCATCTCGCGTGTGCCGAGTTCTTCGTGTCCGTCGATGTTCTCCGCCACGATTGTCTCGCCGTTGCCCTGATAGTTGGTGATGACGAGCCGTACGGGATCGAAGATAGCGCATACACGCGGTGCTTGCTCCTTGAGGTTCTCACGTACACAATGCTCCAGCAGTCCCTGGTCGATAGTTCCTTCCACCTTGGTATAACCGATACGCTCCATGAAGTTGCGGATAGCTTGCGGCGTGTAACCGCGTCGGCGCAGACCGCAGACAGTCGGCATTCGCGGGTCGTCCCAGCCGGCTACAAGACCTTCCTTGACGAGTTGGAGCATCTTGCGCTTCGACATGACGGTATAAGTGATATTGAGGCGGTTGAACTCGTACTGATGCGGGCGATAGTCCGGTCCCCAAGGCGACAGCCCGGCAAAGTTCGAGCCGGAGAACTGGTCGATAAACCAGTCGTAGAGCGGACGATGTACGACAAACTCGAGCGTGCAGATAGAGTGCGTGACACCCTCGAAGTAGTCGGATTGTCCGTGTGCGAAATCGTACATGGGATAGACGTTCCATTTACGTCCGGTGCGATGGTGCGGATGGGAGGTGATGATACGATACATGATCGGATCACGGAAGTGCATGTTGGGATTCGCCATGTCTATCTTGGCGCGAAGCACCATCTTGCCTTCCTCTATCTCGCCACGCTGCATGGCCTCGAAGAGCCGGAGGTTTTCCTCTATAGGACGGTCACGATATGGCGAAGCCACACCGGGTTCGGTAGGTGTGCCTTTCTGCTCGGCGATCTGTTCCGCCGATTGCTCATCGACATAAGCCTTGCCCTCCTTGATGAAGCGGATAGCCAGGTCGTAAAGCTGCTGGAAATAGTCGGAAGCATAGTATATCTGTCCCCATTGGAAGCCCAGCCACTGGATGTCGCGCTGGATGGAATCGACGTATTCCACGTCTTCCTTGGCGGGATTCGTGTCGTCGAAACGCAGGTTGCAGACACCGTTATACTTCTCGGCAATACCGAAATCCATACAGATGGCTTTGACATGTCCGATATGCAGATATCCGTTTGGCTCAGGCGGGAAACGGGTCTGAATACGTCCGTCGTTCTTGCCTTCGCTCAGGTCTTTTTCTACGATTTGCTCAATGAAATTGAGACTTTTTTCCTCTTGTTCCATTATTGATGTTGTCTTAAATTGTTTTCGTATTTGCAGCCTTACTAACGTAAGGGAAAGTCACGGTAAAGTCTCGATATAATCAGGACTAAAGTCTAGGATTGTCTCGAGATTGTCTCGAGAATGGCTCGACTTTGGCAGGACTTTGGGGCGGGTTTGGGTCGAGTCCCGGTCGGGAGTGACTTTAGCCGCGTATTATGCCGCGAGGGGAATTCCGGATAAAGCCGAGAATCATATCGCGGTCGGGCGTCTGCTCCATCGTGGCCTCTATCTGTGCGACTGCCTGGGTGACGTTGAGTCCGCCGTTGTACAACTGGCGATAGACATCCTGGATGATATGGATGCGCTCCAAGGAGAAGCCGCGCCGGTTGAGTCCGACAGAGTTGATGCCACAGAAAGCAATCGGATCGTGCGCTGCAATGACATATGGCGGGACATCCTTGTTGACTTTTGTGCCTCCCTGAATCATAACATGTCCTCCGATATGCGAGAACTGGTGAATAAGCGATCCGCCTCCGATGATGGCAAAATCGTCCACTTCGACCTCGCCCGCCAGTTGCACGGCATTGGACATGATAATATGGTCGTGGAGGATGCAGTCGTGGGCAATATGGCAGTACGCCATGATGAGGTTGTCGTTGCCGACGACGGTTTTTTCCTTGCTCGCCGTGCCTCGGTGGATAGTACAACATTCGCGCATGACGTTGCGGTCGCCGATGATGACCCACGACTCTTCGCCGCGGAACTTCAAGTCCTGCGGAACAGCTCCGATCACAGCAGACGGGAAGACATGGCAGTCACGCCCCATCTTGGTAAATTCGCATATCGTGGCATTGGCATCAATACGGGTGCCATCGCCTATCTCGACGTTCTTGTCGATAAATACGAAAGGCCCTATTTCTACGTCCTTGCCGATCTTGGCTTCGGGATGGACAAACGCTAAATTGCTTATCATAATTATTCTGACAGGATTTGGTTTCTAAGTTTGCGAACACACTGGGTATTGAAGGTGTGTCCGGGTTTGAAGGCGATGATACGTCCCTTGATCCGCAAGCCGAGCAGCGACAAGTCGCCAATGACGTCAAGCAGTTTGTGGCGTGCGGGTTCGTTCTGATAGTTCAGGGGCGAGAGGTAGCCGAGTTTCTTGGCATCAAGACGAGGCTGCCCCAACTTGTCGCAGAAATAATCCATACCTTCCTGCGACATCTCGGTCTCATAAATGACGAGTGCGTTCTTGAGGTCGCCTCCCTTGATGAGTCCGACGCGCAACAACGGTTCAATCTCGCGGACGAAGCAGAACGTACGTGCCGCCGCTATGTCCATCGGATAGTTCGCGAGGTCGTTCAGCGTGGCGTGCTGTTCGCGGAGCAAGAGAGACTGGAAAGCGATCGTGACATCCAATTCGTAATGGTCGCAAGGCTCGATACGCATTCTGTTTCCGTGCTCGGAGATATACTCGATGGGCTCGCTGACCTCCCACACCTGCTGTTCGGCGTCCTGCTCAAGGAGTCCGACACGCTTTATCTCGTGGACGAAGAACTTGGCACTACCGTCCAGGATGGGCATTTCGGGTCCGTCCACCTCAATGAGGCAGTTGTCCACGCCCATGGCGTACAACGCCGACAAGGCATGTTCGACGGTGGAAATCTTCCATTTTCCGTGCTCGAGGACCGTGCCTCGTTCGGTGCCGCTAACATAATCCGCCAGCGCCTGATGGCAAGGTTTGTTGGGCAAGTCGATGCGGCAGAGACGTACGCCCGTATTGGCTTCCGCAGGGCGGAAGGTGGCGTTGATCATCAGCCCGGTGTGCAATCCGACGCTGCTGAGCGTAAAGGATTCTTTTATTGTATGCTGTTTCATGTTGTTGGTGTACGGTGTATGGTGTAAAGTGTACGGTGTATGGTGTATAAATTTAGTGTTGGCCGCTTTGTTTGAAACGCACTACTGCGCGTCGCCAGACAGAAGCGTCGATGGCAGGTGAACCCATGTACGTTCCGGGTTTGCGGATGTTGCCCGCCACGCCCGTTTGTGCGCCGAAGACACAGCGGTCGGTGATCTCTATATGTCCGGCGACGCCGACCTGGCCTGCCAGTACGCAATGACTGCCTATCTTCGTGCTGCCCGCCACGCCGGCTTGTGCACACATGAAGGTCGATTCGCCGACTTCCACGTTGTGGGCAACCTGCACCAGATTGTCGATCTTGGTATTCCGGCGGACAACGGTGTTGCCCAACATAGCGCGATCGACCGCCGAATTGGCTCCTATCTCGACATCATCTTCGATTATAACGGCTCCTATCTGCGGCACTTTTTGGTTCACGCCCTGTGCGTCCGGCTCGAAGCCGAATCCGTCGGCGCCAATGACCACGCCGGCATGCAGGATGCAGTTGGAACCTATCCGGCAGTTGTAATAGACGCGCACGCCGGGATAGAGAACCGTGTTGTCGCCGATACGCACGTTGTCGCCGATAAATACCTGCGGATAGATTTGGACACCCTTGCCCAAGCGGACGTTGCGTCCGATATAGGCAAACGCCCCGATATAGGCATCGTCGGGTACCACTACACCCTCTGCTATATATGCGGGTTGCTCTATTCCCTTGCGCCGCGGATTCATCGTGTCCGCCACCGCTTGCAGCAACTGCGCTATGGCACCGCGGGCATTGTCCACCGCAATGAACGCCGTCGAATCAAAAGAAGCCAAATCCACGGACCTGAGCGCCTCGTCGTCGAGCAAGGACTTGGTGAGCAGGACGACACCCGCCCTGGTCGTTTGCAAGAAGGGCAGGTACTTTGCGTCGGTGATATACGACAAATGATGCGGCAACGCCTCCTCGATCGGCGCTACGTCGCTCACTTTGATATGTTTGTTGCCTATGATTTTGCCGCCTAACAGGCCGGCTATCTGTTCCGCACTAAATTCCAAAACAATAAATAATTAATAATAAATAATGAATATTTTTTTAATTGGGAAGTCGGTATTTAAACAAATACAACTTCTTGGGTTTGCGTGTGAGTGCATCCAAATCGAGGATCTCGCTTGCTCCGGCAATGTCGCGCACGGTGCCATCGTTGAAGAGGATGTCTATCGAGTCGTCTTTCTCGCTATAGGTGTTGCTGGTGGAGACATGCTCGACGAAGAAGTAGCGTTCGGCTTCCTGTTCGGTGATACCGAGCGAGTTGGCATAGTGCTCACGCAGAATGCGCTTCTCATCGTCGGAAAGCGGCTCGGTGAGCAAACGTCCGCGAAAGAGCTGGCGGCTGGTAAACGAGGCACATAGCAACCGCAGCACCTTGTCGTCGCAAGACATCCACGTCTTGATGGCCGAGAGCACATCGGTGTCGTCGAGCAGGGCGTACTGGTCAAGCGCCTCGCTATGCGGAGAGAAGTCAGCCGCCTCGCGCTGATGATACAGGAAATAGCGCAGAGCAGGCGAGCAGAACAACTCGCGTCCGCTGCGTGCCAGTTCTTTGGCGCGCGTGAGTATCATAATAAGGTGCTGCTCCGCCGCCACGCTGGTCTTATGCAGATAGACTTGCCAATACATCAAACGTCGTGCCACCAGGAATTTCTCGACAGAATAGATTCCTTTTTGCTCAATCACCAGCCGATCGTCCACGACGTTGAGCATCTTGAGGAGCCGTTCGCTGGCGATACGTCCTTCCTGGACACCGGTGAAGAACGAGTCGCGGCAGAGATAATCCATGCGATCCACGTCCAACTGGCTGGAAATCAGCTGATGCAGGAAATGTCGCGGATACTCGTCGCGGAAGATGCCGATCGCCTCGTCCAAGGGTCCGCGCTGCCACATCGTCTGCTCGCTGCGGCTCATGAGGTCGTGGTTGATGCGCTCCATCATAAGGAGCGATATCTCCTCGTGGGTGATGTTGTCCACGAGTGTATGCTCCAGCACATGAGAGAAAGGTCCGTGACCGATGTCGTGCAGGAGGATGGCTATTTTTGCCCCTGTCGCCTCGGAATTGGAGATATGCACGCCCTTCTGGCGCAGACTCCGGATTGCTTCGCTCATGAGATACATGGCACCCAAGCTGTGGCTGAAACGGCTATGCATCGCACCGGGATAGACCAGATTGCTCAAGCCTAACTGGCGGATACGCCCCAGCCGCTGCACGTAGGGATGCTGGAGCACATCGTACTCCAGATCGCTCTCCAGTTGCATGAATCCGAAGACGGGATCGTTGATTATTTTCAGTTTGTTAGGCATTCTCTTTCACTCTCTTTTTCATTAAGAAGCAGTTGACAGCATATATGCCTGCCAACAGAAGCAGCATCAACATGCCGTCGGGCAATGGATGTTCCACCAGCTGATGGTCGTCCGGTAGCGGGTCATCTCCCGTCGTAGGCGGTCCGGGAGCCCGTCTGCCCGGTGCTGAAGCCAACTCCGCCATCTGCGGCGCTTCGCCGGCACCCGCCACCGCTATCGGCTGCGTGGCACGGAGTGCGATAAAACTGGTCACGGGAGCCGCCACGTTGTTGTTCAGACCTGTTTGCGGCGCTCTGCTTGCGCCGCCCTGCTGCGGCTGAATCTGCACACCGCCTCCTCCGCTACCGTAGGAATTCACCTCATGGGAGGATGTCCGGAAGAGCTGCCATGCCGTGTTGCCGGTATTTGACTTGGCTTGCGGCATTCGCGGCTGCGAAGAAGAATAGGTGGGTATGGCTATCTGCTGCGAGCCGCTGCCGGAAACCATGGGCGAAGGAATCACATTCGGCGGCGTGACATGCACCCGGGAGGTAGGAGGCTTTGCCGGAATCCGCACTTTGGGTGCGAAAAACAGGAAATAAACCCCTAACAACGAGTTAACAACCAGTACGACACATACAAGTGTAACCAATGCTCTATTTCGACGTTGACGTGTCTCCATTTGGATAATAGGAGAGACTAATTCTTTTACGTTGATCATTTTGACTCTCCTCCAATTAGTTTAATCACTTGTTTTTTGTCGCCAGCCACGATGTATGCCACATAGACTCCTGCCGGCAGCAACGGGCGAATATCCAGTACGGCTTGCGTAGTATGCATGTTGTACAAGATGCGTCCTTGCATATCGACAATGCTGATCTGTACGGGTTGCTCTCCGTAGTTCTCCACGTGCAATCCGTCGTCGGTCTCCACCACCTCGATGTCGGTCGGCATCATGGGCGGCGTGGTTGTTATCAGGAAGCGGTTAGCCGCCGTCTCGTTGTGCGCCACAAAGGTATAGGTGTTGCCCGTCCGGATTTGCGTCGCCTGGCGTGTCAACTGGTCGTAGAGATATATCTTCTCGCCGTTGTAGTCGAACGTGAAGGTATAGATGCTGTCATGGCCTGCGCGGAACGACAGGTAGCGGTCGTCGGCACTTTCAACGGCTGCCACAGCGAGCAAGCCGCTCTCCTGCACGAAGGCGAGCATCGGTGCATCCGCATCGCCCTCCTGTTTAGTGCCGTCCCAGCCGCGGTCGAACGCATCGCTGAACTCGTGGTGGGAAAGGATATATACGCGGTCGCCCCAGTTAGCGGAACGCACATCCAGCCGCATGACTTCGGGAACTATTTTCTCCGTTGCCGGTTCTTCGTCCGCCTTGCGTTGCGGTGCACGCATCGTTTCGGCAGTCGTATTGTGGGTCTCCGAGTCGAAACAGATCCGTTTGTAGTCCAGCGTCAGCGAACTTTCATTGGCGGTTCGTACGAAGAAGCCCTGCATGGTCGGGATCTTCTGGAGTGAACCATCCATATAGGAAGCCGCATTGACCGGAATGGCATTGAACTGGCCCGGAGCGGTACCATCTCCATCGGTTGTAATAGGATCGGTTAGCGGGTCGGGATATATATCGTCGTATTGTGCGCGCGTACCTGTGTTATAGATAAAGATAGTAGGTTCGACACCGGATCCGAAATCTTCGGATGTCATCTTTGTGATGTCTATCGGCGCTACCCATGAGTTGGCAAACATATTGAATCCAGGGCCGTCCATATCGCTATCAAAATAATACAACGGCAATTCTTTCGTTTCCGGCAGACAGAGATTACCGCGATGGGTGTATTTCTTTTGTGCCTTCTGTGTGATACAGTAGCCTTTGAACGGCTGAATCCTGTCTTCGTTCTCCACCCAGACCCAGTTGCTGGACACAAATTCGCCTTCCGACTCCCAGCCGCACATCCACGCTGCGTGGTAAGCGTCGATAGCCATCGGGCGATCTTTCACAGGAATACCGATATACTGCCAAACGGGTTTTCTGTCCGATACATTGGCATCTTTGGCGAGGCTGTAGTACTCGACGGTGGCTGCCAAATCATCTTCGTTGTTACCAAAGACGAGCGATCCGTTGCGGCCGACATTGTTAGCCTGAATCACGAGGTCGGCAGCAGCACTCGGATAGGTGGTCATAAAGTTTTTGCCGTGCACTTCCTTGATACCATCAATGACCGTCAGACCTCCGTCCGGCTGGATAGTCAGTTTGCCATTCCATGTAGAGCCATCTTTGCGCAGACGAATACTGGAGCAGTGGGCAGTCTCTATGTCCACATTACAAGGCTTATCAACACGTACTGCCTGGAAAGGCTTCGGAACGGCATTATAGGCAGGATGCCAGTTAGCCGCCGTACTCCATTTGCCATCGCCCTTTGTGCCGGTAAGACCGGATGCATGGTAGTCTGATTCGTCGTATGTTATATTATTAGCTCCGTTGTCGAATACCATGGCGCAATCGGCAATATCCTTGAATTGCAGCAAGTAGTCCACGATTTGCTTGATAATCAGTTTGCCATCGGCATTCAGTTTGGCCATTGCGTCAGAATTAACGCCCATAATAATCATGCGTGCTTCAATCACTTTCTGGCGTTCACAGCAAACAATGAGAGAATTTTCCTCGCCTGGCAGTACTGGTTGTTCCATACCTGTCGTATCTGCAATGGTAGCGATGAAGAGCATACCTGGAGGTGCCTCCAATCCTGTAAATCCTTGCAGACCTTCTCCGCCCATCTCACTGAGTACTGTTGTTTTTTCGTCTGTTGTCAAGTGGGTACCTGCAAAGATGTTATGTGCCGAACATAGCAAGGTCATTTCTTTCTGTTTCGGTTTTGGAGTCCTTGGGTTTGTATTGATTCCCCAATGCGGGCAACCAGCCACGAAAGCTTCGAGACTCAAAATCGGTATTTTATCAATTAAACTACCTATTGCATTGGAGTAGGACTTCGTTCTATCCTTATCACTCGTAGGAGTCACTTGTGTGTCCGGATAGTCGGTGAGCAATACCAAATCAAATTGCGAGTAATAATCACTAATTTGCTGTTCGTCTGTTGTCCAATATGCATTAACGCGAACGAGTTCATAATAGTCGCATAGATACTGATACAAGGTTTGGTCGGTGCTTTGGCTTGCAGGAATTGCATTGGCCGGTCCGGCTCCCTTGTTGCCGCATCCTACCCAGGCTATTCTTCCTTGTATAATTTGGTATATATGCATATTAGCCGTAGCCGTTCCCAAACCACATGGATTCATTGCCGTGACTACAATTTCATAGTCATCAACCGTCAAAGACTCATCGGGTGTACCAGTCAGATAGACGATACCATCTTCGCGCAAGACATAGGCACATCCGGTCGGTGCCGGGCGATTCATCTGGAAGGCATGATCGGGATCCGTCACGTCCACGTTTGTCAGTTTGAACAGCGCGATGTCGGGGGTAGTACGTCCGGCGCGGATATAGTAATAGTCGTGCAATGCCGTCGCCGTCGGAGCCGTAAAGTTGGTTACAGTAATCTTATTGGATACTTGCAAACATCCCTTCCGTGCTTCCGCGTGGTATATGCCCGCGTCTTTGGTTGTCAGCGTTGTTCCTGTTTTGCCCGACAAGGCTACGCCGTCTTTGAACCACTGGATAGCAGCCCCGTCCGCGGCTGTAGCGGTCAATGTCACATTGTCGTTCGGACATTTATTTGCTTTTCCTGCTATTACGGCTATTGTGCACGCCGGATCGGAACATTTTTTGACAACCAACGAGTAGGAAGCGGTTGCCCCTTTGAAGCAACCGAACGTGTTGAGTGTTGCCGTTATTGTCGTGCGCCCTAGATCCTGCACGGTCACCTCACCAGTGTTCGCATCTACTATAGCTACTGTTTCGTCCGAAGACTTGTAGGTAATGGTACCGGCGGATAGAATAGGCGTGGTCGTCTGGGTTGCCGTATTGGTAAACGGTGCATCGCCAGGATATTTCTCTATCTCTGCTTCGCCGCCAAACTCTATAACGGTCGGTTCATCGCCTTCGGCGCGGTAGAGTTTGACACCATATATATTCATCTGCTTTGGACTAACGATGTAAATAAACGTCCCTTTCGGGATTGGAGTAGCAAACGACATCTCCACATGTCCTATTGCATTATATGGCAAATAAGCACTTTCTGCACTTCCTTTATAGTATTTAATTGACGGTGAAACAATAGTATAGCCCCCATCTGAAGCGGAGTATGTATCCCGTGTATATACTCCGTCAAGTGTTTTATTATTCGTTCCACAATTAACATACAACTCTATCTTATGAATATCCGAATATGGTTCTATTAAGAGAGCTTTGTCTTCAATATAATATTCGAAAATATCGTTAGTGCCTGATTTAAAATTATCATTAGAGATAGTTGAGTTTCCCGTTTTCTTAGAAAGTCTGCCCACGCCCGGAACTTCACAATAATATCGTGCATGAGTACCAGACGCTGATGGTTCTGCAACGTATTTACTTAATGCCATCGGGATAGCATAAGCTGTCTCGCAAATAGTAATCGTTACCGTTTTTTCTTCTGTTTTTGCTTTGTAGTTAGCCGTTTCGGGGCTGGAAGCGCGGTAGGTGTATGTAGTGGCTGCCGGATAACTGCCAATAGTAACTGTTCCGGTTGCGGGGTTGCCGACGGTAAATGTACCATCGACACCACTAATGGCCTCTACAATAGTGAGCGTTACAGGTGCATCACCGGTTGAGGCTACTTTCACGTCGTAGATACCACCGGCTTTGACGATATCATCGTAGGTCCACGTGAATACAGGAGCAGGTTTTCCTGCCTTCCATTTTGCCCAATATTCTTTGTTTTCGCATGAGGATGCAGCAATATCCGTTACGGGCGAACCGGAGCACGCTTCATTGTCGTACCAGCCGAGGAATTCATAGCCGTCCCGGGTCACATCTGCCGGAAGGGTGACGCTTTCCGGGAAGGTATAATTCTCTATGTAGTCCGAGTTAATCGTACCACCGTTGGTATTAAACGTCACCGTGTAGGTCGCTTCGGTAAACGTCGCCACAATGGCTTTATTTACTTGCACGATACACGTGTCACCGTCGTGGTAATCCACGTTGTTGATTTTCAGCGATGCCAACTTGTATCCGCAGTCAGGATCAGCCGTTATCTTCAGAATACAGGTATGCGCCAAATCGGTAAGCGTTCTTGCATCATAACTTTTCGATACTTGTATATCCGGTTCTGGTTTGTAGTCGTTTTTGTCCACCCACTCTATTTGCAGTTGACCATGCTCTGTGGCTCCGATGGAAACACTATGCATCAACATGCCCGGACTATGTGAGTAATCGTGGAAATAACAGTTGGTATTATAGCAGTAACCACCACTGCATGTTTTTCCCGTTTCATCTGTAGGTTTGACATTGATATAGACGGTCCAACCTCCTTCCGGTACTTCGTCAGGTATAAATCTAGACGAATTTGTTATCTCATCACTTGCGTTTTGAGGGTCTATCGTTTTATAAATGGCATATTTGTTATCTATATCTCCCCGGTTGTTGCAAATATGCCATACCCAGAAATTATTGCTCCAGCCAAAGGTCTTTGTTTCAAAGTATCGGGCGGTACCCGGGACAAGCGTCATGCGTTTTGCCGATGTCCAGTTTCTATTATCGCCGTCGAGATATTGGCCTTTACCGAGTCGATAATAAATCTTTTCCGGATTCCAGCCCATTGACAATGTATTTTCAACATATATCGGTCGGTCCGCTGTCTGAACCATCGGTGGATAATCAACACTGACGGTATAGTTCGTAAATTCTGTATTGTTAAATTTCACCTTAAACGTATAAATACCCTCTTTGGTGGTTTCCCATCTACACCAATCCGTTTTGTCCATTACCCAGTCGTTGCAATTATCACTCGTCATCGTTCCCCAATTTCCATGGTAGCCCAAGCCGTCCGAAACAGAATAGGCGTACGTCCAAGCCACTCCCGGATAGCAAGTGCCGGTTGCTTCTTCCGCATTCTCGTCAACTCGTGTCAGAGGCACTATTTTGTAGTCGTTATTATGGGGGTCAGAGGGAGCCGGCGGTGTTTGGTATTCAATGAAAGGAACATGTACGTCGTATGCAGCACTTGTTGCCTCCTGTCCGGCTATTGTCCATGCCTTGCAATAATAGTGTCCTCCATCGCCGACGGCACATACTTTGGTGAAAATGGCATCGGTTGCACCGACAATCTTGTTTTCTTCTGCCGTGCCGTCTTTGTACCATTGGAAATGGGTCGCGCCCGTACATGCTGCCGTGAGAGATATTGTCTCACCGGTAAACCGTAGCCGTGTTCCGCCTACACAGACCTTGAATGGCGCTCTGGACGAGACGCAATACGATTTGTCGCCCGTCTTATTATCCCAATTATCTACCTGGAAGAACATATTGGTGTCATCCAAATCGGCAGTCTGATCCCATTTATTGTCCCAGTTGTTTGCAGTTGTTGTGCCATTCATGCGGCAGAAAATATAGTGCGTGTAATCATCGCTTATTTCCGCTTTGTAAATTTTTCCTTCGCAATCATCATCATCTGTCACCTTCGTCATGTCATACCAATCATGCAAGA
>JAFPJV010000017.1 GCA_017425065.1 Paludibacteraceae bacterium
AACACGCACATGATCTGTATTGCTGCTGCCTTCGTCTGAGGCGCTATATATCTCGTTTTCATACTATTTTAGATTTCAAATTTCAAATTTTTCACTCTTCACTCTTCACTCCTTCACTCCTTAACACTTATACCCATTACATTGTATTCTTTGCCGTCGCGGATGATGATGAGTTGACCGTCACGTAGCACCTTTGTACTTTGTACGTTGTCACTTTGTACCTTTTCTACTCCTGTCGGCGTCTTGCGGCCTATCTGCATCTGCGGACGACGTTCTAATGCGCGCGCAGGCACGCCGTTCTTCAATAACCAGTACGCGCGCATACCTTTCAGTGTGCCGGCGTTCGCCCAATTGAGGTGGTTGCCCGCTTGCAGGAAGATGAAGTTCTGAGCGGCTATCTCGCTTGCGCTCACGGCGCGCGGCTCTATCGTGCCGTGGAAGACGACATGATCTGCATCAACCACGCCTTCCGAAGCGGCTACGCTCGTCGGTTCCACATCCGTGAACGTGGGATTGACGACGCTGTTGGCGGGCAGGAACAGATACGGCACACCGGCTTCCATAAAGTTCTGTGAGTCGGCAAAATTAAGCGTCAACTCATTGGCACCGGCATCATACGTGGTACTTTCCAGCGCATGAATACGGGTATCTGCACCGAATGTTGCTTCCACTTGCTCTGCCGTCAAGTCAATCGGCGAACAGAAGGTGTTGTAGTAGTCATTGCTTACCGAACGCTGCAATTGAATCGTAACGGGTGTGCTCACATATGTGCGAACAGCCTCCAGTCGTTCCATATTATCCGTACTGTTTTCGTCTATGACCACCTCTTCGTCGATAGCTACGACCCAGTGCTCGTCGTCGTTCCACGGTGCACTCTCTATCTTGGCTTGTTCGTCCGGGTCGAGAAGCGTTGACAGATTGACATTTATCGTCAGCGGATGGCACGGATTGAAGAGTGAGTTGTAACTCGTAGTGCCCGAAAGGCTGCTTGAACCGATGTTGTTGGAGCATGTTGGCACCGTGTTCTGGTCTAATACAACTCCCGACAGGAACCAGTGATATGCCAGCGCATCGCCCAAAGCCGTTATCTCGCCTCTCAGTCGCACTTTATCTACCAAGCGGCGGAAAAGCCCCCACGGATAATTCTGTCCCGCTCCCAGCGTGATTGATTTGGAAGCGGACGGACTGGATGCGTCAAAGGTCAGTACGCCGTCTTCGTCCAATGCCCATGTCACGCCGGATCCGTATTCCGCACTCAACGTGCCGCTTAGCGTTTGACCTGTAGCTCCCGGTCCGTACATGTAACTCGCGTTCTTCCAGGGTTTACCGGCTGCATTATATGCGGAAACAGCACTTGACGGTACGTATAACTTTGCAGAGCCACCATAAGTGATGGCATTGGTCCCTGCGCTTGGGGGAGTAGCTCGGTTAACACATACGGAAGTGGAAACAGCACAACTGAATGCATAATCGCCAATATATCCTACTGAACCTGGGATGTTCAAGTTCGCTATGGAAGAGTTATAGAAAGCATAATTGTTAACCGTCGTTAATCCGGGAGCAAGGGTCAGAGTGGTTGTCGTAAAATCACATCCGTGGAAATAGAAATTACGAGAAGCAGCATCCGAGTCACCAAATGGGTTGGCAGCGTTATTGGCAAACGTGATAGACGCCCATTCGTTCGGAGAACCATTATAGTTGATTCTGGCAATTTTGGGACTTGCGCCGAACGCGCTCTCTCCAATACTGGTCACGGATGTGGGAATCGTGACGCTGGTAACGTTCGTTGCTTTGATAAAAGCATAGGCTCCGATATGCGTAACTCCCTCATTGATGATAATAGTAGTAATGGAATTGGACACCCACGATGGAGCAAACAAATAATCATAATCCGCCATCGCTCCATTACCGGACACGGTGACAATAGAACCGGAGGTGGTGATGGTCGTCTCACCGCTTGGCCATGAACCTGCTACGGCTTCAACGCATATCAACAACGAAAAAAACGTTGTCAGCAGACAACTGAAATAACTCTTTTTCATACCTTAATACTCTAAATCGGCTGCAAAGGTACTACTTTTTTTTCATATATGCAAATTTTTTTGTGCAAAAAGTCTAAAAAAATTATCATTTGCGCATTTTAATTGCCATTTTTGCAAGTCTAAGCAGAGACTTTATCGAGACTATATCGAGATTATCCCGAGATTATCCTGAGACAATCTCGAGCCATTCTCGAGCCATTCTCGAACCGTTTTGCTGCCATTCTCGAACCATTCTCGAGAGATGATGGTCTATCTCATCAATTCCTTTTTTAACCAAAAGTCCACTCGCCGGACTGCGAATGGACTTTGATTGGAAGATGGTCCCGTGATGGTCTTTGGCAAAAAGGGAACTTTTGTCAAGGCCACTCCTCTCTCCCCCTTTGAGAGGTGGCCGGGGGGTGTTCCTATTTCACTTCTTGCCCGGTGGCGGTGTATTCTTTGCCGTTGCGCTGGATGAGAATCATTCCGTTGCGGAGGAACTTATTGGTCGTTTGTCGTTTGTCGTTTGTCGTTGGATCGATGCTTGTGCTTCCGGCTTTGCGAGCCATGCGGAGTGCCGCAATGCCGCCGTCGCCGCTGGACTGCGCGGAAGCGATAGTGAGCATGAAGGGCAATGACTGGTTGACCGCCAGTGTGTTGCCCGAAGCGAGCAGTTTGGTCTCGCTACCCAATGCCTCTCCGTTGATGTAGAAACGCACCTTGCGCTCGGTGCTCATCGACTTAAGCACCACGGTGTCGCATGCCGGCAGGAAGAGTTCGACATGTGTCTTGCCGGCTATCTCGCGGCTATGGTCGTCATCGGTTTTCGAGAAGCGCCATTTCTTGGTGCTGTCCCAGCCGTATGCACTCTTGATCCAACTGCCTTCCGATCCGTCGAAGACCATTTCCTCGGTCGTGAACGCTACGGGCGTGACGGGCTGGATCAGCAGCGTGTAGGTGTCGGACATACCCTTAGCGGCCGTGACGGTCACCTGGTTGCCGTTCTGCGTCCATGTGGCTCCCTCGCTAATCAGATAACTCGCTACCTCGGGTGCTTCCGTTCCCTCCAGATACCATCCGCGGATGATGGTCTCGCCACTGTTGATAAAGGCGCTGTAGCCATTCGACAGGATGACCTCGTTGACGGCTTTGGCAGTGGAGTCGATATCGGACGGAGTAGGGTCGTCGCCACCTCCCGGCGTCGTGCCCCCGCGCGTGAACTTATAGATAGGCATGTCTTTTTTCTGGTCGCTTGTGGTATAGAATGTCGAACTGTTTTCCCACGCCAGCGACTCGCCCTGCTTCTCCTCTTGGTAGGCTGCGATTTGTTGCGGGCGGCGTTTGGCTGTCTCGCTCAGGCTCTCATCGCCCTGGCGTTCCCAGAGGAGGATATACGGTTTGTTCTTGATAGCCATCCATCGTCCGTCGGGCGTGATGTCGCCGCCGGTGCAGAGGTTGAACTTACTGCCGTTGCCCAGTGCGCACACCTCGGTCAGGGTCTGTACGCCGGTGCCGTAGTCGGTGCGGAAGGGCAGTCGGTAGAGATGGCAGACGCCGTCGGCCTTGTCAGCGATATAGAACATCTGCTCGAGGTTGTCGTACATGAGCGTTTCGGTGTTGTGGGCTTTGTTGTCGGGATAGCCGAAACGGATATAGTTGGCATCGACGGTCTTGGTGCCGGACGTGATGGCGGGTTCTTCGAAAAAGTAGATGTAATACGCATCCTTGTAAGCCAGATCGTTGTCGCCGATAGCACCGACGAAGATGTAGTTCTTGCCGCCATAGATACCGGTTGCGATATCTTCCCAGTCGTCGCGTTCTGAACTGCCGGTATTGATCTTGACGGTCATGGCGAGCGTGCCGCTCGGCTCAATGGCCACGATCTTGCGATCGTCGTCCAGGTTCTCATCGCCGTGCGCCCAGATATAGCCTGGCGTCTGGCGTGAACAAGCCATGCCGCTCGTCTCGGGCATGGTGTTCTTACCCATCGTGCCGCATTCGGAACGCGTGAAATCATTGTTCAACTCGAGGGTTGTACCATCGTAATTGATGCCGGTAGCGGCCAAGGTCGTTGCAGACATCATCAAGCCCAGAAGGGCAACAGAAAGACGTGTCATAGTATATTGGATTTTGTTGTTTGTTTGTGCGGTTTTGCTACGCAAAATTACTGCTTTTTTTTGAACCGTGCAAGCCTATGACTTTTTTTCCACAAAAAACGACAAAATTTCGCCTATCCGGCACCGCTGCACCCCGAAAACTGACAAAATGGCAGACCGACAGGGCTTGGCGCGGAAGTTGATACAGGGAAAGCAGAAACATGTTTTTCGCTGCATATTAACCAAACAAGCATACAACTATGAATCAGAACAACCAGAACAAAACAGAGAACCTGCAGAAGTTCGCCATCAACCTGTGTGAGCGGGCTTCGCAAGGTAAATTGGATCCCGTCATCGGGCGGGACGACGAGATCCGCCGTGTGCTCCAGATACTGAGCCGGCGGACGAAGAACAATCCTATCCTGATAGGTGAACCGGGCGTGGGCAAGACGGCTATTGCCGAAGGCTTGGCGCATCGTATCGTACGCGGTGACGTGCCGGAGAACCTGCGCCAGAAGAAGATCTACTCGCTGGACATGGGTGCACTGATCGCCGGTGCGAAGTATCAGGGAGAGTTTGAAGAACGGCTGAAAGGCGTGATTAACGAAGTGGTTCAGGCTTCGGGTGAGATCATCCTCTTCATCGATGAGATACATACGCTCGTAGGCGCCGGCAAGACCAGCGGTGCGATGGATGCCGCCAACATCCTGAAACCGGCACTGGCGCGTGGCGAGCTGCGTGCCATCGGTGCGACGACGCTGGACGAGTATCAGAAATACTTCGAGACGGACAAGGCGCTGGAGCGTCGATTCCAGATCGTCATGGTGGATGAGCCGGACGAGGCGGCTACGATCAGTATCCTGCGCGGGCTGAAAGAGCGCTACGAGACGCATCACAAAGTGCGTATCAAGGACGACGCCATCATCGCCGCCGTGACGCTCTCGAACCGGTATATCACCGACCGTTTCCTGCCCGACAAAGCCATCGACCTGATCGACGAGGCGGCTGCCAAACTGCGACTGGAAGTGGATTCGAAGCCGGAAGAGATCGATACGCTTGACCGTCAGATCAAGCAGTTGGAAATAGAGCGGATGGCAGTCAAAAGTCAAAAGTCGAAAGTCGAAAGCATCGATGAACAGCTTGCAGACCTGAAGAAGCAGTCTGCCGAACTGAATGCGCGTTGGAACAAGGAGAAAGGCTACGTAGCTACGATCCAGAACGAGAAAGCCCGTATCGAGAACCTGAAACACCAGGCGGAAGTGGCTGAACGCGAAGGCGACTACGGCAAGGTAGCCGAGATACGCTACAGCCAGATACCTGCCGCCGAAGCCAATATCAAGTCGGCTCAGGAATCGCTGCACGCTATCAGCAACACCAGCCTCATCAAGGAGGAAGTGGATGAAGATGACATCGCCGAGATCGTTGCCCGCTGGACGGGCATACCCGTGACGAAGATGATGCAGTCGGAACGCGACAAGCTGCTGCATCTGGAAGAAGAACTGCACAAGCGCGTCGTAGGGCAGGACGAGGCCATCAAGGCTGTTTCAGATGCCATACGCCGTAGCCGTGCCGGTCTGCAAGACCCGAAACGACCCATAGGCAGCTTTATCTTCCTGGGCACGACAGGTGTGGGCAAGACGGAACTGGCCAAGGCCTTGGCTGACTATCTGTTCGATGACGAGAACATGATGACGCGTATCGACATGTCGGAATATCAGGAGAAATTCTCGGCTACGCGACTGATCGGTGCGCCTCCGGGATACGTGGGTTACGACGAGGGCGGTCAACTGACGGAAGCTATCCGCCGCAAACCGTACAGCGTGGTGCTGTTCGACGAGATAGAGAAAGCCCATCCGGATGTGTTCAACGTGCTGCTGCAAGTACTGGACGACGGCCGGCTGACTGACAACAAGGGACGTACCGTCAACTTCAAGAACACGCTGATTATTCTGACCTCCAATCTCGGCTCGCAACTGATACGTGAGAACGAAGAAAAAGGTGTGGACCGCGAGACGACGCGGCAACAGGTATTAGGACTGCTGCACCAGACAATCCGTCCAGAATTTCTGAACCGTATCGACGAGACGATACTCTTCGAGCCGCTGAGCGAGAAAGAGATACGCGATATTGTCGGACTGCAGATAGCCGGCGTACACAAGATGCTGATGCAGAACGGCGTGGATTTGCGCGTCACGGACGATGCGATCGACTATATCGCCCGTGAGGGCTATGACCCGCAGTTCGGTGCACGTCCTGTGAAACGGGCACTGCAACGCCTCGTGCTGAACGAACTGAGCAAGGCCATCATCGCCGGCAAGGTGGATCAGCAGAAACCCGTCATCGTTGAACTGAAAGACGGCGAGTTGCGTTTCCGCAACTGATAAGCAACTGATAAAAAAGCCGCTCCGAGCATTTCGGGGCGGCTTTTTTTGTGTATCCGTTCAAATCACTTGGTGATCTTGAATGTGCCGTTCTGCGTAGCGATGATATATACTCCGGCGGGCAGCGGCATGGAATAGATATCCTGATTGGTAGTGGTCAGTTTGCGACCCTGCATGTCGTAGATATTTACCCATTCGCCCGGCTCGTAAACCTGCTCGAAGCCTTCCGGCTCTTTCAGCACGACGCGCACGTTATAAACACGCTGGTTGATATAGTCGCTCACGGTGTAATATACGCCATATCCCCAATTGGAGAAGTCCACAGAGCCGTCTTCGGCACTTTGCTTGGGCGTAACAAACGTGTAGGAACTCTGGAGCGTGATTTGCGGGAAGACGTGCTTCATCGATTCCGCGTCGTTGTACGGTACTTCCACGATAATCTGATCATTCGGTTCATCGATTTTGCCAACATAATTGCCGATGCGGAAGTCGGTAATAACCAGATCCGGCAGCTTAATGGAGGCAGGCTCGCTGCTCAACAGATAGTCGATGACCTTGGAAATAAGCTGTTTGCCTTCGTTGGTCAGACGGCCGCTGCTGGATACAGCGATCGGCATACAGATGTATTTCTTGCCGTTCGGCCGTTCGGAGACAGGTATCTCGTGGAGGAAGGTCTGTGCGGGACCGTCGCCATAGTAATTGTTAACATCTCTATCTCGTGTGCGGGCAGTAGCCAGACAGAAGGTGTTTTCCAGATCCACTGCAACCGGCATGAGTCCGCGACCGATGACGGTGTCGAGCATCTGGATGCGGTCGCCGTGCTTCTTGTTGAGTGACTTGAAGATAGGATGGTCTTCACGCCAAACGGTGATGAAACGTCCCTCTTCCTGAGAGAGTGAGCCGTTGTCGGGTTCTCCCCAGTCGAGACGGTCGGGCGTGTAGGTGAACGACTTCATGTTCAGCACGGGCAGGTTGACTTCGCCGCGGGCGATAGCCAGCACTTCGGGGTTGTTGGCATCCACGTCCTCGGAGATCAGAATCCATTTGTAGTAACTGTATTGCTCTGCAGAACGAAGGTCGTCCAAAGTTCTGCGCTCGATAGGATTCCATCCTGCGGTTTGGAGATCGTCATAGACCTGCGTATTATATTTTTCGGTGTTCTTATAGAGGAAGAGCACGTCTTTGTCGGTGTGCACAAGCTCTTTAATAGTGATCTTGCCTTTGATAATCGTATCAGCACCTATGACCGTGATCTCGTACGGGAAAGATTGCGGGAAAGTGCCGGACAGGTTCGGTGTACCGCCGATGGTGTAGATTCCATTAGCGCCGCTATCGTTAACACCGGCAGGTTTGCCGTTCTCGCCCCAAGTCAGTTTGACGTCACTTGCCTTCAAAGCGAAGTACTTGAACTTGATAGGATCCATCTCTTCGCCGTTGAAGACGGTAACAACGATGTCTGTGGTGGATCTGATGTCCGACTCCACGATGAACTTACCCGTTGCGCGGCTGGTCTCCATGCCGTTGTAGTAAGCCACTACGGCATATTTGTACTCTCCGGTCGGGCAATTGGCTATACCGCTGAGCGTGAGTGTGTCGCTGAGGGTTCCTTCAGTCTTAACGAGGTCGATGTCCGTTGCTTTCGGACCGAGCCACTCGAGTTTGGTTTCTGCGCCCGGGACATTGTTGTATTTGGTTGCATAAATCACCGGCTTGATGGCTTGCGTCTGGAAGACGACTTGCGCGGAGTCGTTACCCTTGATGTATTTCGTGCGCGGCTCATTGGCTACTCGGAGCGAGAAACCGTAGAACAAGCTGGCACCGCCGCTCAAGGCTCTGATTTCAATCTCATGGGCGCCGGTAGAGATGTCATAACGACGCACGGTGGTGCTGGTGCTGGCTTGATCCTCGGGTTGCATGACGTCGTCAATGAAGATCTGGAAACGTTGCTCTTTCTTGAAAGCACCATCCTTCATTTCTACGTTCTTATCGGCTGCCAAGATGGAGATCTGGTCAAAACCTTGGACGCGCATCTTGTAGGAGCATCCTTGCATTTTATGCACAGAACCTGTTCCGTCAACGAACTCATCGATTTTGGTGTTGGTATAGTTGCTGATGCTGGTAGTGGCAGCTTCGAACCATCCGTCCGGAGCCTTACAGCTGGTGCCTGAGTTTTCGATGGCTATACCCGGCATTTTCTGATTCGGCTTGATATCCACCGTCATGTCGCCATCTTTGGTCTTACCGGCATAATAGGTCTCGTATTCGCGACCTCCGAACGGAGCCAGTTGGCCGCCGTAGCCGCCGGCCAAGGTCTTGGCTTCATAGATCTCCGGCACGTGGGTACTGAGTCCGGAGGGCGAAACAGGAACAGAATAGTTGATGGTGTATGTCAGTTTTGTTAAGCCGTCTTCGGCAGTAACTACCACTTTTCCGGAGCCGGGCACGGATGTTGCCTGCGTGATATCCACATGGGCATTGGCATCGTTGGCAACGGCTGCTATCTCAGGCGGCGTCTTGATGCCGGCTGTCAGTTCGATATTATAAACGTAGGTGGAAGGCGAGAACCCCGGAACGGTTTTGCCTCCGTAGGTCAGGCTCTTGAGCGTAGCGTCGCTGGAAACAGCCGATGCCTCGGTAATAGTGACTGTATAGACGATTTCTTCACCCTGGTCATTGAACAGCGTGAAATCAACGGGACCTTGGCTGAAATCCTGCGGTTCGGTAGGTGTCCAATGGTCGATGTTGTTGCCTTCGAATGAGATGGCCAGCGTCAGGCTGCTGCCGCTTTCCACCTGGCCGGTAATAGTAGGATCGTACTCACTGATGGAAGCAGTCCCCAGGATGTTGTCCCAAGTGACGGACGTTACTCTTGGAGCGGTGGATATAAAATAGATGATATAGTTTTTCTGTGTTACTCCATCTTCCGCAGTAACAATAAACTTTGCTTTTGTTTCATATAATTGGGGATGTTCATCATACCATTTTATATCCACTGAGGCATTCTCGTCTTCCTTTTGAACGTCAATTTGCCATAATCTGTATTCTTCCATAGGTGAGTTGCATGTATATTCCAGAACATCCGGATCGAAAGCCGGGAGTAGAGGATATTCAATCGTACCATCTGCGGATTTTATCGTGATATTTGCTAAATTGGCATTGTGCGACTTCTCGTCTTCGCCGCCACCTCCACCTTCCGAAGGACGATGAACCGACAGATATGTCAGCGTGCCGTTGTAGGTGCTGCTGGTGCGATAGACGTATATGCTGTTTTGTCCGGATGGCAGTCCTTTGAGCGGTGTTTTGATGATGCCGTTCTCCGGCGCATCGGTTGTAAGCAGTTCGGTTCCGGAACCTGCCGGACCGTAGTAAACCAGCATCTTCTTGCTGCCATCGATATACAGCGTATCGGTCGGCTCGTAGAAGCCGGAAGCCAGTACTGCCGAAACGTATGCGCCGTCGCTGTTCAGTTTGTATGGCGAACTGCTGCCCATCTTGTTGACTTCCGATGTGCCGCCGATAGTACCGGTAACGGTTTGCGTGGATGCATTGCTTCCGCTCAACTCAACGCGGATGATTTCTTCATATTTGCCGCTGGCGGGAGGTTCTTCACCACCGCCTTCCGGAACGATATGGATGGTGTAGGTCTTGGTGGTGACACCGTCTTCTGCGGTGACAATGATCTTGCCGTCACCGTAATAAGTGGACGGGTCGATGCCGCTGAAGTCGGGAGCCCAAGAGGCGTTTTCGTCTTCCGTCTGGACATTCCCGCTCCAAGGCGTCTCGGCAGGAATGACGCAGGTATATTCCGTTATGTTCGGACTAAAAGCAGGGCTTAACGGATAGGTAATACTCTCGTCCTGCAGGCTAAAGACCGTGATAGATGCCAAATTGGCGTTGTGCGATTTCTCTTCTTCGCCACCTCCGCCTTCCGGAACGATATGGATGGTGTAGGTCTTGGTGGTAACACCGTCTTCTGCGGTGACAATAATCTTGCCGTCACCGTACATGGTGGACGGATCGATGCCACTGTAGTCAACGCCAATAGTGGCGTTTTCGTCTTCCTGTTTGGCATCTCCGCTCCAAGCCGTCTCGGCAGGGATAGCGCAGGTATATTCCGTTATGTCCGGACTGAAAGCGGGGCTCAACGGGTAGATAATACTCTCGTCCAACAGGTTAAAGACCGTGATATATGCCAAATTGGCGTTGTGCGACTTCTCGTCTCCGCCGCCACCGCCGCTACCGTCTAAAGTCAATGTGATGGAGTTAACCACTGTAGATGTACCGGCAAGGCGTATCACGCGAAAACCGTTCGCGTTTTCCGGAATAGTAACTTCTACTGCAATGTCATGCGCTGTTTTGTTGCCATCGTTAGGCTGCGATTGCTGTTCGCCCCATGTGGCTCCTTTGTCTGTACTGAATTGAAATCCCCATTTGTTGTTGCCCCCGGTATTATTCGTGTTGATAAATCCATTAATGCTGGCAGCAGAAAATGTCTCCGACTGAAGAATGATTTCGAAATAATTATTGGTACTACCCAACGTGCCATTCTTAGCATTACTCTTAGATGCGGTTGTTGAAACGGAGGCCGCTACCGGAGTCGTCACGTCGGCTGACATGTTGGATCCGTTAAAGATATCTTTCATTGTAAACGTGGCGTCTGTAGCACTTACATTCAGACTTACGGCAATGAAAGCGAATGCAACCAATAAACTTTTAAAAATGTTTTTCATATTTGTTATGTTTTTTGTTACGTTCATGTATGTCCACATTTGGGGATAATAAATCGGGTGCAAAATTACTGCTTTTTTTGCAAACGTACGTATAGAAATTGTTTTTTTTTGTAGAAAAATTGTTTTTTTTTATTTTTTTTGCCGACTTTGTGCGCGTGCGCTTGCGTGTTCAAAATATTTTTTGTAATTTTGCAGACGCATTCGGAAAAACCGTGTGCGGAAGAAATGTTAAACTGTTAAAAAATGTAAGAATATGAAACTAAAACATGTACTATTTGTAGCGCTGGCCGTTTTGGGATGGACAGCACAGGCGCAAGAGGTTGACAAGGCAGCCGTTCAGACGCAGGTGACTGCTGCCGAGAAAGCCAAAAAAGATTTGGCAGAGGTGGATACCGGTGACAAGGCTTGGAAATTTTCCGGTTCCGTGGGACTGAATGCCGCCGCTACGGGCTTGGTGAACTGGGCTGCCGGTGGTAATAACAACGTGAATGCCGTGGCATATACCCACTTGCGTTTGCTGTACCACAAGAACAATATCGCATGGGATTCGAATCTGGATTTGGAATACGGTTTGAGTTGGATAGACCAGGAGTTTGACCAATTCCAGAAGTCGAACGACAAAATCAGTTTTGCCACGAAATTCGGATGGGAGTTCCAGAAGAATTGGTATCTGACGGTGCTGGGAGCGTTCAACACACAGTTTGCGCCGGGTCTGAACTACAACGGATCGGCTGATGCGGATCCCGTTGTATCGAAGTTTATGGCTCCGGGTTATGTGGATTTGTCGGTCGGTATCGACTGGAAGACTTCGGTGAACGGCGCCGACTTCTCGTTGTACCTGTCTCCGGTAGCTGGTCGTCTGACAACGGTCGTTGTAGCAAACAGCATGAACGAGCATTTTGCCAACAAAGCCGAGTATCAGGCAGCCGGTCTGTATCAGCTTAGTGCGGCCGAAGAGGCAGCCTATGGCGCTACAGGTCTGGAGTATGTGCTCAAGGACAAATATGCCGTTTGGCACTATGACACCGATGCCAACGGCGTAGTAACCCGGAATTATGAGAAGAACGTACGTGCAGAGCTCGGTCTGAATGTCAAAGGAGCCATTGACTACACGTACAAGGACTTCAAGTTGCAGACAACGCTGGGTCTCTATACCCCGTACGCATGGGACAAGACGAAGGTCTTTAAGGAGAAAGCGACCGGCGATATGTATGCCGACCTCGGAACAGGCAAGGTGTTCCCGGAAGCACAGTTCGACTACTTGGGCTATCGTGACAACAACCGCCGCTTCGGAAACTTCGACGTGGACTGGACGGTCAATCTGAGCTATCAGTTCCTCAAGTGCCTGCAGGTGACTCTCTCGACCGATCTTCGCTACTACAACGGCGTGAAGATAGACAAGAAGCACTCGGACGGCACGGTGACAGCAGCCGAGCGTGTTCAGTTCAAAGGTATGATAGGCTTGGGCGTAGGATACTCATTCTAAACCAGAGGCCTTCCGTCTGCATGGTACAATTAGAACAACTATCTGAGAATCTGCGTGTTCTCCTTATGCGCTACGATGCGTTGCGTGAGGAGAACAAGCAGTTGCGTGAGGCGAATCGAAGTCAACGGGAGGAGATTCTTCGTTCGCACCGTGAGCTGGAAGAACTGCAGACGCAGTACAGCCGGCTCCGTCTGGCCAGTGCCGTGACCGGCACGCCGGAAGAACGCGATGCTGCCCGCCGGCGACTCACCCAGCTGATCAGCCAGATAGACCATGTGATGGAGATATTACGTCAGTAAGAAACACTATGGCAGACAAACAAAATATCCGCTTGCAACTGGACACCCATTCAGTCTCGCTGGCTATAGACCGCGAACTGGAGCCGTTCTATCGCGAGGGCGCCAAGTTGCTGAACCAACGCTATCAGTACTACCGCAAGGTGATGCCGCAGGCAACTACCGAGCAACTGTGGATGTACGTGGCGCTCCAGTTGGCCGTCAACTGGCGAAGCGATGCGCATGAGAAAGACTTGCGTCCCGTGGAAGAACAGTTGGCTGCGCTGAACGAGGAAGTGAAGCAACGCCTGGCGCAGGTGCAACCGGAACTTGTCGAATCTGCCGAAGCAGAATAAAAATCACACTTAAAATCAAACACTTATGTTATTGGAAATTGTTATCGGAATTGTATCTCTCTTAGTGGGAGCCGGCATATGTTTCGCAATTGTACGCTACTCAAGCGTGGGATTGATGAAGAAAGCCGAGGAAGAGGCGGAGATGATCAAGAAGAACAAGATCGTAGAAGCCAAAGAGAAATTCATTGCCCTGAAACTGGAGCATGAGAAGATGGTTAACGAGCACGAGCGCAAGCAACAACAGACTGACCAGCGTTTGCAGCAACGCGAGCAGCAGTTGAACCAGCGTCAAGGCGAGTTGCAGCGTCAGCAGAACGAGCAACAGCAACGTGCCCAGCAGATCGAGCAGCAACAGAAAGCTATCGAGTTCAAGACACAGGAGATCGAGAAGATGCACCATCAGGCGCAACAGCAGCTGGAAGCCGCCAGCGGTCTGTCGGCCGAGGAGGCAAAGAAGCAACTCATCGAAGCACTGAAAGACGAGGCGAAGACCAACGCGATGTCATATATCAACGAGATCATGGACGATGCGCGTATGACCGCCTCAAAGGAAGCCAAGAAAATCATTATCCAGACCATCCAGCGTGTGTCGTCGGAGACGGCGGCGGAGAACACAGTCTCGATTTTCCATATCGAGAACGACGAGGTGAAAGGACGTATTATCGGTCGTGAAGGCCGTAATATCCGTGCGCTGGAAGCCGCAACGGGTGTGGAAATCGTTGTCGATGATACGCCCGAGGCCATTACGCTGTCGGCTTTCGATCCCGTTCGCCGCGAGATAGCCCGTCTGTCACTGCATCAGCTGGTGCAGGACGGACGTATCCACCCCGCGCGTATCGAGGAAGTGGTGGCTAAAGTGAAGAAGCAGATTGAGGAAGAAATCATTGAGACGGGTAAACGTACGACGATAGACCTGGGTATTCACGGTCTGCATCCGGAACTGATCCGTATGATAGGTCGTATGAAATACCGTTCGTCGTACGGTCAGAACCTCTTGCAACACTCGCGTGAGACAGCTAATCTGTGTGCCGCCATGGCCAGCGAACTGGGTATCAATCCGAAGCGGGCACGTCGTGCCGGACTGCTGCACGATATAGGCAAGGTGGCAGAAGAAGACCTGGAGATGCCGCACGCCGAAATAGGTATGAAGATGTGCGAGAAATACGGCGAGAAACCCGACATATGCAATGCCGTAGGTGCTCACCACGACGAATGCGAGATGGAGACGCTGATTGCGCCTATCGTGCAGGCTTGTGATGCCATCTCGGGTGCCCGTCCGGGTGCACGCCGCGAGATTGTTGAGACCTACGTAAAACGTCTGAACGACCTGGAGAATTTGGCTCGTTCGTATCCGGGCGTTATCAAGACTTACGCCCTGCAGGCAGGTCGCGAGTTGCGTGTCATTGTGGGAGCCGACAAAATATCGGACAAAGATACCGAGTTGCTCTCGTTCGACCTGGCAAAGCGTATCCAGGACGAGATGACTTATCCGGGACAAGTGAAAGTGACCGTTATCCGCGAGGTGCGCGCCGTCAACGTAGCAAAATAACGGAGTGGGCTATAAATAGAAATCTTTTGTTAAGGCGCTATATTGCGGACTGCGACTGCCGTCCGGTGATTCTAAGACCAACGTATCTGTTTCGGGTGCGTTGGTTTTGTTTTGCGAGAAGAGCAGCAGAATGCGTTTGGCGGGTTTGTTCTCTCGCCCGTGCGCGCGCGTCATGCGCGTACAATATAAGGAGTATTGCTCTGCGAGTGCACGCACTTCTTCCTCCGCTTCGACAGGCAGGATAAGTGCCAGCGCACCGTGTGCGGTTAGTAGCCGTGCGCTGTGTTGCAACAGTTCTTCGTAGCTTAGGCTATCGGTATGACGCGCCAGTTGCCGTCCGGCATCCGGATTCTTGAGGCTGTTCTGAAAATAGGGTGGGTTGCTGACTATCAGGCTGTAACGATAGTCTGGATTCCAATCCTGCAAACGCGAATGATACGCGCGCACACCGTTCTCTTGCGCCTGTTCCACGGCAGCCAGGTCGATATCGATACCTTCCGTTTGGGCAGCGGGGCAGCGCTGCATCAGCATGCGTGCTATCAGTCCGCAGCCTGTGCCGACGTCCAGAATTCTGTCGGGCGCAGGGCTGACAGGTGTCCAGGCGCCGAGCAACACGCCGTCGGTGCCCACTTTCATGGCGCACCGGTCGTGGCGCAGATAGAACTGCCGGAACTGAAAACCTTCGGAACGAGCCATAGTTATTTGTGATGATGATCTATGGGGAACTCGGTGTGAAAGAGTTCGTGGTGATGATGCTCGTGCGTCGGATCGGTAATGCAATGGACTGTCAGATAGATGCCGGCGATCAGGAAGAGCACGGCACATATATGGCGAAACCATTTCTCGAACGAACCGAGTTTGGCGGTAAGTTGTCCGACGGTGATGGCACTATAGCTTATGAGCCACGCAATGAGCATGATAGGCAGTCCTGTCGCCAGGCCGAATATGACGGGCATCGTCCATCCCCATGACATCGGGAGCGTCAACATGATATCAATCATGCTGAGGAAATAGATCAGCCGGTGGGGACAGAATGCGATGGCAAAAAAGATACCGAGCATGAACGACCAGAGCCACGATGAACGGTCGTCCACGTTTTGCAGCCAGCGGCTCAGTCCGTGGTCGTGCTGATGGTGATGTCCGCTGAGCAGCAGGACAATGCCGCAGAGCAGCATGAAGCCGGCGAGGATAGGTTCTCCCCAATGACCGAGCACGTGCTGAAGACCGTCGGTCTGTGCTCCCAGAAGGAAAGGAACGGAGAGCAGGATATAAGTCGTCAGTTTGCCCAAAACGAACATCATTCCGTTCATCAACACCTTGCGCCTGTTGCCTATCTCGCGGTCGATGTATCCGATGGCGGTAATGGAGGTAAAAAGGGTGCAAGGATCCAGTATTGTGAGCAATCCGAGTAAAAAAGCAGCTATAATTTGCATAAAAATGTAATTTTTTTTCGAATTTGCTTGCAAAGGTACAAAAAATGTTGTAATTTTGCAAAAGAAATCGTTAAATAATGCGAAAAACAGGTGTTTTTTTGCTTGTCATGGCGTTTTTTGCGGTGGTAATGACGGCTTGTCATACCCCGAAACGCGATGCGCAGCGGGTACAACGCACGTTGCTCAGCCAGCAGGAGCAGGCCGAGCGGAATGTGGACAGCTTGTTGTGCTTGTTGCGCCGGGGTGCACCTTTGACCGATTGGTGCACACGTGCCGATTTGGGTGAGAATATCCTGTATTATGTTTATCAGGGCGACCGGCTAATCTATTGGTCGGACAACTGGCTCTCGGCGGACGATATCCGTTCGACGGATACGATAGCGGGCTGGTGGTACCAGCGGTTCAACAATGCGCATGTCGTGGCGCGTTGGACGCATAGCAAGGAATATGATGTGCTTTGCGTCATTCCCATCAAGTATCAGTATCAGTTTGAGAACCGGCAGTTGCACAACTCGTTCATCCCGCCTTTCTCGTCGGACGAGAACTATCAGTTGTCGGAGTTGACGGTGAGCGGTTTTTATCCGGTGTATGCAGCAGACAGCACGTTCTTGTTCTCCATTACCGGCAGCCAGCCTTTTGAGCAGCAGGAAGCCGTGGCAGGTCCGTTGGCCGACAGTTTCTCCTACCGGCAGTTGGTGGATCCGAATGCCGACCGTCCGGCGTGGTACAAACGTCCGCGGATGCGGGTTAGGTTGTACTGGATATTGCTCACGGCTTTGTTCGGGGTGCTGCTTCTGATAGGCGTCGTCGGACTGATACGGCACAGAGGTTTTAAGAATTTGCCGCTCCGCACGCGTATCGTATATGCCATCATGGCTATTCTGTGTGTGGCGTTTGCGTATGTGTTCTTTATCTCTACGCGCTACGTGAGAAACCACTACCAGCAGCGTCAGGAACGCGAGTTGCTGCAAAAGACGCTCTATATCCAGTCGCATCTGCACGATTTGTATTTCTCTGTGCCCGGAGCGCGACTGGTGGATGGCAGTACACTCGGCAGCGACCTGCTGAAACTCAGTTATACCTACGAAACGGATATTCATCTCTATGACCGGCAAGGCGAACTGTTGGCCACGTCGGCACCCGAACTCTTCCAGAAAGGTCTGGCTTCGACGCTGATGGCTTCGGCGCCGTTCTTTACGGGCGACTCGGTTGGAATCTATCACGAGCAGATAGGCGATATGCGTTATTTGGCAGGTTATATACCGTTGTTGGATGCCGAAGCGGAAGTGGCCGGCTATGTGGCTGTTCCGTTGTTTGTGAGTGAACTGGCGATGCACCGTGAGGTGAATACCTTCCTCTTGCAACTGTTACCGCCGTGTATCGTGCTGCTGTTGCTCTCGATATTGGTGAGCTTTATGTTGGCGCGCGGATTGACCAGTCCGATGCGTACGCTTTCGCAGAAGATGAGTCATTTCCGCTTGGGTGAAGATGACAGCCATATCGACTATCGGTATAGCGACGAATTGGGTGATTTGGTGGCGCGTTACAACGAGATGGTGGATCAGGTGGAACAGGCTTCGCGTCAGTTGGCACGTAGCGAACGCGAAGGTGCATGGCGTACCATGGCTCGTCAGATCGCCCACGAGATAAACAACCTGCTGACACCTATCCGGCTGAATATCCAGCAGTTGCAACGAATGCGGGGCACCGACCGTTTTGATGCGTATTTCGAGAAGACGACGACTTCGTTGGTGGCTGCCATCGACAACTTGAGCCATATCGCCACTTCGTTCTCGTCGTTTGCAAAGATGCCGGAGGTGGAGGTGAGCCGGACGGATGTGGCAAAGCGACTGTCGGATGTGGTGACGCTGATGCGTACCAACAGCGAAGGCGTGCCGGTGCGCTATGTGGGACCCGACGCGGGCGTGGAGGCGCAGACCGATCCCGAGCAGATAGGGCAGGTATTCACCAATATCATCAAGAATGCGATACAAGCTATCGGCACGAAGAAAGATGCGGATATTATCATTATCCTGAATCCGGCCTATTCGAACAAGGAAGTAGAGATATCTATTTCCGACAACGGCCCGGGCATACCGAAAGAAGACCAATCGAAGATCTTTGTGCCGAATTTTACGACCAAGACAACCGGCACGGGTTTGGGACTGGCTATCTCAAAGAATATCGTGGAGGGCTCAGGGGGACGCATTCGTTTTGAAACAAACAGTCGAGGTACGACATTCTTTGTCTATCTCCCCAAAATATAATTAACAAACCGTTTTTTATAAAAACAAAAACAACATGAAGACACAAGTTATTATGCAGCAGTTGGCTGCGAAGCATCCCGGCGAAGCAGAGTATCTGCAAGCCGTACAGGAGGTATTGGAGTCGATCGAACCTGTTTACAATCAGCATCCTGAGTTTGAGCAGGCGCGTATCGTAGAGCGTATCGTGGAGCCGGATCGTATCTTCTCGTTCCGCGTGACGTGGATTGACGATGAGGGACAGGTTCAGACCAATCTGGGCTACCGCGTTCAGTTCAATTCGGCTATCGGTCCGTACAAAGGCGGCCTGCGTTTCCATCGTGCCGTGACGCCCTCAATGCTCAAGTTCCTTGGCTTTGAGCAGACGTTCAAGAATGCGCTGACGACGCTGCCGATGGGCGGTGCAAAAGGTGGCGCAGACTTTGATCCGGTAGGCAAATCGGATGCGGAAATCATGCGTTTCTGTCAGGCGTTTATGCTGGAACTGTGGCGTTGTATCGGCCCGGATCAGGATATTCCGGCGGGCGATGTAGGCGTTGGTGGTCGTGAGATCGGTTTCCTGAACGGTATGTATCAGAAACTCGCGCGTGAATATCATACGGGCGTGCTGACCGGCAAAGGCATGACGTGGGGCGGTTCTATTCTGCGTCCGGAGGCTACGGGCTTCGGCGCACTCTATTTCACCCAGCATCTGCTACATCAGGCCGGCAAGGATATCAAGGGCAAGACGGTTGCTTTGTCGGGCTTCGGCAATGTGGCATGGGGCGCAGCCTTAAAGGCTGTAGAACTGGGAGCTAAAGTGGTGGCTATCAGTGGCCCGGACGGCGTAGTAGCTATTCCGAACGGTATCACCAAAGAGATGATCGACTACATGCTCGTTATGCGTGCGTCGAACAGAAACCGCGTGGAGGATATGGCGGACAAGTTCCCGAAAGAGTGTCAGTTCACCGAGGGCAAGAAAGCCTGGTCCGTGAAGTGCGATATCGCTTTGCCTTGCGCTTTCCAGAACGAGTTAAGCGAGGACGATGCGAAGGAACTGAAGGCGAACGGTTGCTGGTGCTGCTGCGAGGTCAGCAACATGGGATGCCAGCCTGGAGCGATTCATTTCTTCCAGCATAACGGCGTGCTCTTTGCACCGGGTAAGGCAGTCAATGCCGGCGGCGTAGCAACGAGCGGACTGGAGATGACGCAGAATGCGGAGCACCTGAGTTGGACTGCCAAAGAAGTGGACGACCGTCTGCATCATATCATGCAGTCGATTCACGAGCAATGTGTCCGCTTTGGCAAGCAGCCGGATGGCACGATTGACTATGTGAAGGGTGCCAATATCGCCGGCTTCATGAAAGTGGCACAAGCCATGTTGGAGCAAGGAATCATCTAAATCGGCTGATTTATACTATTTTGCACGATAGGGGCGGCTCACCGGAGTCGTCCCTTTTTTGTTGTGCGATTGGAAGAACATATCGGTATGATCATCGGAAGAACCAAATAAGAACTAAAGAACAACTAAATAAGAACCAAAGAAGAACTAAATAAGAACTAAATAAGAACTAAATAACAACTAAAAAAGAACTAAAAAAGAACTAAAAAGTGATATTGATTTTCAATGACTTACGAAGCTGGGATTTTCGAGGAGACCTTTCGACGGATGGCACTCATCAAAAAACGCAGTGCCCCCTGCTCGTTCTTTTGCGTTCCCCATCCGCAAAAGAACGTTTTTGACTGAGTACATCCTGCCAAACTGCAAAAGAAGAAACCCGGATTCATCAATCCTCCGGCAATACAAAGGAAGAAACTCGGATCTGACGCCATGAGTACATAGCAAAAAAATGCCCGAGGGATTAGCCTCGGGCATAGATGAATTTATTTGCAATTTATTTTCGCACACAATAATAATCGTATGTGCCTATTTCAATATTATCATCATCGATAATTTTGCGTTTGAGTACTAATTCTGTCTGCGTCAGTTTTTCTATTTTGAAACTCTGTTTAACTATAGAATTATCAATTTCAAGGCTAACAATGAATTGATTGTCATTTTGCAGCCATTGTCCCCAATTCTTATCAGACACATCATATAACGCGAACATCAACGTGTTATTCTCATATATATCCATATATCCCGGATAAAATACTTTTTCTGATTTCATGTCCATGTCCTCGATTGTGTTTACGAGAAGATAGTTTAAATCCCAATGCCCCACAATGCTGGCTTCTTGAGGTTTTTGAGGTTCTTCATTGTTGCAAGCAATCAATGAGACTGCAAATACAGCAAGTAATACAAACATGTTCTTTTTCATAAGATGTGTTGGCGGTTATATCCCATTGCCTCGTCGGTTTTTAAAATTGATATTATTAAGTTTATTCCATATAAAAGAAATATGGGCGCTTCCTTATCAACTCCGAGGCTGTGAGAAATGCCCATATACCGATAAGTCACGCCCATATATAATATGGACGCTTGCGGACTTATTATTGGTATATCTCAAAAACTTCTCACATTTCGGAGTTTCCAATAAATCGCAAACGCGAAAATCAATATGTCCTTCTGTTTAGCGTCAGTAAGTGACGGCGGAATTTTTCAAATTCGGGTGCAAAGGTACGAAGAAAAATCGGGATGTGCAAATAAATGGTGATTAAAATGTGATTTTTGACAATTAAAATGTACTTTTTAAAAAAAATTGCGCGAAATATGTGTGCGCGCTTGCGTATGTGAGAAATTATTTGTAATTTTGCCGCGAATTTCGTATTATGAGATAATGTGTGGGTAAAAATAGAGGGTAAAGACACAGAAAAACAAAGATATAGATACACATACACGGACACACACACAAATACAGAGACTCTGAAAACGGACACAAACCAATACTGAGAAACAGAGACTCTGAAAACGGACACAAACCAATACTGAGAAACAGAGACTCTGAAACACGGAAACACAAGGATACGAAAATAGAAAGATATTGATTATATTTTTGAATTATGTGGTTGCATGAGTTGTTTTTTGGAGAGGGGATAGCCCATTCGATACTGGTGCTGGCGCTGGCTATTGCGGTCGGAATATTTCTGGGTGCGAAGCTGAAAGTGAAAGGCATCACGCTGGGCATCACGTGGATACTGTTCTGCGCTATCGCGTGCAGCCATTTTGACATGACGCTTGATCCGCGTGTGGAATCGTTCGCCAAAGACTTCGGATTGATACTGTTTGTTTATTCGATCGGTTTGCAAGTCGGTCCGGGATTCTTCTCGTCGTTCGGCAAAGGCGGACTGAGTCTGAATATGCTGGCTACGGCTGTTGTGCTGTTAGGCTGCTTGACGGCCTTGGCGGTACATTGGATTTTCGGCTTGGACATCGCGACGGCAACGGGTGTGCTGTTTGGCGCCGTGACGAATACGCCGGGTCTGGGTGCTGCGGAACAGGCGTTCCAAGATATAGCCGGCGTGGCGAATCCGGATATAGCAAGCGGCTATGCGATGGCTTATCCGTTGGGCGTTGTTGGTATCATTTTCTCGCTACTGCTGCTGCGCTGGTTCTTCCGCATCAAGTTAGACAAAGAGGAAGAGCAGGTGAAAGCCGAGAAAGGCGAAGAGCAACAAGTGGCACATTACGACCTGACGCTGACCAATCCGCAAGTGGAAGGAATCCGCGTACGGGATTTGAAACTGCTGACGCACGTGAATATCGTGGTGAGTCGCCGTATTGACAAAGCCGGCAACGAGTCGATGCCCGATGCGGACACGGTGCTGCACGTGGGTGACAAAGTGCGCTTTGTGAGTGATCAGGTGAACGAACGGACGATATTGCTGTTGGGCGAACTGACGCAAGTAGAGTGGGAGGAACGCGAGAAAGATATTCATCTGATTAACCGCCATATCATCGTGACAAAGCCTTCGCTGAACGGCAAACGCATCAGCGATTTGAAGGTGCGCGAGGCCTTCCAGATAACAATCACACGTATCCGCCGTGCGGGTATCGAGCTGTTGGCCACGCCGGAGTTGCGGCTGCAGATGGGCGATCGGTTGACGGTTGTGGGCGAGAAGGCTGCCGTAGATAAGATGGCAAAGGTCTTCGGCAACTCAACCAAGAAACTGGATGCTCCGAACCTGGCTTCGCTGTTCTGCGGCATCGTGCTGGGTGTGCTGTTGGGATCGCTGCCTATCATGTTGCCGGGTCTGAGTCAGCCGTTTAAGTTCGGTTTGGCGGGCGGTTCGCTGATAGTAGCGATACTGATCGGTGCTTTCGGACCGAAGTTCCACGTTGTGACCTATACGACGAGTTCCGCCAACTTGATGATACGCGAGATAGGTATCTCGTTGTTCTTAGCGGCCGTAGGATTCGGAGCCGGCAAGAGTTTTGTGCCGACGCTGCTGGACGGAGGCTATGTATGGATAGGCTACGGCGTGCTGATCACCTTGCTGCCGTTGCTGTTAGTGGGTGTTTTTGCCCGCTTGTATATGAAGTTGGACTACTTCACGCTGATGGGACTGCTGGCCGGTTCGACGACCGATCCTCCGGCATTGGCCTATGCTACCAGTCAGTCAAGCCAGAACGACCGTGCCGCCGTGGCTTACTCGACGGTTTATCCGCTGACGATGTTTCTGCGCGTGCTGACAGGCCAACTGATGATCATGCTGTTTTATATAAGTTAATACCATGTATAAGGAATTTCAAACACATCTGCAGCAGACGCTGCAAGAGATTAAGGACGCAGGCTTGTACAAGAACGAGCGCGTCATCATTACCCCGCAATCCTCCGGTATAGCGGTTGAAGGCGGACAAGAAGTAATCAATTTCTGCGCGAACAACTATCTGGGTTTGGCGGATAACAAGGAGTTGATAGAAGCTGCTAAGCAGAAGATGGACGAGCGTGGTTACGGCATGGCTTCGGTGCGTTTTATCTGCGGTACGCAGGACACGCACAAAGAGCTGGAGCGCGTGATCAGCGAGTTCTTCGGCACAGAGGATACGATTCTGTATGCCGCTTGTTTTGATGCTAACGGCGGACTGTTCGAACCGCTGCTGACAGCCGACGATGCGATCATCTCGGATGCGCTGAATCATGCGTCGATCATCGACGGCGTACGTCTGTGCAAGGCCGTACGGTACCGCTACGCGAACGGCGACATGGCCGACCTGGAGGAACAGCTGAAGAAAGCGCAGGCACAACGGTTCCGTATCATTGCAACGGACGGCGTGTTCTCGATGGACGGCAATGTGTGTCCGTTGGACAAGATATA
>JAFPJV010000018.1 GCA_017425065.1 Paludibacteraceae bacterium
AAATCTTCGAATCTTCAAATACCAAATATAATAGATATAGTTACTATACATACTTTTGCTCAATCATTACGTCTTTTCAGAAGCCAGGATTCCCTCTTATGTTCTCATCCCCGATCGCACAATTTCGCTCATTTACCATCCATTTTCTTCCTATTTCTATCTACTTTCCCTCCTTCTGTAGATCAATTTTCCCGTCGTTATAAAATAATTCTACCCGACACGCCTGCGAATATATGTTGCATAAAAATAAGATTGTATCTTCGCATAGATTTAACGCCACATCTCATCTTTTCGCCCTCGCTTTACCCATCTTTCCATCTAAACTCTTCTTTTTAAAAGCCCCTAATTCACGATCTTATGAACAAGACTTCACGCAATTTTAACGATATTCGCCTAAGAACTATATTTAGTCACACTATTTCATATTTAGTCTATAAACTATTATCAATTCTGCCCAGCATATTTCGATCACCTGCAAAAATGTATGAATTCTCTCGCAAAAATTATTTCATCTTTATTAACCAAAAAATGCCTCGACTCTAAGTCGTTGATAATCAATATCAATCTTTAGTTCTTTTTTAGTTCTTTTTTAGTTGTTCTTTAGTTCTTATTTAGTTCTTCTTTGGTTCTTCTTTAGTTCTTATTTAGTTCATATTTAGTTCTTCTTTGGTTCCTTCTGGTATCATCCTGGTATGTTCCTCCGCCGAAAGTTCCTCCGCACTTCCCTCGGCAAAAACCTGAGTTTTTCCAAAATAATCCAAAATTGCCGAAAAAATACTAAAAATAGCAAAAAAATTTGCGTATATGAAAAAATTGCAGTACCTTTGTGCGATTTTTATGTGCAGGCACATATGTGCGCGCTCAAGCGCTGGCACTAAATAATGAAATCAAGCGCAGGCTGTAACGAAAACAAGCGCATGCACTTAAAAAGAAAATAATAGATATTCAACATATTGAATAATTTTTGTTTAATTTAAATCTTTTAACAACGATGAAAAAACTTTTTTACATGTTTGCGTTGGTCGGCGCAGTAATGCTGACAGCGTGTGATCCGAATGAACTGACTCCCCAGGGTGACAAGACCAAACTTTGGTTTGCCGGCGTTGACGGCGAGGATGTCGGCGGTTTTATCAATGCCGATGGCAAGATGGTAATTCCCGCCAAGTATTGGTTTAATTATTACAATATTTTTCACTTTGGATATGTTGATTTACCGCAGTTCTCTTGCGGCTGGGCATGTGTCTGGGACGAAGAAGAGAGTTGCTATGTCTATATTGACAAGGATGGAAAAGCCGGCAATACGGACGAGGATTATGTTTTATATACTTTCTATTATAATTACGCCCCGTTTGAAGACAATACTACCGGTAAAGAAGGCATGTTTGACAAAGACCTGAAGGTGGCGATTCCTGCGGACTACTATTATTTGAGCATGATGGGAGATAACGAACTTTGTTATTTCAAAGAAAATGCAGGTGACAAATATGGTTACTTGGACAAGAACGGCAAGGTGGCTATCGAGCCGGATTTTGACGATGCCTATGACTTTTTGGGCGGTATTGCCAAGGTAGTGGTGATAAAAAATAGTGTAGAGTATTACGGAATTATTGACGGCAAGGGCAACTATCTTATTGATTTGCAGAAGAAGTATATCTACAATGTCGGCGAAGGCTTGGTTGGGTTCATGAACACCAACGGCAAATACGGCCTTTGGGACAAGAAGGGTAACGAAGTTCTGCCCGCTACGTACGATGATTTGTGGGGCTTCTCATGCGGTCTGTCAATGGTGAAAAAGAACGGCAAATACGGCTACATCAATACCAAGGGTGAGGTGGAGATCAGTTTGAGCTACCAATCGGCAAATCCGTTCTATGATGATATAGCCTGGGTATTCAAGAATGATCGTTGGGAGGCTATTAACAAGAAAGGCGAATCGCTCTTCAAGCTCAAAGACAACGAAACATATCTTACTTGTTTCCACAACGGTCTGGCGCTGGTTCTCAATACCGACAACTACGAATTCCGTTATGTTAACAAAGAGGGCAAGCCGGTCTATAAGTGGACTCACGAACCCGAAGGAGAGCCCGAAATGCCTCTGCGCCGCGCAATACCGACGACAGAAAAGGAGCACAACGAGCAGATTCTCCGCATGTTGGAGGGCACCGAGTACTATCCGCTCTTCTGCGAGAAAATGGGTATAAAAAGAGAAAAAAAGACAAAACATTAATAATCTGTAAATCTAATTTTTGAAAAATGGCTAAAGTTTATCAAGCTAATGAGATCAAGAATGTCGCTATGTTGGGCGGCAGCGGATCCGGTAAGACGACTCTGATGGAGTCCATGTTGTTCGAGTGCGGGGTGATTAAGCGCCGCGGTACGATCGAGGCGCAATCCACGGTTTGCGACTATTTCCCCGTTGAGAAGGAGTACGGCTATTCCGTTTTCTCCACCGTTTGCAACATCGAGTTCGAGAACAAGAAACTCAATATCATCGACTGCGCCGGTTCCGACGACTTCTGCGGCGGCACCGTAGCGGCTCTCCAGATGTGCGAGTCGGGCCTGATAGTGCTCAGCGCAAACGGCGGCGTGGAAGTAGGAACGCAGAACAACTTCCGGCTCGCAGAGCGCGCCAAGAAGCCTGTCGCATTCGTTATCAACAAGTGCGACCACGAGGCGGCTGACTTCGAGCGCACCTTCAACCAGCTCAAGGAGAACTTCGGCAACAAGTGTACGCTCATCCAGTTCCCCGTGAATGCCGGCGCAGGCTTCAATGCCGTTATCGACGTGCTGAAGGGCAAGATGCTGGTTTGGAAACCCGAAGGCGGTGCTCCTGAACTCAAGGACATCCCTGCCGAGTATGCCGACCGCGTAGAAGAGATGCGTGCCGCTCTCGCAGAAGAGGCTGCCGAGGCAGACGAGACGCTCATGGAGAAGTTCTTCGAAGAAGGAACACTCAGCGACGAGGAAATCATGCAGGGACTCAAGGTCGTTTATGCCGACGGTACGATGTATCCTGTGCTCTGCTGCTCAGGCCTGAAGGATATGGGCGTACGCCGTCTCATGGACTTCCTCAACGGCATGGCTCCTTCGCCCGCACAGGTGCCTTATCCTGCTGCTGACGGCAAGCCCGTGGCTGCCGACGCGAAGGCGCCGACAAGTCTGTTTGTCTTCAAGACATCCGTGGAACCGCATATCGGCGAAGTCAACTATTTCCGCGTAATGCAGGGCACTATCCACAACGGCGACGACCTCCAGAACATGGAGCGCGGCTCCAAGGAGCGTATCTCGCAGCTCTACAGCGTGGCAGGCTCTATCCGCGTGCCCGTTGACGAAGTGGCTGCAGGCGACATCGCGGCTACCGTGAAGATGAAGGATACCCGCACCGGCAACACGCTCAACGCCAAGGACTGCGACCTGCAATATGCACCTATCGCTTATCCGCAGCCGCGCTACCGCCGTGCTATCAAGCCGCTTAGCGAGTCCGACAACGAGAAACTGGCTGCCCTGCTCACCCGTATGCACGAGGAAGATCCGACATGGGTCGTAGAGCAATCCAAAGAACTCAAGCAGACCATCATCTCCGGCCAGGGCGAGTTCCACCTCCGTACGCTCAAGTGGCGTCTCGAGAACAACGACAAGATGCAAATCACCTTCGAGGAACCCAAGATCCCGTACCGTGAGACCATCACCAAGTCCGCTCGTGCCGACTATCGTCATAAGAAACAGTCCGGCGGTTCCGGCCAGTTCGGCGAAGTACACCTCATCGTTGAGCCGTATGAAGAAGGACAACCGGTTAAGGAGACCTACAAGTTCGGCAACCAGGAGTACAAGATTTCCGTCAAGGACCAGCAGGAAATCAACCTCGAGTGGGGCGGCAAACTCGTGCTCATCAACTCCATCGTCGGAGGTGCTATCGACGCACGCTTTATCCCCGCTATCCTCAAGGGACTCATGGATCGTATGGAGCAGGGACCGCTCACCGGTTCTTACGCTCGCGACGTACGCGTCATCATCTACGACGGTAAGATGCACCCGGTTGACTCCAACGAAATATCCTTCCGCCTCGCCGGACGTAACGCCTTTGCTCAGGCCTTCAAGGAGGCTAACCCGAAGGTGCTCGAGCCGATTTATGATGTAGAGGTATTCGTTCCGTCCGAGATCGTCGGCGACGTCATGTCCGATATCAACGGCCGTCGCGGTATGGTTCTTGGTATGGAGACCGAGAAGCAGTTCACGCGTCTGAAAGCACAAGTGCCTCTCAAGGAACTCAGTTCCTACAGCACAACGCTCTCGTCGCTTACCGGCGGACGCGCTACGTTCACCATGGCGTTCAACTCCTATCAACTTGTTCCGGCTGACGTTCAGGAGAAACTCCTCGCAGCTTACGCCGCTACACAGGCAGAAGAAGAATAAAAATGGAGAATAAAGCTATGTACGACCCGCAACTGGAACAACTCATCGATATCGCGCTGGGCGACGGCGAACTCAACGAGAAAGAGAAGCGGGTGCTTCTCAAGAAAGCCGATGCCATGGGCGTGGATCGCGAAGAACTGGAAATGGTGCTCGAGTCGCGTCTGGCGAATATGAAGAAAGCTGCTGCCGGCAATGAGCCGGCGCAGCCTAAATCGCAGAAAGCCGGCGCTGTCAAGAAATGCCCTGCCTGCGGAGCCATCGTCCAGTCCTTTATGGGCGCATGCCCCGAATGCGGCTATGCCTTCGAGGATGTCAATGCCAACCTCACGTCCAAGGAACTGGCGGACAAACTCCAGCGGCTTACCGCCGAATGGGATGCCAAAATAAACGGATTCAGGGGCTTCTCATGGCAGAAAACGGCGATGCGCAAGGACAAGGACGAAGCACTCGCCAATACCATTCGCACTACGCCGATTCCCAACTCCAAGTCCGATCTCTTCGAGTTCATGACCATGACCCAGGCGGCATGCCTTTCGCCGGCTACTACCTACCGGCAGGCGGACGCCTACATGATCAAGTACAAGGAGGCGGGACTCAAAGCCCGTTCACTCTTCGCCGGCGACAAGTTGTTCGTCAACTTGTTCAATGCCGAACCGCAGTTGCTCAGCGACTATGAGCGCGTACATGAGAACCAGCCGCAAGAAGGAGACAGCACGAATCCCGTGGTCAAGATAATACTCGGCGTCCTGATCGGATTCATTTCCTTCATCCTGCTGATGTTTCTGGCTGCTATTTGTGTATAACGTTATAAATTATTAACCAAACAATTCAATTCAAATTTATTGTTATGAAAAAACTGTTTTATGTTTTCGCAATGGTCGGCGCAGTTTTGCTGACCTCGTGCGACCCGAACTCCCTGACTCCAACGGGAGACGCAACCAAGCTCTGGCCTGCAGGCGGTGAAGAACCCGCCCATTGGGGCTTCATCGATGCAAACGGCAAGATGGTTATCCCGGCAGATTACATGGAGGCTCACGGCTTCTCTTGCGGCTGGTCTTTCGTTGTGACCGAGGATGATGAAGAAGCGTTTATTGACAAGGACAACAAACAGCATTCATTAGATGGCAAGTATCCATTGAGTGATTTCTTCTGCTACAACCGCCTTATCTTCCGCGAAGATGGCAAGTACGGCCTTCTTGACGAGAACTTCAAGGAAATTGTGCCGGCTGAATATGATGACTTGGACGGTGTCGGTGACAATGCCTTCGTTGGCTTTGAGGATGGTAAACTCTGGGGCTATCTCGATGCAAACGGCAAAGAGGTGATCGGTGCTGACTTTAAATATGTAGATCCTTTTGCCGGCGGCTTCGCTGTAGTGGCTGATGGCGAAGGATATGGCGTGATTGACGAGAAAGGCAAATATCTCATCGAGCCGCAGAAGAAGTATATTTATAATCTGGGTGAAGGACTTCTGGCTTTCGAGAGTTCGAATGAAAAATATGGACTCTGGGACAAGAAGGGGAACGAAGTCCTCAGTGCTACCTATCAGTATATCTATCCGTTCACTTGCGGCCTCGCTATGGTAGTGAAAAACGGAAAATACGGTTTTATCAACACCAAGGGTGAGGAAGTTATTGCTTGCCGCGAAACGATGGCTATCCCGTTCTCCGACGACGTAACCTGGGTTGTTAAGAATGATGAAAGTTTTGTGCTGATTGACAAGAAAGGCGAGACGGTATTCAAACTGAAATCCGGCTTTATCCCTGCGGCGTTCAAGTTTGAAGCTCTTCCATTTACTCACTTCCATAACGGCCTTGGACTCATTGTAAATCAGGAGGAAGGCGAATTCCGCTATATCGACAAGCAGCAACAGGTGGTTTACAAGTGGCAATGGGATTCTATGGACGCTCCTGCCCGCAAGTCGATGAAGGAAATGACGACTCGCGAGAACATCATCCGCTCGATGAGTGGCACGCAGTATGCACCGCTATTCAACCATATGGAGAAGAAGAATTTCTGATAAATAGAATATAATTCAAAAAAAATCGCACATTCATTTGCACATGTGCGATTTTTTTTGTATCTTTGCACCCGATTTCGAATTATGTATATCGCGATTGCAGGAAATATCGGTGCCGGAAAAACAACGCTGACCAAGATGTTGGCGAAATACTATGGCTGGGAGCCGCGCTTCGAGAGCGTGACATTTAATCCGTATCTCGAAGATTATTACGGCGATATCAACCGCTGGGCATTTTGTCTGGAGACGTATTTCCTCAAAGAACGCTTCCGCGACATGCTTGCCGTCCAGCAGTCAAAGCATACCATTGTCCAGGATCGTTCTATCTTCGAGGGAGTCTATGTCTTTGTGCGCAACAACTACGAGCGAGGCGACCTCTCCGATCGCGACTATACCACCTTCATGGAGTTGTTTGACCTCATGAAGCACCAGATGAAGTATCCCGACCTCATGATTTATCTCCGTAAGTCGGTGCCGGCACTCATCGCACAGATACAGAAACGCGGACGGGATTACGAGCAAACCATGCAGATTGACTACCTGCAGGGGCTCAACGATAAGTACGAAGACTTCATCTTCCACAAGTACGAGGGGCGGGTTCTTGTCATCGAATCCGACGATATGGACTTTGAGAACCGTCCCGAGGACTTCCGAAAAGTAGTCAACCGTGTGGACGCCGAGCTGTTCGGCCTCTTCAGCGAACAAAATTGGACAAAATAAAAAGATAATCTTTATTCTATAATCTTTATTCTTTAAAAAGATATGCATATCGCAATAGCAGGTAATATTGGTTGCGGAAAGACGACGCTGACCAACATGCTGGCCAAACATTACGGCTGGGAACCGCGCTTCGAGAGCGTGGAGTATAACCCGTACTTGTCGGACTTCTATGCCGACATGGCGCGGTGGTCATTCAATCTGCAAATCTATTTCCTCAACAAGCGGTTCAAGGATGTTGTCGATATCGGCAATTCCGACAAGTATATCATCCAGGATCGTACTATCTACGAGGACGCGCGTATCTTTGCACCCAACCTCCACGACCAGGGATTTATGTCCGACCGCGACTTTGAGAACTATCAGGACTTGTTCGATCTGATGACCTCGCTCGTCAAGATGCCCGACCTGCTTATCTACGTGCGCGCGTCCGTGCCCACGCTCGTTTCCCAAATACAAAAACGCGCGCGAGGCTACGAGCAGCAGATGAAGCTCGACTATCTCCAGGGACTCAACGACAAGTACGAGAACTGGATCAAGGACTACAAGGGCAACCTGCTCATCGTTGATGGCGACCATATCAAGTTCGGCGACAACCCCGACGACTTCCGTTGGGTCACCGACCATATCGACGCCCAGCTCTTCGGACTCTTCCCCTTCGAAGCCTCCGAACAAACCGGCAAAGAAATCAACGACTAAACATTGAAGACACCGAGAATTGGATTTATATTTAAAAACATACATACGAATATGAGAACAAAAATGGTTGCAGGCAACTGGAAAATGAACAAGAACCTGCAAGAAGGAGTAGCACTGGCTACAGAACTCAAACAAGCTGTCAAAGACCCGAAGTGCGCCGTCGTCATCGGTACACCGTTTATCCACCTGGCTACCGTAGCCGAGCTGCTCAAAGGCTCGCCCGTCAAGGTCGCTGCCGAGAACTGCGCTGACCACGAGAAGGGCGCATACACCGGCGAAGTGAGTGCCGAAATGGTGAAATCAACAGGTGCCGAATACGTCATCCTCGGACACTCCGAACGCCGTCAGTACTATGCCGAGACGAACGAGATGCTGGCCGAGAAAGTGCGTCTGGCGCTGCAGAATGGACTGAAAGTGATCTTCTGTATCGGCGAAGTGAAAGAGGAACGCGAAGCCGGCCGTCAGAACGAGGTGGTCAAAGCACAACTCGAAGGCTCTGTCTTTGGTCTCTCGGCAGAGGAGTGGAAGCAGATCACGCTCGCATACGAACCCGTTTGGGCTATCGGTACAGGCCTCACCGCCACACCTGCACAGGCACAAGAGATGCATGCCTATCTGCGCGAACTCGTGGCCAAGAACTACAACCCGCAGATAGCCGACGACACGACAATCCTCTATGGCGGCAGCTGCAACGAGAAGAACGCAGCCGAACTGTTTGCTAACCCGGATGTGGATGGCGGACTCATCGGAGGTGCTTCGCTCGTAGCAGAGAAATTCCTTGCAATCATCGCTGCGCGTTAATTTTCGAATCTTTGAATCTTCAAATCTTCGAATGATTTATGGCTTTGGTAAAAGCAATAAATAGAAACGGCGAAATCTTGACACCGCACATTGCCGACGACGTGTTTATGGCAGAGAATGCCACCGTCGTGGGCGACGTGACGGTGGGCGAGGGCTCGAGCTTGTGGTTCAACAGCGTGCTGCGCGGCGATGTCAACACCATCGTCATTGGCAAGCACTGCAACATCCAGGACGGCGCTGTGCTCCATACGCTCTATCAGAAATCCACTATCCGTCTGGGCAACTATGTGTCCGTCGGACACAACGTCACCATACACGGTGCAGACGTGGATGACTATGCCCTCATCGGCATGGGTGCCACGCTGCTGGACGACGCCCATGTAGGCGAAGGTGCTATCGTAGCCGCCAACGCCCTCGTACTCAAAGGCACGCAGATAGGCCCGCACGAGATATGGGGAGGCGTACCCGCCAAGTTCATCAAAAAAGCCGATCCCGCCCAGACGGCCGAAATCAACCGCAAGATAGCCAACAACTACGCCATGTACGCCAGTTGGTACCGGAGTGGCTCCGGAGCCGAAAATTGACAATGGACAATAGACAATTATGTTTAAACGAATACTTTTAAAATTATCGGGCGAGAGCCTGCAAGGACAACAAGGTTACGGCATCGACACCCAACGTCTCAACGAGTATGCCGAACAAGTGAAAGCTATCGCCGACCGCGGCGTGCAAGTAGGCATCGTCATCGGAGGCGGCAATATCTTCCGCGGACTGAGTGGAGCCAAACAGGGCTTCGACCGCGTCAAAGGTGATCAGATGGGTATGCTTGCCACCGTCATCAATGCGCTGGCCTTGCAGTCGGCGCTGGAAGCGATCCATTGCCCCGTGCGCGTGCTCACATCCATCCGCATGGAGCCGGTAGGCGACTTCTACAGCCCCGCCAAGGCACAACGTCTGCTGGACAAAGGCAACGTCGTCATCCTTGCCGGAGGCACCGGTGCACCCTACTTCACCACCGACACCGGCTCTTCGTTGCGCGCACTGGAGATCAAGGCCGACGTCATGCTCAAGGGCACACGCGTGGACGGCATCTACACCGCCGACCCGGAGAAAGACCCTACGGCCACCAAGTTCTCCGAGATAACCTACGACGAGATTATCCGCCGCGGACTGAAAGTGATGGATCAAACCGCTACCGTCATGTGCAAAGAGAATGGCATGCCGATCTATGTCTTCAACATGGACTGCCCGGGCAACCTCGAACGTGTCATCAACGGCGAAGCCATCGGCACGCTCGTAAAACCATAAAAATGCCTATGGCGTACAAATAAAATAGTCTGCTAGTTTACTAGTCGACTAGTCAACTAGAAAATATATTTATATACTATGATTGAACCGAAACAAATCTTGAACGAAGCCGAGGATTCGATGCAGGCAGCAGTCATGTTCCT
>JAFPJV010000019.1 GCA_017425065.1 Paludibacteraceae bacterium
ATCACTATGATAAATTAGTGAGTCTGTGTTATCCTCCGAGCAAAAATGACAACCAAAAGTTTGTTCAGTTTATTGCTAAGCTATACGAAAAGGAATATTTCGGACGACTTCCGAAGAAACTTTTGGCTCAACAAATAGCGATCGTTTTAGGGGTTAAACCGACCACAGCGGCCAATTATTTAAGCTAAGAAGGGTTATTTTTCGAGCATAAAATCCACTTCAAATGATGGATCACATGAATTAATCGGTGTGATTCATCATTTTTCTTTGTATTCTACTGAAATAAAGCAACTTACAAGGTTGTGAATTTATTGAGAATTTATTTGCACATGTCAAAATAAACTCAGATCTTTGCACCAGCTTTTCGATTAGGCAAGTATCGATATGGCAGGTTATAGAGAACCGCCGCTTAAGCGAAAAGCAGACAAGCTTGTCGTAATGGAGAATTTAAAATTTGTTTGACATTATGACAAATTCAGATTTCACCGCGCGAAGCGGTAAGACCCAGACACTTGGTGAAGTGTTGGAGCAAATGGGCTATACAAAGCCTGAGTCACAAACGGCAACGCAAGATCAGAATCTTGTGGCAGTACTGACGCGTATACAGCGTATGCATGTGCCTGAACGATATTTTCTAATGTGGGAACATTGTGATTGGTTGGTTGTGCTGCAATGTATGCAAGATCATGGACTATTTAAGTCGAATCCAAAGCGTCCACCATTGGCTGCTTTTGAGCAGTGGTTACACGAACATGACGTTCCTCAGTTGTTGGCAAAATGTTCGGTGTATGAGATGAGTCTGGCGAGTCGTGCGTTACGTGGTGCGCGTTATCCATGGGCGAACGCAACGTGGGAACCTTATGTATTAGCGCGTTGGAGAGTGCTATACAGGACATTGGATTCCATGTTACACGAAATGGTTTCATGAGCGGATTTTTCACATGAAAATGGTTTCATGTATACGATATTCACACGAAACTAATTGGCACATTTTATGCCATTTATAAAGCGAACTCACATAGAGGTGGGTCGTAAAAATAAAATACAAACCTGCGAACGTTTTGGTTGAGCTTGTTAACACAGAATGGCCATTCGTAAATCAAAGCCAAGCATAAACATTCGCAAAAGATGAAAAAGAATGTAATGTTATGCGTGGACTTAATCACGCTGATGAAAGAGGGAGACCTCAGAGTAATGGACAGCCGTAAAGGAACGCTCTTCCGTAACGATGAAGATCAGTACACATTTACTGAGAAGGGTGCGCGGCCGCACGAGGTGCATCAGGAAAAGCATTGGGTGACGATCGAGCGCACGAAGAACGGAAAAGTGTCCGCCAATGACACGCATATCAAGTTGGAGATTTATATCCGACACGAAGCGTATAAGGATGGTCGTGATCTTGCAGATCAACTGGCATGTCAAACGGAGCAGATGGGTGAGACGTTGTGCGAGACCGATTTGGAGAAGCTCGTGGCATCTATCAAGGCACTGAAGGTGTAGGCGTATGTTGATTGTAGCAATACGTAAGGGCGGCGTGAAGTGTAGTAGCGCCTGCCCGTTCTACACCGAGACGGGAGTTGTCCGTGGCATCAATGGTCCGCTGAAGACGCATTGTCGAATGACGATGAACCCGTGGATGGTGGACTGCGACATCTACAACCCGATGTGTCTGGAGAAGATGGAAGTGAGTGAGGCGCAATGGAAAGCCATGCAGAAGACGGCTGGTAAGAAGGCGATCAAGCAACGGAAGTTATATCCAGAAGACCACGAGAATGCCAACCAAGTCGGCTGCGAGTGGACTCGCTCCAAAGGCAAATGGAACTCGCTCAAGTCAAGTAATGTAGAATTTAAAAACGAAAAATAACATGTTTCAGTATCAAGAAAAAGTAAATGCAGGTGCGCCGATGTTGTGCACCAAGGAGAAATGGGACGAACTGATTGACAGTCCCGAAGTAAGTAACGTATGTAAGCAGATTGCGGCGCTGGATGAGAGGGCAAGCGATTATGCAGAACGAAAGCAAGCACTCAAGAAGCGTCTGCCTATCATCATTCCGCACGCAGCGTCTTTCCGTAACGGCAAGCGCGTCAGCGCAGATGCTATCCCGTCCGGTCTTGCTATGCTGGATGTGGACCATGTAGAGGAGCCAAGAGCGTGGTTCGATAGTATCGACAAGCAGTTGCTGTCGGATAACAAGATTTACCTTGTCGCTATCACAGCAAGCGGTAAAGGGTTGCGGTTGATTGGAGAACGCTTACCTCTTTCTTCGTCAATTAGTCCCGAATTGAATTCGGGTGCGCTCGAAAGCATTGAGGCAGCGCAGTTAAGAATCGCCACCGCCCTCGGCATCAAGGAGTACGACGCGGTGACAAAGGATTTGGCGCGTGCGTCCTATGTCGTTCCTCGTGGTTATATCCTTTGGATATACGAAGCCGGTTTGTTCGCAGAGCGAGAAGTTTCGTCTATTGATCCGGGATTATATCCCGATAGAGCCTTGCCTCCGCATACATCATTGAGCGAAGCGGATCATTCCATCAATTCATCATTGGAATACAAAGGCATCCCATACGCAGACATCATACAGCAGTTGATGCTATCGATCGGAGTTGCTGACGGAGCCGAGCAAGGTGAACGCAACACAGTGTATTTCAGTTTGGCGA
>JAFPJV010000020.1 GCA_017425065.1 Paludibacteraceae bacterium
AAACGTGACTCGGAGTGGATGGGTCCGCTCTATATGTTCCACGGTTTGACAGTGGATTGTATCGACAAGCACAAACCCAACTCGGACGACCGCCGGAAAGCCTATGCGGCAGACATCACGTTCGGTACGAACAACGAGTTCGGTTTTGACTACCTGCGTGATAACATGGCGACCAGCCCGATGGACCTCGTGCAGCGCGGACACAACTACGCCATCGTCGATGAGGTGGACTCCGTGCTGATTGACGACGCCCGTACGCCGCTTATCATCTCCGGTCCTGTGCCCAAAGGCGAAGACCAGATGTTTGACGAGTACAAAGACCGCGTGGAACGACTCGTCAAGACCCAGACGACGCTGACCACCAAATTGCTCGTTGAAGCCAAACAGAAGATGGGTTCCGCCGACCCGAAGGAGAAAGAGGCCGGCGAGTTGGCACTGTTCCGCTCCTTCAAAGGTATGCCTAAGTCGAAGGCACTCATCAAGTACCTCTCCGAGCCGGGCGTCAAAGTGCGTCTGCAAAAAACCGAAGAGTTCTACCTCCAGGAAAACGAGAAGAACATGCATATCGCCACCGACGAACTCTACTTCGTCATTGACGAGAAGAACAAGACGATCGAACTGACGGACAAGGGTATTGACCTCATGACAGGCTCTACCGAGGATCCTCATTTCTTCGTGCTGCCCGATGTGGGAAGCGAGATGGCGGAACTGGAGCACCAGACCGATCTCACGCCCGAGCAGCGCCAGCAGAAGAAAGACGAGATACTGACCAACTACAGCGTCAAGTCCGAACGCGTGCACACCGTTCACCAGCTGCTCAAAGCCTATACGCTCTTCGAGAAAGACGTGGATTATATCATCGACGGCGGCGAAGTGAAGATTGTGGATGAGCAGACAGGCCGTATCATGGAAGGACGCCGTTGGAGCGACGGTCTGCACCAGGCGGTCGAAGCCAAGGAGAACGTCAAAGTGGAGGCGGCGACACAGACCTTCGCTACCATCACGCTCCAGAACTATTTCCGTATGTACAACAAGTTGGCGGGTATGACCGGTACAGCCGAGACCGAAGCCGGTGAGTTCTGGAATATATACAAACTGGATGTTGTTGTCATCCCGACCAACAAACCCGTTGCCCGCGACGATATGAACGACCGTATCTATCGCACCAAGCGCGAGAAATACAATGCCGTCATCGAGGAAATAGAACTGATGGTTAGCCAGGGCAGACCGGTTCTGGTAGGTACCACGTCCGTGGAAATCAGTGAGTTGCTTAGCAAACTGCTCACGCGCCGCGGCATCAAGCACAACGTGCTGAATGCCAAGCTCCATCAGCAGGAAGCACAAGTCGTTGCCGAGGCGGGACGTTCCGGCGTTGTGACCATCGCTACCAACATGGCAGGCCGTGGTACAGATATCAAGCTTACGCCCGAAGTGAAAGAGGCGGGCGGCTTGGCTATCATCGGTACGGAGCGGCACGAGAGCCGCCGTGTGGATCGTCAGTTGCGCGGTCGTTCCGGCCGTCAGGGCGACCCGGGTAGTTCCGTTTTCTATGTCTCGCTGGAGGACGACCTGATGCGTATGTTCGGTTCCGACCGTATTGCCGGCGTCATGGACCGCATGGGCTTTGAGGAAGGCGACCGGATAGAGCACAAGATGATCAGCAACTCCATCGAACGTGCCCAGAAGAAAGTGGAGGAGAACAACTTCGGTATCCGTAAACGACTCATCGAGTACGACGACGTGATGAACCAGCAACGTAACGTCATCTATGCCAAACGTCGTCACGCCCTCATGGGAGAACGTATCGGCGTGGATATCACCAATATGATTTATGACACGGCGGATGCGATGGTAGCCGAAGCCCGCGATGCACGCGACTTCGAGAGTCTGGTCATGGACGCAACGCATGTCTTCGCCATGGAAGTGCCGTTCTCGGAAGAGGAGTTCTTCTCCGAGCGCACGCAATCGCTCTCCGACCGCCTCGGCGAAGCGGCATTGGAGACCTTCAAGCGCCGCATGGAAACCATGACGCGCACGGCAAATCCGGTTATTCAGCGTGTCTTCAAGGACAAAGGCTCGCAGTTTGAGAACATCATGGTGCCGATCACCGACGGCAAGCGTGTCTATAATATCTCCGTCAACCTGCGCAAGGCGGCTGAGACCGAGTCCAAGGAACTGATTCGCGAGTTCGAGAAGCGTATGTTGCTGCTCATCCTGGACGACGAGTGGAAAGAGCATCTGCGTCGTCTCGACGACCTCAAGCAGTCGGTTCAGAACGCCAGCTATGAGCAGAAAGACCCGCTCTTGATATACAAACTCGAGTCCTTCGGTATCTTCCGCGACATGTTGACTTCGCTCAACCGCCGCACGATAGAAATCCTGCTTCGCGGACAGATCTACCAGCAGGATCCCGACCGCGTACAGCAGGCGCAGCAGCAGCGACGCATGGATATGTCGCGTTATCGTACGCAGAAAGACGCCGTGCAGCAAGCCGCTTCACAGAGCGGTATGGCACAAGCAGCCGGTCGTGACACGCGCGAGCAACGTCCCATGCCTATCCATGTGGAGAAAAAGCCGCGCCCGAACGACCCGTGTCCCTGCGGCAGCGGCAAGAAATACAAACAATGCCACGGCCGAATGGAGTAAGTTATTGCAGTTGTTCGCCGCAGAGGGCGACGAGTTCCTGCCAGCGGACAATGGCATCGTGGCCGTAACGCCAAATGTTGGCTTTGACTTTGCTGAGAGCCACCTCCTCGCCGAGGTGGCTTTTTGAATAGAATTTGTCCGCGTAGCAGATGATTTTCTCTTCGAGCGACTGCGGACAATAGTCGCGTTCGGGAATAGGCAGTTCTTCGCGTTCGATCTGCTCAATCGAAATGCCGGTGCCGGTATGACGTTCCGCCACGAGTGCATGCCTCGGCAAACCCTCTTTGCGCAAGAGTTCCGCGCCCAGATAGCCGTGCTCGATATATTTGTGTGAACCGGTGCAATGAATCTTCGGCGCATCGCAGAAGAGGATACCGATGTCGTGCAACATCGCCGCTTCTTCGACAAACTGCCTGTCGACCAAGCCCTGCTGCTCCCATTCGGGATGCGCATCCACGATACGCAGAGCGCGGTCTGCCACTTGGCGGCTATGCGTCAGCAGTACATGCTTGAGCTCCGGCGACTCGGCGTAGTATTTTTCTATGAGCGAGAGGTAATTCAAAATTAAAAATTCAAAATTACGAATTAAAAATTAGTGAAGTCCGTTCAGGAATGAACGTGCGTCCATTCGTTTCTTTCCCGGCACCTGCAGCTCCAAGATACTTACTGCGCCCTCTTTACAAGGCACTATAATTTCCCCTTTGCTTTCGACTTTTGACGCTTTTTCGGCTCCGGAGCCACTCCGGTCGACGGCATAAATTTTGACATTCTCAAAATTTTGTCCGTGAATCGTCAGGTTTGCCCATGCGGCGGGGTAGGGGCTGAGGCCGCGCACGAAGTTCTTTATCTCGTCGGCCGTCTTTTCCTCGAACCGTATCTCGCAGTCCTCTTTGAATATCTTGGGCGCCGGACGCAGTTCGCCTGTCTCGGGCTGCGGCTTGGTAGGAAGCGGCGTGCCGGCATTCTCGCTCTCGATAATCAGATCTACGGTGCGGGTGACGAGCGGCGCGCCCAACGCCATCAAGCGGTCGTGGACGGAGCCTACGTTCTCGTCTTCGCCGATATCTATCCGTTCTTGCAAGATGATATTGCCGGTGTCTATCTCATGCTTCAGCATGAATGTCGTGGCGCCTGTTTCCTGCTCTCCGTTGATGACCGCCCAGTTGATCGGAGCCGCCCCGCGGTATTGCGGCAGCAGCGAGGCGTGCAGGTTGAAAGTGCCTAAGCGCGGCATCGCCCAAACGACTTCCGGCAACATGCGGAAGGCAACAACGATCTGCAGGTCTGCGCGGTACGAACGCAACTCTTCCAGGAACGCTTCGTCTTTCAGTTTCTCGGGCTGCAGCACCGGCAGTCCTGCCGCCAAGGCATATCTCTTCACGTCTGAATACTGTATCTGGTGTCCACGTCCGGCAGGTTTGTCGGGCATGGTGACGACTGCCACGACGTTGTAGCCGCCTTTTACCAGGGCATCCAGACTTGCCACGGCAAACTCCGGCGTACCCATGAATATGATTCGTAAATCGTGTTTGGTCATTTCTTTTTTCGATTATTCTGATATTTTGGGTCTAATGACACCGGCTGCTGATCCACTACGGGAGACAGCGGTCTCTTATACGCGCGTATAATAAGGAATATAGCGAGCAGGATAAACGGTATGCTGAGCAGTTGCCCCATGTTGAGCACATGTCCTGCCTCGAAGGCTTCCTGGTCGTTCTTGATGAACTCCAGCAGAAAACGCGTCACGAACACGATGAGCAGGAAGACGCCGAACAGCAAGCCTTCACGACGGCGGGCGTCGGTCTTCCAGTACATAGGCCACGTCACCGCCATGGCAACGAGGCAGTACAGCATCTCGTATATCTGCGTCGGGTGACAAGGCTCGGTCTCACCGTTGCGCACGAAGACAAATCCCCATGGCAGATCGGTCGGACTGCCGTATATCTCGCTGTTGAACAGGTTGCCGAGACGAATCAGCGTCGCCGTGATGCAGACACCCAGACACAGGCGGTCGAGGATCCAGATCCACGAGGTCTGGAATTGCGGATACTTGCTGAATCGGAAATGGTTGAGCAGGAACGCGGCGATGATCAGTCCGATGCCGCCTCCGTGGCTGCTGAGTCCGCCTTCCCATATCTTGAGCAGCAGCAGCGGGTGCTCGATGTACGGGTTGCGGTAGTGGAACGTCCAGCCGAAAATCTGTATCGGGTCGTTCGTCAGGTGCCATTCGTAGAACCAGCAGTGGCCGATGCGTGCACCGATAATGACGCCCAGCGCCATATAGATAAACATCTTGTCCGCCCATTCGGCAGGGCAGTTCTCATGGCGGTACATGCGTTCGTTGACCAGCCAGCACAGGTAGAGACCTATCGCCCAGAACAACCCGTACCAGCGCACTTCAAGATTTCCCAAGTGGAACAACACAGGATCCACATTCCATATAATATAATCCAATAACATAGCTTTCGACTTACTTCCCCCAATTCATTTTTGTGCGGAGCGAATTCAGGAAGTTGTTTTCGCCTATCTGCACCAGTTTGACGGTATATGACGCACGTTCGATATGCAGTTGCACGTCGTCGCCCAGGATCTGCGAACGTCCGTCAACGGATATCATGTAGTAGCCGTATCGGCTTTGCACTTTGAGGTCTATCTTCCAATCCTCGGGCACGACAAGCGGACGGACACTCAGACTGTGAGTCGCGACGGGCGAAAGCACCATAACGCGTGACTGCGGAACGATTAAAGGCCCTCCGACAGACAGGTTGTACGCCGTACTGCCGGTAGGAGTCGAGATGACGAGGCCGTCGGCGTGGTAGTTGTGCAGCAACTCGCCGTTCACGTGCACTTCGATAGCGATCATGCTACTCAGTCCCTGCTTGAGGATGGATATTTCATTCAGCGCAAAGGGTGCCATGATCAGATTCTCTTTCCCGCAACTGACTTTGAGCAGCGAGCTTGCTCGATGGTATATTGTCCGTCCAGCAGTTGTGTCAGAATCAAGTCCACGTCCTTGGTCTGCACGTCGGCAAGGAAACCGAGGTGTCCGCAGTTGATACCGAGGATAGGGATGTTGCGGTCGCCGATGATAGAGGCGGTCGTCAGAAATGTGCCGTCGCCACCAACCGAAACGGCAAAGTCTATCGGCTCGTTCTCCGGACGGGCGTCGGCTCCGTCGGGGAAGGAAGGCAGGTCGCGGATGTTGAGTTCCTGACGCAATTCCTGCGACAGCAGCACGTTGACACCGCGGCGTTTCATGAACTCCAAAATGTGCGAAACTTCGCTCATCGTTTCGCTTTTCATCGTATTTCCAAACAGGGCAATTGTCATAAGGCCATAGTACGCTAAATTAATTTCGGCTGCAAAATTACGAAAAAAATTCCATATATGCAAATTATATTTGCACATATCAAAATAATTTTGTAATTTTGCGCCGTAAAATGTTTCGCTTTATGACAAAACTGAGTGTTAACATCAACAAAGTGGCTACTTTGCGCAATGCCAGAGGCGGCAAAATACCCGATGTGGAGCTGTTTGCGCAGAACTGTGAAAAGTATGGCGCACAGGGTATTACGGTGCATCCGCGGCCGGACGAACGGCATATCCGTCGCGAGGATGTCTATGAACTGAAGCGTCTGGTTCGTACGGAGTTTAACATCGAGGGAAACCCGACGGACGAGTTCCTTGCATTGGTAGCCGATGTGCAGCCGACGCAGGTGACGCTGGTGCCGGACGATCCGAATCAGTTGACGAGCAACCACGGATGGGACGTCAAGCGCCATCTCAACAAGCTCAAGGGCATTGTCAATCAGTTGCACTCGCTGCGTATCCGCGTGAGCATATTTGTTGATCCGGATGTAGAGGCCGTGGAGTATGCCAAGAAGACGGGTGCCGACCGCGTGGAGCTATACACGGAGCCCTATGCCCGTCTCTACGAGACCGATCCGCAGGCGGCTATCGACCTGTATCGCCCTGCGGCGGAGAAAGCGCATGAACTGGGGCTCGGTATGAATGCCGGTCACGACTTGAACCGCGACAACCTGATGGCGTTTGTTCACGCCTTCCCATGGACGGCAGAGGTGAGCATTGGCCACGCCTTGATATCCGACGCATTGTATCTGGGTATTGAGCAGACTATCAAGGAGTACCGCGCACTGCTCTCCTAAAATCTTCAAATCATAAATTTGAAATTTGAAATCATAAATTTGAAATTTGAAATCATAAATCATAAATTTGAAATCCTAAATAATATGTTACTACAAATTCAATCGGCTGCCGAGGCAGTTACGACAAAAACAATCAGTCTGTGGGAAATGGCTCAATTGGGCGGCTGGATCATGATTATTCTGGCTTTGCTCTTCTTGGGCGCAGTATATATCTTTATCGAGCGCCTGGTGGTACTCAAGGCGGCTACGCAGGAGGACAAGACCTTCATGAATCGTATTCGCGACTATATCCACGAGGGCAAGATCGAATCGGCACAGAAGCTCTGCAAGCAGACCGACACGCCTTCTGCGCGCATGATAGAGAAAGGTATCACGCGTATAGGCCGTCCGATGCAGGACGTGCAGGTAGCTATCGAGAACGTCGGCAACCTGGAGGTCAGCAACCTGGAGAAAGGTCTGGTGCTGATGGCTACCATTGCAGCCGGAGCACCGATGTTGGGCTTCCTGGGAACCGTGCTGGGCATGGTGCACACCTTCTTTGAGATGGCGAACAAGGCAGGCGGAGCAATCGACATGGATATGCTTTCCACCGGTATGTACCAGGCGATGGTGACGACCATCGGCGGTCTGATCGTAGGTATTATCGCTATGTTTGCCTACAACCTGCTCGTATCGCGTATCGACAAGGTGGTTCGTGTTCTGGAGAGCCGCACGCTGGAGTTTATGGATCTTTTAAATGAGCCTGTTTAAGGATTCGAGCAAACACTAATATTAATCTTCGAATCTTCGAATTTTCCATACGGCTTCAGCCGATCGTTTGAGGCTTAGCCGAAATAAGAAATCTTCAAATCTTCCAATTTAAACTATGGGTTTAAAGAGACGAAATAAAGTCGAAGCGACCTTTGCGATGTCGTCGATGACCGACCTCATCTTCCTGCTCTTGCTGTTCTTTATCATGGCGAGCACGATGTCGGCACCCAACGATATCAAGATCAACCTGCCGGAGGCGCGTTCGACTGACACCACGAAGCCGCAGATGGCGAAGGTGTCGATAGATAATCTCGGCCAGTATTTCATTGCCGTAGGCGATGCGCAGCCCGAGCAGATTGCTCCCGAGGCGCTTGAGTCGCGGCTGCAGCAGATGCAGATGGCCGATTCCACGCTGACTATCGCCTTGCATGCCGACATGGACATTGCATACAAGGAAGTGGTGCGCGTGCTGGATATAGCTAATGAGAATCACATGAAACTCGTGGTGGCAACTCACCGCGCTGAACCTGTGGCTACCGACAATGCGCAAACTGAACAATAAATCACATATTATCGCTTCGGTCGGAACGCTGGTGCTTGCTGCGCTGCTGTTCCTCTTTCTGTGGTTCTATCTGATCTATATCACCACGGAGCAGGAGGTATTGGAAGAGGGCGTCGAGATCGCTTTCGCCGAGCCGGAAGAGCCTGCGTATCAGGTGCCTTTTGATGCGTCCGAAGGCGAGGAAGGTGCTTCGGCAGCTGCCGGAGAACCCGAACCGGCGCCTCAGATACCGCCTGCGCAGACCAATCCCGACCAGACGCCACGTCCCGTCCAGCCGCAGGAACCGACACGTCCGCCTATCACCCAGACGACGCCCTCGCCCGTCAAGCAAGAGCCTGATCCGAAGGTAGATGCGGAGGCGAAGGCAGCCGAGGAAGCACGACTGAAAGCGGAAGCAGCCGCCAAGGCGAAAGCCGAAGCCGAAGCCAAGGCACGCGCCGAGGCAGAAGCACGGGCGCAGAAGATGGGAAGCCTCTTCGGACAAGGCAACGGAGGTGCCGGAGGTACAGGAGGACAAAGCTCGGCAGGCAACGGAGGCGCGGGCGACAACCCCGCCAAGGGCAAAGGAAGCGGCAAGAGCGGCAACGGCAGTTGGAAACTCGAAGGGCGAGACATCGTCGGCACACTGCCGCAACCCGAGAAAGGCAAATACGAACCCGGCAAAGTTGTCATTGAGATACGTGTCAACCCCGAAGGACGGGTAGTAAGTGCCAAAGTGACGACCGGAACGAACGTCAGCGACAAGGCTACTATTGAAGTCATGTTGCTCAAAGCGCGCGAGGCGCGTTTCACACCCAGTGAACAGAAACAAGACCAGATTGGTCTGATAACTTATATAATCCCTACATAACTGTTTGTATGAATTACTTGTTTCTTGACAACGGCTTCGAGGAAATAGAGGCCATCACCACGATCGACTTGTTGCGTCGTGCCAACATTGCGTTAACAACTGTCTCGCTGACCGGCAAACCGCTGGTGCTCGGCGCGCATAACATTGCCGTCGAGGCGGACGGACTAATGGAGGATATCGACTTCACGGATGCCGAGATGTTGATCTTGCCCGGCGGGCAGACCAATCTCATCAAGCATGCTAACCTCTGCGAACTGCTCGTGGCGCATAACGAGGCGGGCAAGATGATAGCAGCCATCTGCTATGCACCTTCGGTGCTTGGGCAACTGGGTATCCTTGAGGGCAAGCAGGCTACGTGCTATCCCGGCTTTGAGAAATATCTGGGCGAGAGCTATGTGGGCGGATTGGTTGTGGAATCCAAGAACGTCATCACAGCGAAAGGTCCCGGCTTGTCGTCCGACTTTGCTTTCTGCCTCATCGAGCGCCTGGCTTCCTCCGAAATCGCCGACCAGGTATATGACACCGCGCAATACTAAATCGCTATAAATCAGCCAATTCCGAATAATCCGAATACTTCGAACACTCCGATATACTATGAGCGACTCAAATCCCATTGAGCCGCTCATATTGTTTCTGCATCGAATCCATTCTTCGTCCAATCCGAATCACCCGCATATTCATCACGGGATCATCTTCCAATGACTATCCAACGAAACCTCAATCAAGTCCCCTTGGACGATGTTTAACCGTTTCGGCTTTTTCACCCCTCATTTTTCAAAAAACCAAAACCTCTTATTGACACATTTCTATCTCTTTCTCTTTTGCTTCTTTTCTCTTTCTCGTTCTTTTTGCAAATTGTCGCTTATCGTTGGGTCTGTAGAAACTCGGAAAGATATCGCCTCCAGTTTCGCCACGTATGGCCTCCATCACTTACGGTATAGCGGTGTGGAATATGTTTTCTCTCCATTCGACGGTGCAAACGCTTGGCATTCGGATGAAACATATCAGCCTTGCTGGTGCAGATGGTGTAGGCGACACTGTCTTGTGGCAGTTGTTCTTTGCGGACTACTGGCGAGAACAAGCCGACGGCCGAGAAATAGCCGGGCAACATATTCGCCGTATTAGCTGCCATGCGCGCACCGTCGGAAAAGCCGGCGATATAGCGCTTGTCGGAAACGCGGTACGTAGAATCCACCATGGCAATGAGTGCTACAAGTGCATGCTCTATATCATTACTATGGCTCAGACGAGGATAATTCATCACGCTATTCCACAATGTATGATGACTTGGACAATCTTCTTTCACGCTGAAGTTGACATCCGGCATGACAAGTATCATGGATGGGCATTTGCTTTGCGCTACGAGATTCTCCAAGATATGTATAGCCTGGCCGCGCTCCGCCCACGAGCCCTCATAGCCGTTGATGCCATGCAGCAGGTACAGCACTGGAAAACAATCCTTTGTACTTTGTCCTTTAGCATATTCCGCAGGCAGATAGATATTGACGCGTCGGTATAATTTCTCTTCCGCGCTGTACCATTGTGTGCGGATAAGTTGTCCCTGCTCCGTCGGCTGACGATACAGGTCGGCTTGCGGCGTTCCGCTTACAGTCAGGATATTCCATAGATGTGTCTTCTGCCAG
>JAFPJV010000021.1 GCA_017425065.1 Paludibacteraceae bacterium
ATATTTGTAGTAAATTTGCAGCGTATTTGGGAAATTCGTTGTTATCTTATTGAAATCTTATATTAAAATCTTATAGGCTTATGAAACGATTATTTACTTTTTTGGCAGTCTTAATGACCTGTGCCTTAATGGCACAAGCGGAACATGTGGCAGACGGTACGTGCGGCGCCGGCGGCGACAACCTCACGTGGTCGATTGACACAAACGGGAGCAGCGACAACTACGTGCTCACTATCTCGGGAACCGGTGACATGGCAAACTGGGAGGACGCAAGCGATGAACCCTGGTTTGACTATCAGAAACAAATTAAGGCCGTAAACATCAACGAAGGTGTGACCTCTATCGGTGATCGGGCATTTTTGTTCATGGATAATCTTTTGGTTGCATCTATTCCCGCCACGGTAACTTATATCGGTGTGTTTGCTTTTCAGCAGACAGGTATTTCTTCGCTTATGGTTCCCAACAGCGTGACAACCATCGGAAAATATGCTTTTTCACAGTGCGAAAACCTCGTTTCCTGCACCTTGCCGGAAGGAATGAAAGAAATATCGGACGGCCTTTTCTGGCAAGATACCAAGTTGCAGGGTATCACTATTCCCGAATCCGTTGAGAGTATCGGTAATTCGGCTTTTTGTGAATCTGCTCTTTCTTCCATCATTATTCCGAAAAATGTGAGTTCCATAGGAAAGAACGTTTTTTCCAAGTGTAATTTATTAACATCGGCTGTATGGAATGCAAGGAATTGTACTATTCCGATAGAAGATACTACTATTTGGCCGCCTTTTTCCAGTAGTGCCACCCCTAACTTTGCCACGCTTACCATCGGTCCGGATGTGGAAGTTATAACCGACTTTCTTTTTTCTTACATGCCTCTAACCGGATCTGTGGTCGTTCCGGCTAATGTAACATCTATCGGAAATCAGGCTTTTCGTAGCAGTTCGTCGTTGGAATCCGTAACCTTCGAAGGTTGCTTGACCAGCGTAGGCGAATACGTCTTCTATATGTGCAGCTCGTTGAAAGAAGCAACTTTTAATTGTGGTGTGGAGACCATGGGAGATGGTTTATTCTACGAGTGTTCGGCCTTGGAGTCCGTGAAAATAGCAGGAGATGTTCCCGTTATAGGAGACTATGCCTTCTACAATTGCACGGCATTGAAGGAGTTTGAGGTGTCAGGCGGTATTACCTCGATCGGTGTTATGTCGTTCGGCAATTGCGTATCGTTGCAGAGCTTCAATTTCCCGGAAGGTCTGACCTCAATCGGCACCAACGCCTTTGTCGGATGCTCCGCTTTGGGAAAAGTCATTCTACCCAACAGCCTGACAACGCTGGGCATGGGTGCTTTCCTGCGTTGCAGCTCACTCTCCGAAGTGGTATTGAGTGAAAACCTGACGGATATACCGCAGAGTGCTTTCCGAAACACGGATATCACCTCCATCGTTATTCCTGACAACGTGACTTCCATCGGTGAGACAGCCTTTGCCGATTGCCCGGAATTGGAAGAAGTGTCTATCGGAGCCGGAGTGATTTCTATCGCGGCAAATGTCTTTGAAAACGATCCCAAACTGCATATCATCAATAATTATGCTCTTGATCCGCAGACGGATGTCGATCCTGCCGCCTTCGAAGGCATAGACAAAGAGAACTGCACACTCTATGTGCATGCCGCTTCCGAAGACCTCTACCGCAATTCCGATATATGGGGCGGTTTCTTCGACAACATAGACGTGCTGGATGAACATGAAGGAATAGAAAGCCTCCGCATTTCTGGCGACAAAGTCCGCAAAGTGATGCTGGATGGCTCCGTCTATATCACCAAGCCGGACGGAACGGTTTACAACGCCGAAGGCTCCCGCCTGAGATAAGCGTTTCGGTTGGTGTTTTGGGGAACCTAAAAGAGCCGGTCTGCAAAAAAAATCGCGCATAATTTGCACATGTGCGATTTTTTTTGTACCTTTGCACCCGATTTTTAATTTGGCGTAATATGGCAGAAGAGCAAGTGCTGCAAACACCCACCGAATACGGTGACGAAAACATCATCCATCTTGACGACCGCGAACACATCCGCCGCCGACCCGGTATGTATATCGGCAAACTGGGCGACGGCACACATTCCGACGACGGTATATACGTGCTGGTCAAAGAGACGATAGACAACTCTATCGACGAGTTCCGCATGGGCGAAGGCAAAGTGATAGAGATAGATATAGTCGAAAGCGAAAACGAAAAGCCTCGTCAAATGGTGCGCGTGCGGGACTACGGGCGCGGCATCCCGTTGGGCAAGATGGTGGAAGCCGTCTCGCTGCTCAACACCGGCGGCAAGTACGACAGCAAAGCCTTCAAGAAATCGGTCGGACTGAACGGCGTCGGTACGAAAGCCGTCAACGCCCTGTCCACCTTCTTCCGCGTGCAGTCGTTCCGCGAGGGCAAGACACGTTGCGCCGAGTTCAGCAAGGGACAACTCGTCAGCGATACCGACGTACAGGACTACAACGGACCGGAGAAACGCGGCACGATCATCGAGTTCATGCCGGACGACTCGAAAGGGCTCTTTGAGAACTACCGTTTCCGCGACGACTATATCGAGGAGCTGCTGCGCAACTACGCCTATCTGAACACCGGCCTCACGCTCGTATATAACGGCCGCAAATACAGCTCCAAGAACGGCTTGTTTGACCTGCTCACGGAGAACATGACGGTCGATCCGCTCTATCCGATCATTCATATCAAGGGTGAAGACATCGAGATAGCCCTGACCCATACGAGCCAGACGGGCGAGGAGTACTACTCGTTCGTCAACGGCCAGCATACCATCCAGGGTGGCACGCATCAGGCTGCCTACCGCGAAGCCATCGGACGCACCATCAAGGAGTTCTTCAACAAGAACCAGGACCTGACGGACATCCGCAACGGCGTGGTCGGAGCCATTGCCATCAATGTGGAGGAACCCGTATTCGAATCGCAGACCAAGGTCAAACTCGGCTCCAAAGACATGTCGCCGACGGGCGGCGTGAGCGTCAACAAGTTCGTCAACGACTTCGTCAAGCAGCAACTCGACAACTACCTGCACAAGCATCCCGAGATAACGGACGTCATGCTGCAGAAGATCCAGGACAGCGAACGCGAGCGCAAAGCCATTGCGGGCGTGACGAAAGCTGCCCGTGAGCGTGCGAAGAAGAACTTGCTCAACAATCCCAAGTTGCGCGACTGCCAGGTGCATTTCAACGACACCAAGCCCGTTCGTTCCGCCAAGAATGCCGACGACGACTTGCGTCAGGACACCTGCATCTTCATCACCGAGGGACTCTCCGCATCCGGAAGTATCACCAAGAGCCGCGACGTACGTACCCAGGCCGTATTCTCGCTGCGCGGTAAGCCGCTCAACTCATACGGACTGAGTAAGTCAGTAGTGTATGAGAACGAGGAGTTCAACTGCCTGCAGTCGGCTCTGAACATCGAAGACGGACTGGATGAACTGCGTTACAACAAAGTAATCATCGCCACCGATGCCGATGTCGATGGTATGCACATCCGCCTGTTGATGCTGACGTTCTTCCTGCAGTTCTTCCCCGACCTGGTGAAGAAAGGGCACGTCTATATCCTGCAGACGCCGCTCTTCCGCGTCAAGAACAAACAGGAGATACGCTACTGCTACTCCGAAGAGGAGCGGCAGAAAGCGCTGGCGGAGGTGAAGAACCCGGAGATAACACGATTCAAAGGACTCGGCGAGATCTCGCCCGAAGAGTTCAAGGGCTTCATCGGCGGCGATATACGTCTCGACCAGGTGACGCTGCGCAAGGAGGATGCCGTCAAGGACTTGCTCGCATACTATATGGGCAAGAATACCGCCGAACGCCAGCAGTTCATTATCGACAACCTCGTCATCGAGGAAGACAAAGTGGACGATTCCATACGGCTTCAGCCGATCGTTTGAGGCTATGCTGAAATAAGAAATTTTCAAATCCCTAATCGGTGCTTCCTCTGCTGTTATTCATATTGCTGGTCATTGTTGTCGTCGTGCTATACGAGATTCGCGAGCGGCAACGGGCGAAAAGTGCCTCCGGACACTCCGATAAAGATAGTTCTCAGCCGTCTGCGCGGCCTGAGGGCTGTTGTGGCGAGCACCTGGTATGCGAACGCGAGACATTGCTGCAGACCAATGCCGAAATCATCTACTATGACGATGAGGAATTAGATGCCTTGGCGGACATCGACCCGAAGGACTTTACACCGGCACAACATGCGCAGATGCGTGAGGTCTTTGAGACACTGCGCGAACAGGACGTGCCCGGCTGGTGCCGCAGCCTGCAACTGCGACGCATTCAGTTGCCCGACGATATCAGGGACGAGGCGCTGCTGATCGTTCGCGAGCGAAGAAATAGCAGATAACTATTATCGCCATCAGACTCAGCACACCCACATACCACGTACTGCCCGAACCGAACTCATCCATCCACGTGCTATCCGGCGCGTAGCGTTCCGTCAGATAGTAACTCACTACCGCCACGCAGTTGTTGGTAAAGTGCATCAGTATCGGCACCCACAGACTGCCCGTCCACACCAGCATATAGCCGAACAAGGCACCCATCAGCATGCGCGGCACGAAGCCGTAGAACTGGAAATGGATAAAGCTGAACACAACGGCTGCGATCCAGATAGCCGCTTTCTTCTGTTTCGGCGAGAAGAGTCCCTGTATCACGCCGCGGAATGTCATTTCTTCGCCGATAGCCGGCAGCAGTGCCATCAGTCCGATATTGACAAGCAGTCCGCCGATGTGGTCGGTCTTCAGAAAACGTTCGGTCATTTGTTTGGCGGTTTCTTCCATGTTCTGCATCCATACTTCCAAGTCGTGCAGGCCGACGGGCAAGACGATTTGCTGGTTCAGCCAGCTGAGCAGGTTGATAGCCGGAATAGCCAACAGCATCATGCCGACTGCCACGCCCGCTGTCTGCCACGTCATACCCTGATTCAGATGCAGCCACTCCAAGGGCTTTTCCGACCATAGATAGACGGCTGTCAACGCCGGCAGGATAAACACCGTCAGCGTCTGCCAGAACTGCAGCCACTTCATCGATTCGGTCGATCGCGCGTCGCCTGCCAGCATAAAGCCGACAACGGTTAGTATCATACACAGCAGCCCGATGCCTATCCATAGGGCAACGCGGCTGTACCAGGGAGTGTGTTGCAGTTTGCCTCGTAACATAATGTATTCTGTTTTTTATTGCGGATCGACGTCCGCAATGATTTGTGTGCTCTTATGTCGTGCCAGCACGTATTCCATCTGTTCGCGCACCATCTGTTTGGCGCGGGCGATATTGGCATTGGCCTCGATGCGAAGCCTGACGAGCCGGATATGATTGTTCTGCACGCGTGCTATCGAAGGTACTACCACGCCCGATACACGGTCGCCGAACACGCTCCGCAGACGTTGTTGCAGCAGGGCGGCTGCGTCTGCTACGGGGGCTTCGCAGCGATGTCGCAGCGTCAGTTCGATAATGCGGTAGAACGGCGGGTAATGAAATAGTTCGCGCTCGGCTATCTGATCCTGATAGAGCGACTCGTAGTTATGGTGCAGCACGTCGCGCAGCACGGGGCTGTCTTTGCGGAAGGTCTGAATGACCACTTCGCCCTGTTTGCCTTTTCTGCCGGCACGTCCCGCCACTTGGCTCAACATCTGGAACGTCCGTTCGTAGGCGCGGAAGTCGGGTTGGTTCATCAGATGGTCGGCATTCAGTACCGCGACCAAGGCAACATCGTCGAAATGCAGTCCTTTCGTCACCATCTGGGTGCCGATGAGTATGTCACATTCGTGCCGCGAGAAACGGTCGATGATATCCTGATAGGCAGTCTTCTGGCGCGTGGTGTCCAGATCCATACGCAGCACGCGTGCCTCGGGAAAGAATTGTGCCACTTCGTCTTCCACCCGTTCGGTGCCAAAGCCTCGCACCTTCAGTTCGCCGCCGCATTCGGGGCAGACGGGCGGAATAGGACGTGTGTAGCCGCAGTAGTGGCAACGCAGTTCGTTTGCGCCGCGGTGATACGTCAGCGGCACGTCGCATTGTACGCATCGGGGCGGCTGTCCGCATTGGGTGCATTGCAGTTGCGGCGCATAGCCACGTCGGTTCTGGAAGAGGATGACCTGCTTGCCATCCTTGAGAACTTGGCGTATCTTATCCACCAACGGGTCACTGAAATGGCCGTACATCTCCTTGCGGTGATACTGCCGCTCCAGGTCGATCAGTTCCACGCGCGGCAACTCCACATCCGCATAGCGATGCGTCATGCTCACCAGCCCGTACTTACCCGTTAAGGCGTTGTAGTAGGTCTCAACGGCCGGCGTAGCTGTTCCGAGTAGCACCTTGGCGCCCTGTTGGCGTGCCAGCATGATAGCCGCAGAGCGGGCATGGTAACGCGGCGCAGGCTCCTGCTGCTTGTAGCTCGTCTCGTGTTCTTCGTCCACGATAATCAGTCCCAGACCGTCGAAAGGCAGCAGTACCGCCGAACGGGCACCTACGATGAGTCGTGGCTGCGGATTCAGTTGCTGGCGGTAGATCTCCGCCCGCAGACCGTCGGAGACGCGCGAATGATAAACCACCACACGGTCGCCGAACACGCGTTGCAGCCGGTCTGTCAGTTGGGTCGTCAGGGCAATCTCCGGCACCAGATACAGCACTTGTTTGCCGGCATCCAGCTGCTCCTGAATAAGGTGCATATAGACCTCCGTCTTGCCGGAGGCTGTCACGCCGTGCAGCAACACGGTCTCACGTGTCTGCCAGGCACGTTGTATCTCCTCTTTTGCCCGTAGCTGTTCGTCGCTCAGGCGATGGATATCTTCTATCTCGCCGATATATTCGGGCAGACGGACGCGGCGTTTCTTGACGGGCGAGAAACTATATGCCTTATCATATACGCGCGCGGGAAGAGCCGCCGCCATGACATCGCCGATAGGACACATATAGTAGTCGGCTATCCATTGCCACAGTTTGAGTTGCGACCCGTTGACGGCGGGCACGTCGTCCAGCAGCGCCACGACATCGCGCAACTTGATTTGTTCCGGCACCGGCTCTGTATGTTCTCGCAGCACAATGCCTGTCAGTTGCTTGGTACCAAGCGGAACAAGAACCCGCATTCCTGGCTGCGGGTCTTTCATGCCATCCGGCACACGATACGTGTAGGTATCCCGAATAGCGAGAGGCAATATGACGTCAAGGGATTTCACTCCTTAACTCCTTCTTCTTCAATTGCTTTGCGGTAGCAGGCGCGGCAGAGCGGCTCGTAGCTGTCCGTCTCGCCCAGCAGCACACGTTTCTCGGATTGCACCAGACGATGCGATACGTATGCCAGATCGCCGCAATGCACGCAGATAGCGTGCGTCTTATAGACGTCTTCGGCAATAGCCATCAGTGCGGGCATGGGTCCGAAAGGCACGCCCTTGAAGTCCATGTCAAGACCGGCTACGATAACACGTATCCCGCGTTCCGACAGCTGGCTGCATACCTCCACAATGCCCATGTCAAAGAACTGCGCCTCGTCGATACCCACTACGTCGATATCGTCTGCCAGCAACAGGATCTGCTGCGACGAGTCAACCGGTGTGGACTGAATGACGTTGTGGTCGTGGCTCACGACGTCTTCCACCGAGTAGCGCACATCAATGGCGGGCTTGAAGATCTCCACGCGCTGGTGCGCAAATTGTGCCCGTTTCATACGGCGGATCAGTTCCTCGGTCTTGCCCGAAAACATCGATCCGCATACTACTTCGATGCTGCCTCTGCGGCGTGACGGGCCTTGGGTGTCTCTTTCTGAAAACATATGATTTGTCGTTAGTAGTTAGTCGTTGTTCGTTAGCAGGCGTATCTCGAGCGGACGGAGTTGGATAGACGTCATGTGGTTGAAGGTGTTTTCCTCCAGTTCGTAGCACAGGTCTATCGGGTTTCCGTTCTGCAGATACAGTGCTTTGTCTCCTTCGCCGAACGCGATGCCGGAGATGGCTGCGGTGCGATCAGTCAGGTCGAGCCGTAGGTGTTCGCCCGAACGTCCCACGCGGCGTGTACCGCGATTGTTGATCACGTTGCGGGTGACGAATACAGGACGCGGATTGCCCGGTCCGAAAGGTTCCAAGTGGCGCAGCAGATTGAAGAACTCGGGCGTGATATCCGCGAAGTCGATCTCTGCCTCTGCGTCGATGGTTGGTTTCATTTGTTCGGGGTGGATATGTGCCGCCACATACTCTTCAAAGCGGCGACGGAACTCCGGCAGGTTCTGCGGCGCCATGCTCAGTCCGGCTGCAAAACGGTGACCTCCGAAGTTGGAGAGCAGGTCGCTGCACGAGTCGATGGCGCTGTAGATGTCAAAGTCGCTGACCGAACGTGCCGAGCCGGATAGCTCGCCGCCCTCTTCTTCCGCAGTAAGCACGATAGTAGGGCGGTAGTAGGTCTCTGTCAGTCTGGATGCTGCAATACCCACTACGCCCCGATGCCAGTTCGGAGCATAAACCACGGTTGTATGTTTCTTGTCGTTGTCGGGATCGCTTTGCAGTTGCTGGAGGGCTTCTTCGGTTGTACGGATGTCGCAGTCGCGTCGCTCCGTGTTATGGCTGTCGATCTCCTGCGCCAGACGTTGCGCATACTCCGGATCGTCGGTGATGAGCAGCCGAACGGCTTCGGCTCCGCTGTGCATACGGCCTGCCGCATTGATACGCGGACCGAGTTTGAAGACCAGATCCTGGATGTTCACGGGCTTGTCGGCAATGCCTGCTACCTGCATGATAGCGCGTATGCCTATCGAAGGCAGACGGTTCAGTTGGCGCAGACCGAAGGTCGCCAGGATGCGGTTCTCGCCGGTAACAGGCACCACGTCCGAGGCGATGGACATAGCTGTCAGCCCTAACAGGTTGTAGAGCCACTGCGGGTTCAGACAGTATCGCTCCGTATAGGCTTGCGCCAGTTTGAATCCCACGCCGCAGCCCGACAGCTCCTTGAACGGATAGCTGCAGTCCTGTCGCTTCATGTTGAGCACGGCTTTGGCTGCGGGCAGCGTGTCGCCCGGCGTATGATGGTCGCAGATGATAAAATCTATCTTGCGTTCGTTGGCATAGTTTATTTTATCCACCGCCTTGATGCCGCAGTCCAGGGCAACGACCAGCGTGCAGCCTTCCTGTTGGGCGACGTCGATTCCTTGGAACGAGATGCCGTAGCCTTCTTTGTGGCGGTCGGGGATATAGAAGATCAGGTTGTCAGTCAGATGGCGCAGAAAACTGTACATCAGTGCCACGGCTGTCGTGCCGTCCACATCGTAGTCGCCATAGACCATGATACGTTCCCGCCGTTCGATGGCGGTGTGCAGTCGCAGCACGGCTTGCTCCATGTCGCGCATGAGAAACGGGTCGTGCAGTTCCTGGATCGACGGCCGTACGAAGCGGCGTGCCTCGTCGGGTGTCAGAATCCCGCGATCCACCAGTATCCGGGCGGACAGCGGACTTATCTTCAGCTCGCGGGCAAGGAGTGCCTGTGTCTCCTGCTCGCTGTCGTTCAGTTGTCGTATGAGCCACTCGTATTGCATCAGTCTGTCATTTTAAAGTGGTCGGAATCCTGCCAGTAGGGCAGGGCTTCGCGGAAATGGCGGAGCACATCCATGTCGAGTTCCACAATACGTGTGCCCGCCTCGTTGTCCTTGAATTGCGCCAGGTCGTGCAGGCGTGTGTCGTACGCCACGGAGTGGCCGTTGTAGTGCCATCCCATGCCGTCGTCGCCAACGGCATTGACCGCCACGATATAGCACTGGTTCTCCGTACATCGTGCCGCGCAGAGGGCATCCCAGTACTGGATACGTATCTCCGGCCAGTTGGCTACGACCAGCAGCACGTCGTACATCTTCCGCTCTTCCAACGGCTGTCGTGCCCATACGGGGAAACGCACGTCGAAGCATACCAGAAGCCGCATCCTCACGCCCTTGTATATCCAGTCGTTCTGCTGCTCGGCAGGACAGAAGAAGAGGTCTTCGCCGCTATGGCGGTACAGATGGCGTTTGTCCTGGAAGAGGGGTGCTTCGTTCGGGCGGAACATGAATCCGCGGTTGACGAGCCGTGCTCCTTCTTCGCATATCATCGAGCCGACGATAGCCAGTTGGTACAAGTCCGCCCAGTTCTGCAACTGACGGCATGTCTCGCCGCCCCATGGCTCTGCCAGTTCCGGACGGTCGGTACAGAAGCCCGTGCTGAACATCTCCGGCACGACGGCTACGTCCGCCTTGCCTTGGATGGCGGACAAACGGTCGTGGAGCAGACTGAGGTTTGCCCTCTTGTCTGCCCACACGATCGGATATTGCAGCAACGCAAAACGCATTATTTCTTCTCAGGCTTGGCGATGTTCTCACGCATGGACGTGTCGGCCTGTATGTTCTGCATGCGATAGTAGTCCATGATGCCCAGGTTGCCGTTGCGGAACGCCTCTGCCATAGCTTGCGGAACGAGTGCTTCGGCCTCGATCACCTTGGCGCGGGCTTCCTGTGCCTTGGCTTTCATCTCCTGCTCGGCGGCGATAGCCATCGAACGGCGCTCTTCGGCCTTGGCCTGTGCGATGTTCTTGTCCGCCTCCGCCTGATCCATCTGCAGCTGGGCACCGATGTTCTTGCCTACGTCGATGTCGGCGATATCGATGGAGAGTATCTCGAAAGCTGTGCCATCGTCCAGACCCTTGCTCAGCACCAGTTTGGAGATGCTGTCCGGGTTCTCGAGCACTTGCTTGTGACTCTCGGCAGAACCGATGGAGCTGACGATGCCTTCGCCTACACGCGCCAGCACGGTGTCTTCGCCCGCACCGCCGACCAGTTGGCGGATATTGGCGCGCACCGTCACACGGGCTTTGGCAATCAACTGGATACCGTCCTTGGCAACAGCCGTTACGGGCGGCGTGTCAATCACTTTCGGGTTTACCGACATCTGTACGGCCTCAAACACGTCACGACCCGCCAGGTCGATAGCCGTTGCCATCTGAAACGGCAACTGCATGTTGGCTTTCGACGCACTGACCAGCGCATGCACCACGCGCTCGATATGTCCGCCGGCCAGATAGTGTGCCTCCAGACCGTCGCGCTGTACATCCGTCAGTCCGGCTTTGTGCGCCTCGATCATGCAGTTGACAATCTTAGAAGGCGGCACCTTACGGATACGCATCAGAAAGAGCTGAATCAGCGAAATACGTACGCCCGATACCTCGGCATTGATCCAAAGCATAAACGGAACGTAGTAGAAGAAAATAATCACGCAGATGGCGACTATTCCAATCAGAATAACATTTAGAATTTCCATACGACTAAATCCTGTTAAAAGGGTTAATAAATGAGTTGGCAAAAAAAATGTTTTTTTTTTACATTTTTTTATGATTTTTGACTTTCTTCGTCAATTTTTTGCGCTTCTTGCTCCAAACGCTCGATTTTCTTGCCGGGCTTCGCAAGCTCCACTTTGCCGTCGATTTTGGTGTCCAAAGCCATCTTGTCGATAGCGCGGCTGCGCCAGAAACCATAGATGGCAAGTGCCGACAAAACCAGACTTGCAAACAAGGTAATGTGCCCTGCTAATGCGCTGATTTTCAGATAAGCAAGAAGCACGCCGCCCAGCAGACAACAAAAGCCGGAAATGCCTGCAAGACCAAAACCCGGAATCAAAAACAACTCCAAAACCAACAAAATTACTCCTACCAGCACCAGGAGTGCAACCATTAATTTCAGTACCATAAGACGCTAATTTTTTTTTCACGCTGCAAAGATAATCATTATCTTTGATATATGCAAACAAAAAAATAAATTTGCGTAATTAAAAAAAATGTTGTACTTTTGCAGCCCGATTCGAAAAAGATTCGCAAAAACGACACCTTATATATAATATATGAGCAAAAATTTGGTTATAGTAGAGTCGCCCGCAAAGGCGAAGACGATCGAGAAATTTCTGGGCAAGGACTTTCATGTGCTCTCTTCCCAGGGACATATCCGCGATATCGAGGCAATGGGCAAGAACTCGATGGGAATTGATTTCGACAACAATTATGCGCCGAACTACGTCATTGATCCGAAGAAGCAGCATCTGCTGGACGAACTGAAACGCGAAGCCGACAAGGCACAGACCGTATGGCTCGCTTCCGATGAAGACCGCGAGGGAGAAGCTATCGCGTGGCACCTGAAAGACGTGCTCCAACTGCCCACCGACAAAACCAAGCGTATCGTCTTCCACGAGATCACCAAAACGGCTATCCAGGAGGCTATTCTGCATCCGCGCGATATCGACTATCACCTGGTGGATGCGCAGCAGGCACGCCGCGTGCTCGACCGCATCGTGGGATTCGAGTTGTCGCCTATCCTCTGGAAGAAAGTCACAACGGGTCTCTCCGCAGGCCGCGTACAGTCCGTTGCCGTGCGCCTCATCGTGGAGCGCGAGCGCGAGATAAACGAGTTTGCAACCAGTTCGCACTACCGCCTGACGGCCGACTTCACCGGACGCAATCCGGGCGACGCCAGCATACTGCATGCCACCCTCAACCATACCTTTGCCCACAAGAAGGATGCACTCGCCTTCCTGGAGCAGTGCCGCTTCGCCAACTTCCGCGTCGAGGACGTGCAGCGCAAGCCTGTGCAGCGCACTCCCGCGCCGCCGTTCACTACCTCTTCGCTCCAGCAGGAAGCCGCACGCAAACTCCGTTTCTCCGTGAGCAAGACCATGCGACTTGCCCAGTCGCTCTACGAAAGCGGACTCATCACCTATATGCGTACCGACTCCGTCAACCTCAGCCAACTGGCTATCACGACTGCCAGGCAGGAGATCCTCGACGAGTACGGCGAACGCTATGCACGGCCGCGCCACTACCATACCTCGTCCAAAGGGGCGCAGGAGGCACACGAAGCCATCCGTCCCACCTATATGAACCGACGGCTTGCCGGCAATACCACCGACGAGCAACGACTCTACGAACTCATCTGGAAGCGCACCATTGCCTGCCAGATGGCGGATGCCGAAATCGAGCAGACACGCATGGAGGTGTCCGTCAGCAATTCCGAATACCGGTTTGTGGCTCAGGGCGAAGTGATCCTTTTCGACGGCTTCATGCGAGCCTATGTGCAATCTACCGACGAGGCCGAAGAGGACAAACACGTGTTGCCCCATATGGCGCTGCGCGAATCGCTGCGGTATATCGAGATCAATGCCACGCAGACCTTCGCCAAACCGCCTTACCGCTATACCGAGGCATCGCTTGTCAAGAAGATGGAAGAACTCGGCATCGGACGACCTTCCACCTACGCCACCATTATCGAAACCATACAGAACGTCAAATACGTCGAGCGCGGATCCGTTGCCGGACAGAAACGCGAGTACCGCGTCTTCTCACTCAAGGACGGCAAGATCAACGAACGCATGCGCTCGGAGATGGCCGGAGCCGACTCACAGAAACTCATGCCTACCGACCTCGGATATATCACCAACGACTTCCTCGTACGACAGTTCCCCGAGATACTCAGCTATGACTTCACCGCAAAGGAGGAGGATAACTTCGACCGTATCGCCGAGGGCAAAGCCGAGTGGGTCAAGACCGTCGATAACTTCTACCGCACCTTCCTCCCGCTCCTCGCTGCCGTACAGCCCGGCAAACTGCCGGGACGCGAACTCGGCACCGACCCCGAATCCGGACAACCCGTCTATGCCAAAATAAGCAAGATGGGGCCGTGCGTTCAGATAGGATCCGCCGAGAACAGCAAACCGCGGTTCGCCAGCCTCAAAAAAGGACAGTCCATCTTCTCCATCACTCTCAAGGAAGCACTCGAACTCTTCAAAAACGCACTCCCGTATACGCTCTGCGAACTCGACGGAGAACCTGTCATCGTCGGAGAAGGCAAGTACGGCCCGTATCTCAAATACGGCAAACAGTACGTCAGCATTCCCAAACAGCATGACCCCCTTCATATCACCGCCGAGGAGGCTGTTGCACTGTTGCGCCGGCGTGCCGAGCAACAGGAACCCATCCGTCAGTGGGACGACATACGTATCCTCAACGGACGCTTCGGACCATATATCAAGAAAGGAGAAAACAACTATCGTCTGCCGCGGGGCAGCAAGGCCGAGGACTTGACACACGAAATGGTGCTTGATATCATCGCCAAGCAGGACGAAATACCCGCAGAACAACGCATAAAACGCACTTTTCGCAAAAAAAGTGCAAAATAATTTGCGTATGTCAAAAAAAAGCAGTACTTTTGTCGTCGCTTTTGGAAAAAGAACTCAATCGAAATGCTAACAACGCGATATTTCGATTGAAGAGCGGAGGCCTCGAGGACCTTAATGAATCTGTGATTCAGTCCCTGTCCGAGAGTGCCGAACGCGAACGAGAAGTAGCGCAGTTGGTAGCGCACCACGTTCGGGACGTGGGGGTCGGGCGTTCGAGTCGCCTCTTCTCGACAAAAGTACTCCGAGTCGCAGGTTCAGCCCCTTGCGGCTCTTTTTTCGTATATCTCGGTACAATGCTTTCAAAAAATCAGAAAAAAAACACTATTTATTTGCATATGTCAAAAAAAAGTCGTACCTTTGCGCCAACATTCGTAAGTACATCATCCGGGATGGCTCAGCGAGTCTGATAGACCTTGACCCTACCCTTCAAATGGAGGATGGATCATTGAAGAAGCAGAACGCACTCTACGCCAAGGCACTGGGTTGTGAGGAAAGCGGATGGAGAGGGATCGCGGCGCGTGGACCGTCCCTCTTTTTTTTATGCGCCCAACGTTTTTTTAGGGTTCATGCAGCCACTCTAACGTCAAAACCATTCGCATCTCGTTTGCATCCTGAACGTCACCGTAGCGTGACAGAAAAGTGTCTCAAGAGTCTCAGAGTCTCACGACAAAAAAATAATGAAGATGACCGGCTGCATAGGTACGAAAAAAATCGCATAACTGCAAATTTATGTGCGATTTTTTTGTCGAAAGTCAAAAGTCAAAAGTCGAAAGCAGATCAAAAAGATGAGTCTGCACCGCAGGTAAACATCATTCTAAAACAACCCTTTTTTGCGTGCAAAACGGAAGATTTGTACGAATTGAGAATGGATTTGTACGATTTGCGAATATTTTTCGGAAGAAAAGCAGTACTTTTGTACGTTCATTCGTTTTATCGTTTAACCAAATCTATATGCGTATGAGAAAATTTTTATTCTTTGCATGGAGCCTGTTGGTCACAACGGCGCTATGCGCTCAGTCCTCAGCGGACTTGATGCAACAAGACTTGTTCAGCAACTACGGCGGTTGGAAGAACCTGACTGCCGGTTACACGCGTGACACGACGGATGCGAACCCGATGAAGTCGGAGATTGCGGTCTGCGGCAACACGGTTCATGTAGTATGGGCGGACATGCAGAGCAACTACACGGCGCAGCCCGGTGGCTATGACGTATGGTATCGCCGCTCGACGGACGGCGGAGCTACGTGGGAAGATGCGCGTTCTATCTACAAGCGCCGCACGGAGGACTGGAGCGGCTACTTCAACATCATGCAGGCGGAGGGCAACAACGTGCATATTCTGGTGCCTGACAACTGGGTAGGCAGCAGCGAGGACACGGGTCTGCCGCGTCTGGTCTATCTGCGTTCGACGGACGGCGGTGCGAGTTTCACGAGCAAAGTGATGGCCACCGGTCCGTGGGAGTATTGGGGCATCAAGTACGCCCTGATCAAAGCCGAAGGATCGAATGTGGTGATCGCTTATCATATCGACCAGCCGGACAATCAGGACATCGTGGTGTGCCGTTCGACGGACAAGGGAGCCACTTTCTCTACACTGACGGTGACGCTGCCGCAGGCTGTGCATATGTTGGGCGACCTGCAGATCAAAGACGGCCGATGGGCACTCGTGGCTTCGTCGCAGTCGTGGTACAACACCTTGCTTGACGGACGTGTGTATGTCGTCACGGGCGACATGACGAGCGAGACGGCCTCGATGAGCCAGTTGGCCCCGAAGCTGTCCAACGATGGCTATTATTGCCAGATATTGAATCGCTGGGGCTACAACGGCGACGAGCTGAACCATCATCCCATTATGGCCCTGACCGGCAGCGGAACGATTCACCTGCTGTTCAGCGGAGCCACGGAGATAGGGAAAGACGATGAGGGCAACGACAATGTGGACTTCTCGCACCTGCTCTATATCCGTTCGGAAGACTTCGGACAGACGTGGAGCGACATCGTGACTATTCCCGAGGCGACCGGCAACGCCCACATGCTCGTGGCGAAGGGGCAGAACGTCTATGCCATCGTGGGCAACGACGGCAAGCGCTGGATCGCCTTCTCCAACGACAACGGCAACACGTGGAAACAGAACAAGCGGATGTGCTACGGCACGTCTTGCGGCAAATGGGGCTGCACGAACATGGATTCTCCGCGTGCCTACGACCTCGTGATCGACCCGAACGACCCGACCGGAAAAACGGCATGGTATATAGGTGCCAAATGGCTGGCGTTGCAGACCAAAGACGGCTTCAACAGCCTCAGCTACTCGACCCGTCTGGACGGAGAGTTGCGCATCGGTCTGCCCAACGAACGCGGCAGCCAGATGTCGCCGCTGCTCGTGATAGATGGCAACGGTATCAACCACTGGCTGATGCGTGAGTTCGTGGGCATAAACGACCTCGGCGGACACAATGCCTGCCAGCTCTTCTACCGCAAGGAAACCGGCGAACCGGCTCCTTCGGACAAGAATATGGCGCTCCATATGTCGGAGAAAAGGCTTGCCAACAACGGCGACTTCCCCCATAGCCGTGTGGCTATTCCGCTGCGCGAGACCATGCCGCTTGACTCGGCCATGTCTGTCGCCTTCTGGGTTCGCGTGGACAGCCTTGACACGCAGACCTCGCTGGTCTATATGCGTTCCAATACGGAAGACGCACCATACGACGACCAATTCTACACTCCGTCATTCAGCACTCCCGGCTTTTCCATCGGTCTGGACTCGCGCATTGACGGCTACGACCGGAAAACGGGCGAGTTCAACGCTGTGCGTGCGCAGGTAAAAGCGTATCTGCATACCGACAAATCGCACGACGGAGAAGGCACGACATTATATAGTTATTCGCCCTACCTCCATGACGTGTATATGATGTGGGAGCCTAATCTGTGGCACTCGGTAGTGTTCACCTGGGACAGCCGCGAGCCCGGTCAGAACATGACGCTCTACCTGGACGGTATGCCGCTCGCCACCGGTTCGGAATACGGCAAGATGGAGTTCGGCACCAACCCGATTATCATCGGCAATGCCGTCAACTTCCAGCACAATCAGGACTGGTACATGGACGATCTCCAGATCTGGAACCGCGCCCTCAGTTTTGACGAGGTGAAGCAATTCGCCGCCCACCAGCCCGTTTCGCAAAACGGATGCGTTGTCAACTACGGTTTTGACGGTACGCTCAAAGACCTCAGCGGCAACGGCAACGATGCCTTGGCGCAACTGGACTGCCACTTCGTGGAATACGAGGGTCTCCGGCTGCCCGATCCGCAAATGCAGATCACCAAAGACGGCGAACACGTCTATCTGACGGATATGACCGAGAACGGCGAAGCCATCTATTGGTACTACGGCTTGCCGGGCTATCCAGCCGGAACAGGCGGCTCGGGCGATGCCAAGCGCCACGACGTGATATGGCTCACGTACGGCTACCTGAACGGCAACGCCTATCCCATTATGATCACCCGGGGCGCCAACGCCTGTGCACCGGCTTACGGCTCCGTACGGATCGGTCATGGATTGTCTTATGCCTATCCCAGCTCGGTCGGCCAGGCACAAGGTGTCAGAATACGAATCGTAGGCGCCTACGACACCTACCTGAATCCGAATGTACGGCTTCATCGGGAAGGATATGACGATATCATCGGTTCGTGGGTGAGTTATGCGGAGGGCGGAGCACCGCAAGGCCATACGTTCGACGAGACGCTGCGGTATGCCTCCTTCGACCTCGCCGATGCTGCACCCGGATATTGGGATGCCATCGTGGATGAAGATACACTCAAAAACGGCGTCTATGTGGAGGAATACGAGAAGCCGCAAATCTGGGCAATGCACACGTGTCCCTCCGGTATCTTAGCCGGCAAGAATCATAAGTTCAGCATCGTTTATGGCAACAATTCCAACGTGGATGCCTATAATGTGCCGCTGTATTTCTTCGTCAGCAGCGGACCCAACAAAGAGGGAAAAACAGTCAATCTGGGCACTCGTTTCCCGATCAAATACCTCCCGGACAATCTTGAGCCCGAATGGGCGCAGGCTGTGAGCAGTAGTATAGGGAGCTCTACGGTGTTCGATGCCGGTGACATAGACAACGGCTATGAAGAGATGTTCGGAGAGATGAAGTGTTATGCCTTCCTTATACCGCGTATTCCCGCACATTCAACCAAGGTACGTGAGTTTTCCGTCACGAGCGGACGCGATTTTGATATCGTATGGTCGATGGGCGAGCCGTGGGGACCGCTCCAGTACGACGAGAACGAAGAACCGGTATTGTACGACGACGAGATAGACGAGATCCTCAACGGCAAGTACCGCCGTTTCAACAACAAGCAGCTGGATTGTATCATGCGTTTCCTCGGTTGGGGATTCATGGATGCGACCGTGGGCAACATCCCTGTGGTGGGCTGTATCTATAATGGTACCAAAACCGTTATTATGGGCATCACCGACGATGAGGACGAGCGTTGGGACAACCTGTTCAGCAACTCGCTCAGCACGCTCGTCGGATGTGCGCTGGAAAGCAATCCGCTCGGTTGGGGCTATCGTCTGACCACCTTGGTCGGCCAGGCGTTCAACGCCGCTATGATGCTCCAGTCGGCCAACGCTTGTGCCGCACTCGGCGGCGACCATACGCATGTGCGGGTACTCAGTTCCTACGACCCCAACGAGATGATCGGACCTGCCGGTTTCGGCGACGAGCATTTCATCAAGCCGGGTCCGCAGATGGACTATACCGTGACCTTCGAGAACAAACCCGAAGCTACGGCGCCCACGCACGAAGTGGCTGTCAACGATACGCTCGACGCTTCGGTTTATGACTTCTCGTCCTTCAGCTTCGGCTCCTTCGGCTGGGCGGATACAACGCTGATTCTCGAAGGTGGAAACATCAAGGAATTTACGCAGTACGTGACATGGGAAGAAAAAGACATGGTAGTGCTTGTCAGCGGCAAGTTCGACGAAGAGAAGGGTATTGCTACGTGGCGCTTCTTCTCGCTCAACGCCGACGGGACGGAGATAGACGATCCGCTCAAGGGCTTCCTCGTACCGAACAACGCCAACCATGAGGGAGAGGGATTCGTTACCTTCCATATCAACCACAAAGCCGGACTCTCGGGCGGAGCAAAGATAGCCAACGAGGCAACGATCATCTTCGACTACAACGATCCGATTGTTACCAACCGCTATTCCAACACCCTCGATACCGACCTGCCGTCCAGCCGCGCACTGTCCGCTACGTTCAACGACCAGGGCAAGATAGTCGTAACCTGGGAAGCCGACGATGCGACCGCCGGTGCCGGAACGATCGACCTCTATCAGTCCGTCAACGACGGTGAGTTCGAGTGGATAGGACGTTTTGCTGCGTCGAAACTGTCGGCGGAGATTCCTTGCGAAGACCCGGGCAAGACATACAGCTTCGCCACGGTGGCTTTCGACCGCGTAGGCTGGCGTGAACAGAAAGCCGAAACGGATCTGACGCCCGAAGCTGTCTGCAAGTTCGGAGAAGGTATCGACGTGCCGAACAGCTCTCAGAAAACCGTCAATGCCATCAAGAAACTGAAAAACGGCGCATTGTATATCCTGCTGCCCTCCGGCCGCACCTACAACGCTACCGGCGCAGAGATAAAATAATCGCGGCAAGCCGCTCAATGATGGAATGATGAGCCATAGGCTCCGAATGCTAAAGAGAAATCCTGTCTTCGGGCAGGATTTTGTTATCTGATTTCGACTTTCGACGCATCTACGGCTCCGGAGCCACTCCGGCTTTCGACTATTGAGGCATAAAATAAGTCATTTTCCATTTTCCATTGTCAATTTTCCATTTTTATTTGCATATATGCAAAAAAAGTTGTATCTTTGCAGTCGAATTGGGTGCATGTGGCTAAGAAATAATAGCGTATTTTAGCAGTAGAGGAACGCATGGATAATCGTTTAATGTCGCGCGAGCGTAGATAGGATAAACTTGAGGTTCCATCCATGACGTAAAAACCGGATAAAATCAAAGAATTTACGATTAGTACAAACTATTAAAAACTAACCATAATTTATAAATATTATGAAGAAGATTTTCTTATTTACGGCAGCCTTGGTCGGCCTTGTGCTGCTGACCGCCTGCGATGGCGACAATGGTACGTACCTTACCAGCAAGGACAAACGTTGGGCGGCTGGCGAAGACGGCCCGATACTCATGGGATACATTGACGAGAACGGCAAGATGGTCATTTCTGCAAACTATTCAAGCGCCTGGTCTTTTTCCTGCGGCTGGGCTGCGGTATTTGAAGGCGGTGAAAAGCAATTCATTGACAAGGACGGCAAGAGTGTTATCCCCGATCCGTTCCCGCAGGACGATTTTTTCTACTTCAACCGTATCCGCTTCAAAGAAGACGGCATGTATGGTATGTACGACGAGAACTTCAAAGTCGTTATTCCGGCAGACTACAAGTCACTTGGTGAGTGCTCCGAAGACGGTTTAATTTGGTTTAGCGAAGACGGCAAAGAGTACGGCTATTTGGACAAGGACGGCAAAGTGGTTATTCCGGAGCAATTTGACCTTACCTATAATTTTGCGGACGGCATAGCTGTTGTGAAAGACAAAAACGCTCATTACGGCGTTATTGACAAGAAAGGCAACTTCTTGGTGGATTTCCAGAAGAAAGAGTTACAAAACTTGGGTGAAGGACTTGTAAGTTTCAAAAACGCTTCCACCGGCAAGTGGGGTATGATGGACAAGAACGGCAACGAGATTCTGAACGCCAAGTACGATTTGATATCTGTTTTCACGTGCGGCTTGTCCGAGGTAAAGAAGAACGACAAAATCGGCTTTATCAACACCAAGGGCGAGGAAGTTATTCCGTGTCGTTATGCATTGGCCAACAACTTCTTTGACGATGTGACAGATGCGCGGAAGAGCATGGATTCGCGTGTGGAGATTATCAATAAGAAGGGCGAGACTTTGTTCACCCTCAAAGAGGGCGAATATTTGTGGGTGCCGTTCATCAACGGTCTCGGATTAGTTGCCAATGCTGAATATACACAATTTCGCTATGTCAACAAGAAAGGCGAAACGGTTTACAAGTGGGAATGGCCCAAATCCTCTATGCCTGAGAAGCGCCTGAGTCCCGAGCAGCAAAGAATGCAGTTCATGCTTTCCACCGAGTACGGACCCTTGTTCCGCGACATGATGCGAAACAAAGAAATGTAGAAGTCCAACTCGAATCACCCGCAATGTCATCACGTGACCATCTTCCAATCACGACCCAACGAAGAGCCGGTCACGTTACGCCGGTGAATCCCGTGAACTACTCCCAAAACATTTTCAGTCTATCAGGCTCTAAAAGAGCCGGTCTGCAAAAAAAATCGCCCAAATGAGCGATTTTTTTTGCACATGTGCGATTTTTTTCGTACCTTTGCAGCGTAATTTGGAATAATAGGTTTTTTATGAAGGAAATAACGACAAAGAAACTCGCGGATACGATCATCGAGGGCATCCGCAACCGCAAAGGACAACGTATCGTCACTATCGACTTGCGCAAGATAAAAGAGGCACCTACCGAGATGATGATTATCGCCGAAGGCACCAGCAACACGCAAGTGGCTGCCATCGCCGACGAGGTGGATGACTTCGTTCGCACCCGGACACATGTGCACCCGCTATCAGTCTCCGGACAGGAGAATGCCGAGTGGATCGCCATGGATTATGGCACGATATTTGTTCATATCATGCAGCGTGAACCGCGTGCCTACTATGACATCGAGCACCTGTGGGAGGATGGGAAGATTTCGGAGTTACCCGAAATCATTTGAAAATTTGAAAATTTGAAGATTTGAAGATTTCATGGCAAAGAAAAAGATACAACTCAACGGCGAGCAGGAGCCGCAGAAGCCCGACTGGCGCCGATTTATCAGCTCTGCGCTGTATATTACCGCTTTCGTCCTGCTCGGATGGTACATGTTCCACGACGATGCGGTCACGACACAGAAGAAACTCAGCTACACCCAGCTCCAGACCTATATCGAGAAGGATGCCATCAAGTCCGTCGTGGCATACGACGACAACTCGGTCAAGGCGCAGGTGCACGGCAAGAACTATGTCCTCGTCTTCGGCAGTCAGGCCACGGGCGAGAAAGCCGGCGGCGAGATAAGCAGCCAGATACCGAGCGTGGAGGAGTTCGCGAAATACATGGCGGACGTGAACGGCAAGCGCGAGCAGCAGAAGCTGTCGCCCGTGGATGTCACCTACAAGGAGAGCCGCAACTACTGGACGCTCATCCTGGTCAATGTGCTGCCCTTTGCGCTTCTCATCCTCTTCTTCGTCTATATGAGCCGCGGCATGGCCGGCGGCGCAGGCGGCATCTTCGGCGTTGGACGTGCCAAGGCGCAACTGTTTGACAAGGACAAGAAGGACAAAGTGACCTTCAAGGACGTTGCCGGACTGGCAGGCGCCAAGCAGGAGGTGGAAGAGATTGTCGAGTTCCTCAAGAATCCGAAGAAATACACCGAGATAGGTGCCAAGATACCGAAAGGTGCCTTGCTGGTAGGTCCTCCGGGCACGGGTAAGACGCTGTTGGCCAAGGCTGTAGCGGGCGAAGCCGATGTGCCGTTCTTCTCCATGTCGGGAAGCGACTTTGTGGAGATGTTCGTGGGCGTGGGTGCAAGCCGCGTGCGTGATCTGTTCCGCCAGGCGAAAGAAAAAGCACCCGCTATCATCTTCATCGACGAGATTGATGCCGTAGGCCGTGCGCGCGGCAAGGGCGTCATGACCGGAGGCAACGACGAACGCGAGTCAACGCTCAACCAGTTGCTTACCGAGATGGACGGTTTCGGCAGCAACTCCGGCGTGATTATTCTCGCAGCCACCAACCGTGCCGAGATACTCGATCCCGCCTTACTGCGTGCCGGACGTTTCGACCGCCAGATACACGTCGAACTGCCCGACCTGCAGGAACGCAAGGAGATCTTCAACGTCCATCTCCGGCCGCTCAAGCTGGACAAGAATCTGGATATCGACTTCCTGGCAAAGCAGACGCCGGGCTTCTCGGGCGCAGATATCGCCAACGTGTGCAACGAGGCGGCGCTGATAGCTGCACGCAACGGCCATCCTACGGTCGGACGGCAGGACTTCATGGATGCCGTGGACCGCATCATAGGCGGCTTGGAACGCAAGACCAAGATCATGACTGACGAGGAGAAGCGTTCGATAGCTTATCACGAAGCCGGACATGCCACTATCTCGTGGCTGCTGCGCTGGGCGAATCCGCTCGTCAAGGTGACTATCGTGCCGCGAGGCATGGCATTGGGAGCCGCTTGGTACTTGCCGGAAGAAAGGCAACTGACGCAGCTGGATCATATCCAGGACGAGCTGTGTTCGCTGCTGGGAGGACGTGCCGCCGAGCAACTCTTCCTCGACCAGACATCCACCGGCGCCCTCAACGACCTGGAGCGTGCGACCAAGCAGGCGTATGCCATGGTGGCTTATTACGGCATGAGCGACAAGTTGCGCGACGTCAGTTTCTACGACTCGACAGGCCGCTACGAATATGGCCTTACCAAGCCTTATTCGGAGAAGACCGCCGACCTGATTGACAAAGAGACGCAACGTATCATCGCCGAGCAGATGGCACGCGCCAAACAAATCCTCCGTGAACATGCGGAAGGTCATCACCGGATAGCCGAGATGCTCATAGAGAAAGAAGTTATCACGGCGGAAGATGTGGAGCATATCCTCGGACCGCGCCCGTGGAAGAGCCGCGGCGACGAACTGTTAGAGCAAAATACAACAACTCAAATATCAGAAGAAAACAATGAAACGACTCCTGTTTAACGTCGTGCTGCTCTGTGCAGCGACGATGCTGTGGGCGCAAGAGGCGCCTGAGAAACTGCCCGTTGATCCCAATGTGCGCTATGGACATCTGGACAACGGACTGACGTATTACATCCGTCATAACGAACAACCCAAGCAGCGTTGCGACTTCCATATCGCGCAGGCGGTGGGTGCCATCCTCGAAGAGGATCACCAGAACGGCTTGGCGCATTTCCTGGAGCATATGGCGTTCAACGGCACGGAGCATTTCCCCGGCAAGGGTATCATCAACTACTTCGAGTCGGTCGGCGTCAGCTTCGGCAGCAACATCAATGCCTACACCTCGCTCGACGAGACGGTCTATCGTCTCTCCGACGTGCCTACTTATCGCGAGGGCATCGTCGATTCGGCTTTGCTCGTCATGCACGACTGGGCGTGCGGTCTCTCGCTCCTGCCGGAGGAGATAGATGCCGAGCGCGGCGTGATACGCGAGGAGTGGCGCACGGGCCGCACGGCAAATCGCCGTATATGGACCCAGATGCAGGCGAAGATGTATCCCGGTTCGCAATATGCCATCCGCGACATTATCGGCGATACGGCTGTCATCAACAACTTCGCATACCAGGCGCTTCGCGACTACTACCACAAGTGGTATGGACCTGACAACCAGGCGATCATCGTGGTCGGCGACATCGACGTGGATCAGATAGAGCAGAAGATCAAAGCCCTCTGGGCAGACGTGCCGGCACGCTCGAACCGCGGCGAACGGCCTATCTACACCGTGGGCAACAACGACAAACCGCTCATCGCCATCGTGACCGATCCCGAGGCGGAGGGAAGCCGCGTGACTTTGCAATACAAGGCAGACCAGCTGCCCGATGCCCTCAAAGGTACAGCCCAGGAGTATATCATCAATATGGTGCGTTCGCTGGCGTGCGACATCATGGACAACCGTTTCGCGGAGCTGGCGCTCGATCCCGCGTGTCCCTTCACGGCAGGAGGCTGCTACTATGGCGAGTGCGTGAAGCAGCGTGACGCCTTCTACGGCATCGTCATTCCCAAGGAAGGACGTGAGGCGGAGTCGTTCAATGCGCTGCTCTTCCAATTGGAGAAGATGCGCCGCTACGGCTTCACGGAGGACGAACTGGAGCGTGTCAAAGCCGAGAAACTGCGTTCCATGGAGAAGGCCTACAACGAGCGCAACACACGCCAGAACATCCACATCGCACGCGAGTGTATCCGTCATTTCGAGGACGGCGAAGTAATGCCGGGCATCGAGTGGGAGTACAACATGACGAAGGCTTTCCTGCCCCGTATCGACTGTGCGACGATCAACAAGTTTGCCGCCAACTTCATCCACGAGAACCCGACGATAGCTATCTCCGGTCCGGAGAAGAAAGGCGTGAACATCCCCAACGAGGAGACGATTCTCCATGCGCTGGACGGCATGTCGCTGCTCGCTATCGAAGCCCCGAAAGCCGAGGTAGTGGACACCGTGCTCGTCAAGAAAGCTCCGCGTGCGGGCAAGATCGTCCAGACCAAGAAAGACGAGGTGCTGGGAACGACCGAATGGAAACTGAGCAACGGCATCAAAGTTGTTGTCAAACCGACTGCCTTCAAGGCGGACGAGATACTTATGCGCGGCTTCTCACGCGGCGGCTTGAGCCTCATCAAGACGGAGGATCTGCCTTCGGCACAACTGGCAACGACGATTATCGAGTTCATGGGACTCGGCACCTTCTCCAAGACGCAACTGGATAAAGCCCTGACCGGCAAGACGGTCGGCGTCAGCCCGTCGATAAACGAGAATACCGAAACCATTAGCGGCTCGTCTTCCGTCAAGGACATGGAGACTATGCTCCAGCTCAACTACCTCTATTTCACCGCTCCGCGCAAGGACGAGAAGGCCTTTGAGACGCTGATGAACATGCTGGATAATGCCTTGCTCAACCGCGACAAGAACCCGCAGAACGTCTTCGCCGACTCGGTGTCGCTGATAACGGCGAATCACTCGCCGCGCGAGATACTCCCCAACTGCGAAATGCTCAAGCAGGTGTCGCTCAAGAAGGCACTCAAGATATACACCCAGCGCTTTGACAACCCGGGAGACTTCACCTTCATCCTCGTGGGTAACATCGATCCCGACGACGAGCAGACGCAGAAACTCATTTGCCAGTGGCTCGGAGGACTGAAGACCAAGAGCAACCGCGAGCAGGTGCTGGATAACGAGGTGCGTGTTCCTGCCGGACAGTACAAGTGCTACTTCAAGCGCAAAATGGAAACCACCACGGCTTCCAACCGGATCCAATATACCTCCTATGACATCCCGTACAACCTGGCGAACGACCTGAACGTGGAGATCATCGGCCGCATCCTGAGTACCCGTTATCTGGAGTCGATTCGCGAACGCGAAGGCGGTTCATACGGCGTCGGCACCTACGGCAACTTCTCTATTCTGCCTGTGCCGGAGGCTGCGCTGGTCATGGAGTTTGACACCGACCCGCAGAAGCAGGAACGACTGATGCAGATCATCCACGAGGAAGTGAAGACCATCATCGACAACGGCCCGTTGGCTTCCGACTTGCAGAAGGAGAAAGAGTCCATGCTCAAGGACTTCCAGGAAGACCTGGAGCAGAATACGTTCTGGCGTAATGCGCTGTACATGAAGTACATGTACGACCAAGACCAGGTGCGCGACTACCGTGCTGCCGTGGAGGCTATCACGGCGGAGACCGTGCAGCAGACACTTCGCCAATTGGTAGAGGCAGGCAACGTACTGGAAGTCGTCATGTTCCCGGAATGAGAATACTGATAACAAACGACGACGGCTGGGGAACACCCGGCATACGACTGTTGGCTGCGGAGATGAGCCGGCTGGGCGAGGTGACTATCATCGCCCCCGACTCGCCGCGCAGCGGACATGCCGCCTGTATCACGGTGGCAAAACCACTCTATCTGACACCCGGCGAATCGGATATCCCTGGCGTCCGGCTTTTCACCACCAACGGCACGCCTGCCGACTGCGTCAAGCTGGCATTGGATGTCGTCTTTGCCGACCAAAAACCCGACTTGCTCGTCAGCGGCATCAATCATGGCAACAACTGCTCGGTCAACATTATGTACTCCGGCACGATGGGTGCCTGTTTCGTCGGTGCGGAGCATGGCGTGCCGGCCATCGGCTTCTCTATCGACAGCCATGCGCTGGATGTGGACTTGAGCTTTTTCCGCCCGTATCTGCTACAACTGACAGAACATCTCATGGCGGAAGGTTTCCGCGCGCGTACGTGCTATAATATTAACGCGCCTGTGGGCGAGATAGCCGGTGTGCGTTGGACGCGCCAGTGCCGCGGACATTGGGCAAAAGAGATGCTGCCGCACAAGGACGAAGCGGGCAGGGATTGCTTCATGCTGGGCGGAGAGTTTGTCAACGAAGAACCCGATGCCGGGGACACCGACATACGTGCCTTGGCGGATGGTTTCCTGAGTGTTCAGCCCGCAACGATAGACATGACTTACTATGGAGCGCTTTGACAAATACTGGATCGGGATAGTGATCGGCTTGCTGCTGCCTGCCGCCTTCGGATTGACCTACATCGAAGTAATGGGACTCTGGGTGCCGCTCAAGCAACTCAGTTTTGCTGCCGGAGGCGTAATGAGCAAGCTGCTCTTCGTCAGCGCGTTCCCAGATTTGGCGCTGATCTTCCTGTTCTATACCACCGAGAGTTGGAAGCTGAGCAAAGGCGTGCTCGTCGGAGCGTTGCCCTATATACTGGCTTCCCTTATGGTTTCGCTGTAAGGGCGATGATGCGTTTTGCTGCCGTCTCGGCAGAAGGCTGATTGCCCAAAAGAGAACGGATATGCTCGTATTCTGCGAGCATGTTTTTTGTATAGTCCGCGTCGTGCAGCAAGCGCTGGAGTTCGGCTTCAATCTTGTCTGCCGTAAAATCATCCGCCACCAGTTCGCGTATCGTCTCTTTGCCGGACAGGATGTTGACCAGCGTGAAATGGCGGATGGAGAACATCAGCGGCTGCAGAAACCACCGCGTATAGACCAGCAGGGGTGAGAAAGCAAGGTAATAGACGGCCACTTGCGGACAACCTAACAGGGCGGTCTCCAATGTCGCTGTGCCGGAATTGACGATGGCGGCTTTCGACTCGCTGACCGCATCGTAGGTGTCGCGTCGCAGCGTCTCGCCTTCCCGCAGATAGGGAGCGTAGAACGCGTCTTCTATGCCCGGAGCGGCCGTCACAGCCAATTGGTATTCCGTGTGCCGGCGTGCGGCGTCCAGCATGACATGGAGGCAGTGCTCTATCTCGCTGCGGCGCGAGCCGGGCAGGATGGCAATCTGTTGCTTTTGCGGTGTGTCTTTTGCCTCGTGGCGGATTTGCTCCGCTGTCGGATTGCCGACGTACTCGCAGCGATAGCCGTACTTCGCGTAGAATGCCGGTTCGAAAGGAAAGATACCCAGCACCTCGTCGCACAGACGTGCGATCTTGTGTACCCGCCAACGCTTCCACGCCCATATCTTGGGGGGGATATAATAGACGATTTTGGTGCCCGGCAGATGCTTTCGGCAGAACGCAGCCATCTTCAGGTTGAATGTCGGATAGTCGATGAGGATAAGGACGTCCGGCCGCTCTTTCAGCAGTGCTTCTTCGGCTATCCGGAAGTTCTGCCGGATACGTCCCAGATTCTTGAGCACTTCCACGAAAGCCATAAAAGCCATCTCGCGGTAGTGCCTGTAGAGCCGGCATCCTGCAGCCGACATCATGTCGCCTCCCAACCCGCAGCATGCCGCCTCGGGATCCTGCTTTTGCAGCTGCGCTATCAGTGCCGCGGCATGTCTGTCGCCCGACGCTTCGCCTGCTATGAGAAAGTATTTCGCCATTAAATGACGTCGATCACTTTTTGTGCCAGCGCGTTGGCTTCTTCCATGGTGGCTGCCTCGGAATAGACGCGGATGATCGGCTCGGTGTTCGACTTGCGCAGGTGTACCCAGCCGTCCGCAAAATCTATCTTCACGCCGTCACGGTCGTTGACGCGTTCGTCTTTGTACAACTCTTTGACGCGTGCCAGGATGGCATCTACGTCGGTGTCCGGCGTCAGGTCAATGCGGTTCTTGCTAATGCAGTATTCGGGGTACGTGCGACGCAGCTCGCTGACCTTCATATCTTTGTGCGCCAGATGGCTCAGGAACAACGCAATACCTACCAGTGCGTCACGTCCGTAGTGGCACTCGGGATAAATCACGCCGCCGTTGCCTTCGCCGCCTATGACAGCGTTGGTGCGTTTCATCTCCGCCACGACATTCACTTCGCCTACGGCACTCGCGCTGTAGTTACCGCCGTGCGCACGTGTCACGTCGCTCAGCGCCCGCGTGGAGGACATGTTGCTGACGGTGTTACCCGGCGTGTGCGAGAGCACAAAGTCCGCCACGCTGACCAGCGTATATTCCTCGCCGAACATCTCGCCGTTTTCGCAGATGATAGCCAGCCGGTCCACATCGGGATCTACGACAAAGCCCACGTCGGCTTTTCCCGAGCGGAGCAAGTCACTTATCTCTGTCAGGTGTTGCGGCAGCGGCTCTGGGTTATGCGGGAAACGTCCGTTCGGCGTGCAGTTGAGTTCAATGATGTTTTCCACGCCCAGCGCACGCAGGATAGCCGGAATAGCCAGACCGCCGACCGAGTTGACGCAGTCGATAGCTACGGTGAAATGCTTCTTCTGTATCGCCTCGCGATCCACTAATCGGAGCGCAAGCACATCCTCTACGTGCTGCGGCAGGTAGTCTTTGTGCGTCATGTGCCCCAGCTCATCCACTTCGGCAAAGCGGAAGTCCTCTTTCTCGGCGATAGCCAGCACGCCTTTGCCTTCCGCATCGTTGAGAAACTCGCCGTGTTCGTTCAGCAGTTTCAGGGCGTTCCATTGCTTCGGGTTATGGCTGGCGGTCAGGATGATGCCGCCTGCTGCCTGCTCGTGTACCACGGCCAGTTCGGTCGTCGGCGTGGTCGCCAGACCGATGTTCACCACGTCATATCCCATGCCGATCAGCGTGCCGCAGACAATGCTATCAACCATCTCGCCGCTCAGGCGGGCGTCACGGCCCACGACGATCTTCTTGTTCTCGGGCAAAGCCGCACGGCGCTGCGTGGCATATGCCGCCGTGAAACGGACGATATCAACGGGATTCAATCCCTCTCCTACAGCTCCGCCTATCGTGCCGCGGATGCCGGAAATACTCTTGACTAAACTCATATTATCGTTTGATTTTCATTTTCAGGATATAGCAGTAGGGTGTCACCGAGTTCTGGTCGGCGGTGAAACCCAATTTGCTGGGGCAGATAATCTGGCACTCGGCATTTGTATATTTCATATACTTCACGGCGACGTGCCAGCCTGTCGCTTCGCAGGTAGAGGTATTCATGTACTGGAACTCCAGCGGAAAAGCCTGATCCAGCGTGGACCAGTAGTTGAGCGTGTCGGCATGCTCGGTGAGTGCGAACTTGCGATAGCGCATGACGACGGTTTCCTGTGGCTGTATGTCGTCGATGTGCGTGGTGTCGTTGCCCTCGATGAGCAGCGAGTCACCGGCATGACGCAGGTGGAAATAGAGGTTGTCATAACCCGGAACGAGCAGGTAATCGTTCTCGCCCCACGTATAGTTGTCGGCGGGAATTTCCGTCAGCACGTTGATGTTGTTGCGCGAGAGGAAGTTCTCTATCAGTTTGTCCTCGGCCTTGCGTTGCGACGAGTAGCTGTTCTTGTTGCAACCGATGAGAGCCAAAACGGCAGTCAGGATAAGCAGTATTTTTTTCATTATTGTATGGTTATTTCGATTCGTACATTGGAGTAGGGGACGATGTTGTCGGTTCCGTCCACGCCGAAAGCTGCGTGCCAGGGAGCCAGGATGATTCCCTCTTCGCCGCGTCGCAGTTCGCGTATGGCATATTCTATGCCGAGCGGCATTTCGCCGCGCCCTAAGACGTATTCGCCTTCTATGTCTTGCAGCAACTCGCCGTCCAATGTCCGGATGCGCATGCTCACGGCTACCGGCTCACCCATCTTGGGTTGTTCGCTTTCGGGCAGTTGTGTGACGCGTGCGACCCAGGCGCCTTGTTCGCATTGGGCATAACGGTGCAGCGTGTCGGCCTGCACCTGTTGCAATATCTCGCGGTCGGCTTCTTCGGCCAGACGCTGGTTGACCTCCATCATGGCCAGCAAGGCCGAATCCTTGGCGGTCTTACCTTCGCGGTTTGCCGCACGTTGCGGACCCGGGTCGTTGCCGCAAGCCGTGAGCAGCAGACAGCAGGCTGTGTATAGTATTGCTCGTCTCATTCGTTTCCCCGTTTGGTGCGTTTGTATTCCGAGGGCGTCACGCCGTAGGTGTTCTTGAAGCACTTGGAGAAATAGCGCGAGTCGTTCATGCCGACCATGTACGTCACTTCCGTGATGTTGTACGTGCCGGATTCCAGCAGTTGGGCGGCGCGTTTGATACGTATCTCGCGGATGAACTCCACAGGACTCAGGCCGGTCATGCCTTTCAGTTTGTTGAAGAATACCGTCCTGCCCATGTGCATGTCTTCCACCAGTTGTTCCACGGTCAGCTCGTTGTTGTCCATCTGCCGGTCCATGATGTTCATCAGTTTCGCCAGGAACGTGTCGCCCATCATCTGTTCGTCGTTCTCTTGGGGTTCCAGGCGCATCAGTCGGTCGCGGTAGCGGGCTTCGAGTTGTTCGCGTTGCGAGAGGATGTTCTGCACGCGTGCTCGCAGATACTCCGGCTCGAAGGGCTTGGTCAGATAGTCGTCTGCGCCGTACTGCATGGCTTGCAGGCGGCTTTCGATGGCGGACTTGGCTGTCAGCAGGATGATCGGGATATAGTTCGTGTCGGACGACTCTTTGACTTTCTGCGTCAGTTCCAGGCCGTCCATCTTGGGCATCATCAGGTCGGTGATGATCAGGTCGGGAGCGTCCTGGCAAATCATCGCCCATGCCTGGATACCGTTGTCGGCTGTCGTGATGCAGTAGTCTTTGCTGAGGATGCCGCTCAGGAAGTTGCGCATGTCTTCGTAGTCATCCACGACGAGTATCTTGCGCTGGTTCTTCTTGGCGGAAATCATTTCCATCTGTTGCAAAGGCAGTTCGGTCTTGGCTTGCGGGATAGTGCTGTCATCGACGATGATCTCCACGTCGTTGTCAAAATGTTCGTTGCCGGTGTGCAGGATGACGGTGAATGTGGTGCCTTTGCCCACTTCGCTCTCCACTTCGATATGTCCGTGGTGCAGATCCACCAGCTCTTTCACCAGATTCAGTCCGATACCCGTGCCGCCCATGTTGCCGGTGTTCAGTTCGTTGTTCGACGAGAACCGTTCGAACAGGATGTTGCGTTTGTCCATCGGGATGCCTATTCCCTCGTCGCGTACGATGAGCAGGACGTAGCCGGGCTTCTCGGCAATGGATACCTCGATGGTCTTGCCCGACGGCGTGAACTTGAAGGCGTTGCTCAGCAGGTTGTACGCTATCGTGTCGATACGGCCGCGATCCACCCAGACCGTCGAGTCTTTGGCCGTGTTGCGGAACAGCAGGTTGATATGCTTGTCGGCCGCCTCTTTCTGGAAGTTCTTGCACGTATCTTCCACCAGGTCGCTCAGCATCGTCTTCTGCACTTTCAGCCGCATCTTCTTGTTCTGTATCTTGCGGAAGTCGAGCAGCTGGTTGACCATGCGCAGCATGCGCTGGCTGTTTGCGCGAACGATGTCCAGCTGGCTTCTCACGCTCGGCGAGATACGTTCTGTTGTCAGGATGTTTTCCACCGGTCCCGTGATGAGCGTGAGCGGCGTACGCAACTCGTGGCTGATATTGGTGAAGAAGCGCAGCTTGATGTCGGTCACTTGTTGCTCCACGAGCACGCGCTGGCTCATGCGTTGGTAGGAAGATAGGATGTAGATTGTCAGTCCTATCAATCCGATAGCCGCCAGTATATAGAGCAGTATGGCCCACCAGCTGAGCCATAGAGGCCGGCGCACGATGATATGGAGTGTCGTCTCATTGGGCGATACGACGCCTTCGTGGTTGCTCGAATAGACGTGGAACACGTACTTGCCGTATTTCAGGTTCGAGTAGGTCGTCCGGCGTTGGTGGGAAGCCGGCTGCCAGTCTTTGTCCACGCCGTCCATGCGGTAGGTGTACAGGATTTTCTGGGCGTTGTTGTAGTCCAGCGCCGCAAAAGTGATCGTCAGGTCGGCACCGTTGTCCAGGTATATCGTGTCGCCCGTCAGCTCTTCGCCCGCCGAAGTGCAATGCGTGATACGTATCGGCGGGATATATTTGCTGAACGACACTTTCCCGGGATCCAGCACGCAGTAGCCTCTCGAGTAGCCGAAATAGATCTTGCCGTCCTTGGTCAGCAGCGGCTCGGCTTCCGTGAAGAACGTCCCGCGTTCCGTGCTCAGCGCGTCGAAGTAGTGCAGCTCCTGACTGACGATGTTGTATTGCCGGATGTCGTTCTCGGAGGTGAACCAGAGGTCGTCACCCACGTTCACGATGCTCAACACGATGTCGCTGTAGGTATTGATGCGGCTGATTTTCAGCGTGGGGTCTTTGGGGTCTATCGAGGCCAGGCCGCCGCCGAAGGTGCCTATCCACAGCTGGTCGTGGGCGTAGCACATGGCACGCACGTCGTAGCCTTCTATCGTGCGGATACTCAGGTTGCGCAAATCGACACGCACCAGGCCGGTCGTCGTGCCACACCAGAGCACGCTGTCGATCAGCAGCAGGTCTCTTACTTTCAGTTTGTTGCCTATGATACGAGGGTCGACGAACTGCCCTTTGGCCGCATCGTGTTTCAGCACGTTCACGCCGCCGCCGTAGGTCGCTACGTAGAGCGTGCCGTCTTTGCCTTCCACGATGTCGTAGATGTCCGGGTTGCTGGTCTTGATGGTCTCGCCCGTGGTGGTGTTGACGAGTCCTTTTCCTTTGTGGCCGTATAGCAAGCCGTAGCGCGAGTCAAGGGCGCAATACACTTTCGTGTCGCTCTTCACCAGCGTCTGTATATCGCCGTTGCGCAGCTGTACGAACGCACGCACTTCACTGGCGTCCGACGAGTTGGCAGCTACTTCGTGAAGCTCGTACGGACGTTGTCCCATGTTGATGCTCTCCACGCCGCCGTCGAACGTCGCCAGCCACATCTGCCCTTCGCGGTCGATATAGGCGGCATGAATCACGTTGCTCAGTCCCTTGAAGGGTGATACCAGACGGTCTTCTTCCGCATCGTAGTACGACCAGCCGCCGCCGTTCGGGTTCACCCATGTGCGCCCCATCGGGTCTTCTATCAGGATGAAGTATTCGCGCTGCTGACCGGCATAGCGGCTGTCCACGTCGGCGTACAGCCGTTTCCATTCGCCGTTCTTGCAACGCATGATGCCCGGCTCCTCATCCACTTGCCATGTGATGCCGTGGCGGTCTATGCGCATCACTTCGTTCTGCTGTGCCAGTTTGCTCTGCATGCCTTCCGGCAACTGGTCTTTGGTCTTGCTCTCTATGTGCCGGCGGTTGCGGTCCAGCATGTAGTAGTGGCCGTCGTACGTCTTCCACCACAGTTGCTCCTGCTCGTCTTCGTAGATCTCCTCCACGCGGTTGTTGACGCGCACTTCCTGACCGTTAGCCATCGCCTTATACACCTGGAAATCATAGCCGTCGAAGCGGTTCAACCCGTTCCACGTGCCAAACCACATATAGCCCTGCTTGTCTTGCAGGATGGCCATGACGGTGTTCTGGCTCAGACCGTCTTCTATCGAGTAGTGCTTCACGATGTACTGTTCGCCGGCACTAACCGCCAGCGATACCATCAGCAATAGGATGAAAAACAACCGCTTCATAACCGTTTTTTACACCGTACACTTTACACCGTACACCCTTTCGATGCCAGCTGAACCAAATATTGTCCGTATTTGGTTTTCATCTCGCTGCCGAGCGCCATCAGTTGTTGGCTGTCTATCCAGCCGTTGCGCCAGGCTATCTCCTCGATGCAGCTGACGTACAGACCCTGGCGGTTCTGAATCGTGGCAATGAAGTTGCCGGCTTCCAGCAGACTGTCGCAGTTGCCCGTGTCGAGCCATGCGAAGCCGCGGCTGAACAACTTGACGCGCAACGTGCCTTCTTCCAGATACATGCGGTTCAGGTCGGTTATCTCGTATTCGCCGCGCTTGCTCGGCTGGAGTACGGCGGCTTTCTCGCACACCGTCTCGTCGTAGAAATACAGACCGGGCACGGCATAGTTGCTCTTCGGCTCTGCCGGCTTCTCTTCCAGACTCTTCACGCGCAGAACGGTCTTCGACTCCTTGCCGTCCGGCGAAACCACGGCGGGCTCCTTCTCGAATTCCACCACGCCGTACGCACGCGGATCAGCCACCTCGTATCCGAAGATCACCGCCCCTCCATGTTCGGCTTCGCCGCTTTCGACTTTCGACTTTTGACTTTCGACCTGAGAAACGGCATCCCGCAACATCGTCTTGAAGTGCTGTCCGTAGAACATGTTGTCGCCCAATATCAGACAGCCCGGCTCACCCGCCAAGAACTCGCGTCCTAACACAAAGGCTTGTGCCAAGCCGTTCGGCACTTCCTGCACTTTGTATGCCAACTTCATGCCGATCCGGCTGCCGTCGCCTAACAGTTCACGGAACATCGGCAGGTCACGCGGCGTACTGATAATCAGCACTTCGCGAATGCCGGCAAGCATAAGTGTCGAGAGAGGATAATAGATCATCGGCTTGTCATACACCGGCATGATCTGTTTGCTGATAGCTTTGCTCAGCGGATATAGGCGTGTCGCGCTTCCGCCCGCTAAAATAATACCTTTCATACGTATGGAATAGATGTTTTTTGGTTTTTCAATTTGTTTCAGCCTGCAAAAGTACGAAAAATAAATCAATTATGCAAATTATTCCGTGTTTTTTGCCTTTTTTCTCGCATTATACTTGCATATCTGCAAAAAAAGCACTACCTTTGCACCCGAAAACAAAAATTAATCTTACCTTC
>JAFPJV010000022.1 GCA_017425065.1 Paludibacteraceae bacterium
ATAGCGACACGGTAAAAATTGAAATGATGACACCCCCCGCCCCCCTCTCAAAGGGGGAGAAGAGGAAAAAAGTGTACGGTGTATGGTGTATTTTTAATGATGGAATGTTGCGCTGTGCGCAATGATGCAGCCAAGCTTCCTAATGCAGGAATGATTAAGTTTTATTACGTCGTCGGCTTTTCCTCGGCTTGTCATTGGCTTTAAAGTCTAGGATTGTCTCGAGAAAGGCTGCAAATCGGCTCGAGAACGGCAGGTAAAAATCAGAAAAAAGCTAAAACGAACCGGCATACGATGCGCGGGCTTAGCTTGTATAAAACTACAAAAAACCGCCGGCCTCGTGGGGAGGGTGCAGCAAAACTTAGATTTTCTGTACCAGAGAAATCATTTAACAACATTAGAATTTAAGAGTTCGTGTTTTATATCTTTAAGAAAGTCTTCGTGCGGGAGTTATATCCATGCATAAGAATACCTCGAAAAGAAAAATCTGCGAGCAGCTGTTCGCGTGTCAATTGATACATAAGAACAAACTGTTAATGCTAAAAAACTAACGGACAAGCCGCACGGACCGACCGTAACAACGGCTGCGGAAGTCCATGTCCACTCTGCTCGAATGGAAGCCCAGGTACCACGCATTCTCCGAACCATCCGGCGTAGAGGACCAATAGACGCCGTACGAGCCCGCGTCGTACACACGGCCACTGCAATTGCGGTAACCCGCTGCGGGCAGCGTAATCGACTCTCCGCTTGGACCTTCCACTCTATAACCATTTCCAGTCCACGTCCAACGACACGAGTTCTTCAATTCTTCTAACTGCTCTTTTGTCGGAAGACTACTGCCAAACTTTGCCATTGCCCGATCATATGTGTAGAATCCACCTGTTTCGTTTTGATCTTTCCAAAGAGTGCCACTCGGCAGCCCCAAATCCACATACTGGGATTCCAATACGGCGCATTTTTGCGCATTCATCGACAATGCCATTAGGCACATCGCTGTTAAAAGTACAAGTTTTTTCACTATAGTAATTGATTTTTTTATAATATGTCTGCGCTTTGCGCTATGAGTGCTGTTTTACGTCGGCAAGCGACGATTCGGTTTTACGTCACGGTCAGAGGATTTGCATGACGTCGGCAAGGCGGGGGAAGATCCATGTGGCATGCTGTCCCTCCTGAGGCGAAGTACATATCCAGACCGTATCTATTCCGGCAGCCGCCGCACCGGCAATATCGGACGAATAGGTATCACCGATCATAACGACCTCGGACGCTTGCAGGTCGGGCAACTCATTGCGGTTGCGCTCGATAGCGATCTGCATGATTCGAGGATCGGGTTTCATGACACCGACCTCTTCGCTGAACACAAGGTGACGGAAGCAGTTCTGCAGTCCGGACTGCTCCAGTTTATGATACTGCATCTCGACATACCCGTTGCTGACGATGGTGAGCGGATACTTCGCAGCCAGATAGCGTACGACGCGTGCCGCATCCTCCTTGAGACGGCTTGCCGCCATGGTGAGCCGGATATACTCGTCGCCCAGACGCGTACAGAGCGCACAGAGCCCGGCATCCGCCTGTTCGGGCGAGACATGCAAGTAGGAGCATACGGGTGTCAGGAACTGGTCGGTATGCAGGAACTCGCGCGAGATACGTCCGGCGGCATACTCTTCCCAAAGCCACACGTTGTGCGCACGATAGTCGCGCAGCCACTGTTCGAAAGGCGGCACACTACCCCATGCCTCGACGAGCGGACGTATCTCCCGTTCGTACAGGACACGTTGCGCCTGCTCCGCCACGCCTGCCCAGTCGCCGAGCGTGTCGTCCCAATCCAAGAATATGGCGCGGTAGTGCTTCATTCGGGCATCAGAGACAAGAAGGTGCTAAAACATCGACTGCTGTCCGTCGCGGCTGAACGGTGTCTTGCCGAGATGGCGGTATGCCAGTTCGGTTGCTTCGCGGCCGCGCGGTGTACGTTTGATAAAGCCCTCCTTGATAAGATAGGGTTCATAGACATCCTCAATGGTGCCGGCATCCTCACCCATCGCCGTAGCAATGGTGTTCAGTCCGACAGGTCCTCCGCGGAACTTGTCGATGATGGTGAGCAGCAGCTTGTTGTCGATCTGGTCGAGACCGAAGGTGTCGATATTAAGTGCTTCGAGAGCATATTGGGCTATATCGAGGTCGATACGTCCGTCGCCCTTGACCTGTGCGAAGTCGCGCACACGTCGCAAGAGGGCGTTGGCGATACGCGGCGTACCGCGGCTGCGACGGGCTATCTCGCCGGCGGCTTGTTCGTTGATCTCCACGCCCAACAGACGTGCCGACCGGCGGACGATACCGCTCAGGATGTCGGCATCGTAGTACTCGAGATGGCAGTTGATGCCAAATCGTGCCCGCAGCGGCGAGGTGAGCAGTCCGGAGCGCGTGGTAGCTCCGATGAGCGTGAAGCGGTTGAGGTCGATCTGGATAGTACGTGCCGATGGACCTTTATCTATCATGATATCAATACGATAGTCCTCCATGGCGGAGTAGAGATACTCTTCCACGACAGGCGAGAGACGATGTATCTCGTCGATGAAGAGGACGTCGTTTGGCTCGAGCGAAGTGAGCAGTCCTGCCAGGTCGCCAGGCTTGTCCAGCACGGGTCCGCTGGTCACCTTGAAGCCCACGCCGAGTTCGTTGGCGATGATGTTGGAGAGGGTCGTCTTGCCCAAGCCCGGAGGACCGAAGAGCAAGACGTGGTCAAGCGACTCGCCGCGCAACTTGGCTGCCTCGACGAATATCTTGAGATTGGATGTTACCTTGCTCTGTCCGGCAAAGTCGGCAAATCGCAAGGGCCGCAGGGCATTGTCCTGCTCCTTCTCGGTCATCTGGTTGCGGATATCGAAGTCATTTACCATTTACTATTTATTTAGTCATTTAGTCATTTGGTGAAACAAGTCCTCCAAGTTGTCTATCTCGTTAATCATCTTGTCTGCACGGATCTCGCCGTGGTCGAGGATGACGACGCGGTCGCACATCTCGCGCACCTCCTGCATGATGTGGGTGGAGAGGATAATAGTCAAAGGTCGAAAGTCGAAAGTCGAAAGCGACTCGCCGTGCGCGAGGTTGCGGATCAGGGAGCGGATCTCGACGAGCTGGTTGGGATCGAGACCGGTCGTGGGTTCGTCCAGAATCAGCAACTCGGGATTGCCGAGCAAGGCTTGCGCCAAACCGACACGCTGACGATACCCCTTACTCAGTTCGCGGATATGCTTATGCCGCTCCGGCGTCAAACCGACGCGGTCGATGAGGGCGTTTACGTTGGTCGTTGGTCCAGTCAGGGCCTCGTTTGTCGTTTGTGATTGACCATGGATGGTCAATGCGGACATGTATTCGAGATACTCCGTCACATACATCTCCTCGTATAAGGGATTGTTCTCGGGCAGGTAGCCAATGCACGCGGGCACACGGACGTTGCCGCTGTCGGCACGCCAGAGGCCGATGAGTATCTTCATCAGCGTCGATTTGCCGGCACCGTTCGGTCCCAGCAGACCAAGCACCTGTCCCTCGGGTATCTCCAACGTGATGTCGCGGAGCACCTGTTGGGCGCCGAAAGACTTGTTGATATGAGAAATGTTTATCATTTTAGTCGTTGGTCCATGCGAGGGCTGTCGTTAGATTGTGGTTTCTATGTTCCAGACGAAGGCACGTACGCCCACTTCCTCGTTGCGCATGTCGAGCTTCTTGACCGCCTCAAGAAGCGGTTCGACCTGTTCGTCATCCACAACGGTGATAACACAACTGTTCATCTCCGGCCATGCGTGCGTGCCGCGGCGCGGTTCACCTCCGTTAGTTCCGCGTCCTTGCACCTGTTCAAAGAAGGTGAAGCCGCGAATATTAAGCATATCAAGCAGGTACTCTACCCTTTCGGTATTTGCCTGATTGAAAACGATCATTACACTTTTCATTGTTCTACCTCCTTCTCTCCTTCATTCGTTAATTCTTTCACTCCTCCTTCATTCCTTAACTCCTTCACTCCTTCATTCTTTTTCACCTTTATATCCATGAAGATAAAGCTCTTGCGGAGTTTCTTGGCCTTGTTGACATCGTCGTGACGCGACATGGCGCCATAGAGCGTGGGCACTATGAAGAAGGTCAACAAGGTCGATACGAGCAGACCGCCAATAACGACGATACCCATCGGCTGCCACATCTCGGCACCTTCGCCGGTAGACAAAGCCATCGGCAACATACCCAGAATCGTGGTGAATGCCGTCATCAGCACCGGACGGATACGGCTGCGACCCGCCATCTGGATAGCACGATTCAGTTCCGTACCGCGTTCGCGCATCAGGTCGATATAGTCGATCAGCACAATACCGTTCTTCACCACGATACCTACCAGCATCACCAATCCCAACGCACCGATCATATCGAGCGAACGACCTGTGATCCATAGTGCCAGGATAACACCCGAGAGGGCAAACGGGATGGTGAACATGATGACGAACGGCTTCTTGAACGACTCAAACTGGGAAGCCATCACGATATACACAAGCAATACGATCAGTGCTGCCAGCAATCCCATCTTGCCGAAGGTCTCCTGCTGATCCTCAAAGTCACCAGCCAGACGCACCACGATGCCATCGGGTATATCCAGGTTGTCAACCACCTCCTGGATACGTGCAGCCAAGTCACCCAGCGAGGTCTCATAGGGCGTGACAGCCACCGTTACCACACGCTGGCGCGACTTGCGCTCGATGGCAGGCGGCGTCCAGTACTCGCCAATCGTACAAACCTCAGACAGCTTGATATTGCCGCCCGCAGGGGTCGGAATAGTCAGGTCTTGGAGCTTCTGGATGGTGTTACGGTCTTTCTCCTCCAGACGGCATAGGATAGCATACTCCGAGCCATCCTCCTTGAGATAACCGCACGACATACCGTTGACGCGGTTGCGCAGATAGGTGGCAATAGTAGCCGACGTCAGTCCGAGACGCACCGCTTTCTGCTTATCCACCGTTATCTTTATCTCCGGACGCTCGTCGTCACGCGATATCGTGGCATCACGCGCACCCTCCACTTCGTGGTTGCATATCGATTGCACCTGTTCGGCCAAGGCGCTGGTCTTGTCGAAGTCGTAGCCGTAGATCTCAATATCCACCGAGTTGGACGACATGCCGCCACCGCCGGAGGTGGATACGGTATAGTCGGTTATCTCGGGATAGGTCTTCAGCTCCTGACGTACCACCTCGGCTATCTCGAATATCGTGCGCTCGCGTTCGAATTTCTTGGAGGTACGAACGGTCATGTTGATGGTGTTGTTCATCGTCGAAGAGAACAACGCACCAATACCGGCATCGTCGTTCGAACCGGCAGAGGTGGATATCAGTTGCACCTCGGGCACCAGTTCGCGGATACGTGTCTCCAGTTTGCGGGCGGTCTTCAGTGTCTCTTCGATACGCGTTCCGCGCTGCAGTTCGACCTTGACGGTGAATCGTCCCATATCCTGCTGCTGCATGAAGTCGGTACCGATCTTGCCGGTCAGAACGGGCAGAAGCGAGAGGCCGAAGAAGATAAGCAGAATGAGGAAAGTCATTATCTTATGACGCAAGCACCATCCGAGCAAATCGGCATAGCGGTCGTCCACCCAGTCGAGCAGCCGCACCACCGTACGGTCGTACCAAGACTTGCGGTCCTTGTCGTCCTCCACCAAGTTGCCTTCTTCGTCCACGTGCACTTTCTTGGCTTTCAGCATCTTGCTGGCAAGCATAGGCGTCAGTGAGATAGCGATGAGCGTCGAAGTACAGCATACAATCGTTATGATCCATCCGAGCGACTTGAACATCACGCCCGCCATACCGTCGAGCATCGTCAGCGGCACAAACACAGCCACGATGACAAGCGTAGTAGCGATAACGGATATCCACACCTCGTTGGTTGCATAGATAGCCGCCTCGCGCGGGTTCTCACCACGCTCCACGTGCTTGGTGATATTTTCCAATACCACGATGGCATCATCCACCACCATACCGATGGCTATGTTGAGCGAACAGAGCGAGATGATGTTGAGAGAGTCGTCGGTCAGCATCAGGTAGATAAAGGCGACGATAAGCGATATCGGGATGGTGATTCCCACGATGAATGCCGCCCGCCAACGTCCCAGGAAGAACATCACGACGAGTACCACGAACAGCAAGGCATAGCCTATCGACTCCTGCAGCGAGTTGATCGAGTTGCGTATGTTCTCCGACGAGTCGTAAATCATGCGGATCTCCACGTCGGTCGGCAGGGTTTTCTTGATTTTCTCTATCTCTTTGCGTACGTCCTCGCACACCTGCACAGTGTTACCACCGGTCTGCTTGGTGACGATCAGTCGGGCGCAGTCCACGCCGTCGGTCTTCTCGTCAAGCGAGAGTTCCTTGATCGTATCCTTCACTACGGCTATGTCGCGCAAGAAGACCTGACGTCCCTGCTGGTCAGAGGCCACTACCACATTGCGTATCTCTTCCGACTCGGCAAACTCGGAGCGTACCTCCATCTGATACTGCTCCTTCTCCAGTTTGACCGTTCCGGACGACATGTTGAGGTTTGCAGCCGTCACCATCTGTCCGACGTTCTCCAGCGTCAGTCCGTAGGCATCCAGTTTCTGCTGGTCGAGATAGATATACACGCGCCGTTCGGGTTCACCGGATACGGTCAGGTTTCCGATGCCGTCCACGCGGTTCAGTTGCGGAATGATCTCATCGTCAAGCAGTTTGTCGAGCGACGGATACGACTCGTTCGCCGTAACAGAGTACTGGATGACCGGCATCATCGATGTAGAAAGACGCAGGATAATCGGGTTGCTACAGCCGTCTGGAAGGTTGTCCTTGACCAGATCGACGTAGGTACGTATATCGTTCACTATCTCGTCCAACTCAACGCCCCACTCAAACTCCAGAGTCACCTGCGAGAGGTTGTCTTTCGAGCGCGAGGTCAGTTCCTTCAGGTGGTCCACCGAGTTGAGCGAGTTCTCCATGACCTTGGTCACGTTGGTCTCCACCTCACTGGCAGAGGCACCCGGATAGGTGATCATGACCGTCACGTATGGCGGGTTCATCTCCGGGAACTGGTCGATCGGCAGCTGCGTATAGCTGAACAAACCAATCACGATGACCGCCACAAAGATGAGCGCGGTGGTGATAGGTTTTTGTACCGAAGTTTTATAGATTGACATAAAATTATTTACAATTTGTTCATTTACTGTTTACCATTGGGCATTTACCTTTTACCATTGGGGCGTTTGGTGCGTGGCTTTCACCTCTACCTTGACGCTGTCCACGAGACGCGATTCGCCTTGGGTGATCAGTTCGACGCCGTCGTGTATCTCGGGAGCCGATATCTCCACGTCATCACCGAAGCGGTCGCCCATCTCGACGGATACACGCTGTGCACGGCCGTTCTTATGAATGAAGACGTAGCGGTCGTTGGCACCAATCAGCTTCAGCACCGTGGAATAGGGCGCCGTGATGACTTGATCCTGTCCCACGCTGATAGTGGTCTTTACGTACATTCCGGGACGCAACAAGTCTTCCTTGTTGGGCACGACTACCTTGGCTTGGAAGGTATGCGTGGCGGCATCTATCGTAGGATACACTACCTCTACAGAAGCCGGGAAGACCCGATCGGGATATACGTCGGAGACGAGCTGCAACGACATGCCCTTGCGGATACGCGGCAAGTACGACTCGGGAATGGCTACCAGCGTCTTGAGTCGGTCCACCTCGGCCAGCACGACGATCGGTTGCCCCGAATAGAGTTCGCCGTCCTCGTAGTTCTTGGCGGTGACCACGCCAGAAATCGGTGCCAGGTTGAAGGTGTTGGTCGTCAGGAACTTCAGGTTGACCTTGGTCTGCTCCAGCTGCAACTGCATCTGATCGCGTTGCTGCTTGGTGGCCGATCCGTAGGTCAGGAGGCTGTCCAGACGAGCCATCTCCACACGCAGGTTGGCAATCGTCAGTTTGGCGGTCTGGTACTGCTGTTGATCCATACGCACGATGGAATCGCCCCGGCGGACGCGGTCGCCTATCTCCACATAGACATGCTCTATCTTGCCGGTGAGCGAAGGCGATATACTGACCGTCTCATAGGCCATCAGGTTCGACGACAACGTGATCTTGCGCTCCACCTCATGCGAGTAGAGGCGCGTCACTTCCACCGGCTCGATGCGTTCTTGCTTCTCGCCGGTCTCTGCTTCCTTGTTGCTGCAGCCCGCCAACATCAGTGCGGCAGCTGCCAATAGAAAAATTTTCTTCATATAATGTTTTGTTTTAGTCGTTGGTCGTTAGTCGTTAGTCGTTGGCTATTTCAGGAACTTCGCCAGTTCCACCTCGGCATTGATGAGCGTCAGTACGGCTTGTACGTAGCTGGACTGAGCGGTGATGACATCGTTGCTGGCATTGATCAGTTCCAGATGGCTGTTCGTTCCGAAGCGGTACTTGTTGCTGACCGAGCGGAAGACACGGTTGACTACTTCCAAGTTCTCCTGTTCGGTCAGGTAGGTCTCATAGGCATTCTGCAGGTCGAAACGGAGTTGCTGGTATTGTATCTGGAGTTGGTCGGAGGTCTCGGCCAGCGTATTGCGTGCCTGCTCCAGTGCGATCTTCTTCTCCACCACGCCGGCTGCACGTTTGCCGCTCGACCAGAGAGGAATAGCAACTGCCACATTGATCAGATTCGGCGGCGTAGAACGGAATCCTCCTTCGCCATAGTATTTTTGCTCGTTGTGCTGGTAGGCGAACGAGACGGTCGGTCCGTATGCCCAGCCGGCCATGTGGACATTCATCTTGGCTATTTCGAAGTTCTTTTCCAGCATGCGATAGCTTAGGTTGTGCTCCTTGATGAACTCCTCGCCCAGCAATGCCATCACCTCGTCGCCGGAGAGCAGCTCGTCCAGCGAACTGGTGAGCGTCAGTTGTGTCTCTGCCGGCACGTCGAGCAGCACTTTCAGGCTGTTGGAAGCCAGTTCGATGGTGCGTTTCTGGCTCTGGATACTGTTCTTGAGCGAGTTGGCCCGGATAGCTATCTGGTCGGCCGTTGTCTGTTCGCTCACGCCGAACTCCACGGTGCGTTGCGTCATCTCGATGATTTCGTTGACGTTCTGGAGCGACGATTCGAGCAGACGTACCACGTCCTGAAGCACCAGCAGGGAGATATACGAGGCCTTGACGTTGGCGCGCAACTCGTCCTCCGACTGCTCGAGCGAGAGCCGCTGCATGTCGATCGCCAGATTCTGGAGCAATACGCCCACGATGGCTTGTCCGTTGATGCCGACCGAGGCCGAGATGGTAGTAGAAGACGAGTTGGGCATCTCCATCTCCATGGCGCCGAAACTCATCTTATAGCCCATCATGTTGGTGTAGCTCCAGCTCAAATCCACCTGCGGCAACATCGATGCAATAGTCTGCCAGCGTGCGGCATAGGCCTGCTGCACCGCCAGCGACGAGTTGCGAAGCGAGCGATTGGCCTGCACGGCATAGTTCTGCGCTTCGGTGACCGACAGGCTGAGAGAAGCAGGGGCTTTCTTGGCGGAGTCCTGCATGTTGCGTGTAGCCATCATGACCGAGTCGTGCTCCATAACCCAGTTGCTACGATGCTTCGTAGAGTCGGCTGCGAAAGCCGCACTACCCCACACCATCGCAAGCGATATCAGTAAAAAAAGTTTTTTCATATAGAGATTTTATTTTAGTCGTTGGTCGTTGGTCGTTGTCAATTTTTATATAGTCTCATTCCCTCCTCTGACAAGACGCCTCGAATCATCACGTCGAGCGCCACATGCCCCAGTTGGGTAACGTTGTAGCCGGCGGCTTCCATCTCCTCGAAGTCGCGCAACGCATCGGCATATATCTTGGCAAACAGCACGGACGTCAATTCTATATTTAGGTCCGCGCGCACGAGCCCCTCGGCAATACCTTTTTCCAAGAAGGAATAAATATAACGTTTCTGCTGCTCAAAGGACTGGTGCTGGAAGTCGGCAAACTGACGAGGATAGTATTTCTTGAGATCGTACACCAACTGCGGCACACGCCGTACGTCGTCTTTCTCCTGATTGCGACGCGTAAAATCGGCTACGACACTACGAAGCCCCTTGTTGAACAACAGGTGCTCCATCTTGCTTGCCATATGCCGCAAGTTGGCTTGCAACAGATGTTCTATCAGCTCGTCCTTGCTCTCGAAATAGACATAGAAAGTCTTCTTCGATATGCCGAGTTCGCGGCATATATCGTCGATCGACACACTACGTATTCCCAGGCGAAAGAATAACTCGCCGGCCTTCTTGATGATATTTTTTTGTACCTCTTCGGACATGCGTTACGCAAAAAACGGCGCAAAGGTACTGCTTTTTTTTGACATACGCAAGTTTTTTGGAAACTTTTTTCACTTTTTTAGTTTCCAAGTGCAAAGATGTTAAAAAAGCAAGCCAAAAAGGCAATAAAAGCAAAAGAAGTTCATACGCCAAACGGACTCATCAAACCATACCGTTGATACCATCTGTTGGCTTGGTCTCGCGTGAGCGTTGTGCTATATTCCGAGACATGAGGATAAAGCGCCAAATCATCCGCCAAGGCAAGAATGATATTGCTTAACTCCAATGTATCCTGCAATTCCCTGCCATTGGGACAGAACAAGCGCTCTCCTTTAAGAGCCTTGTATCCGTAAATAGCACCCATGATATTTCCCACGATAGAACCTGTTGAATCACTGTCTCCGTCATGGTTTACGGCTGCAATAATGGCATCCTTTGCGCTATCGATATGACGAACAACGCAATAGAGAGCAATCGCCCATGCTTCTTCACCTGTCCATCCTTCACCCAATATCCCAATGGCATCGGAATCCGGGATATTCGCATTAGCTAACTGGATTGCCCGCTCCGTTATTTGCCTCAACTCATCATTGTTTTCGTATTGCATCACTATCTCCAGCACGTCTTGAACGATGTCCGTAATGGAAGATCTTACCTCCTCGGGTGCAAGCAACGATACTCGTACAATCAGGAGAGCCAACAACGCCGCCGGCAAGTAACCCAATGGATGCAGGTGCGTTATACGAGCAATCTTCGCTGTTTCTTCTGCCAAGTGAAGATCCGACAATATTTTTTTCCCTTTCGCAGAGACATACGAAGCCTGCATCATCCCGACCGGAGCCACACGCATGATACCCCCGCAACCTTTGCTGGAGTTGACGGGTTGTTGTCCGGCAAGCAATGCCTCACAAGCATTCATACAAGTAGTGCCCGGAGCACGGCGGCTGGCCAATTCGGGCAGATGATGCAACCATGTGTAATGACGTTCTTCGCCATTATCCGCACTATTCGTTTTTCCCGTCTGCGTATAATACCAATCCAGATAGGCATTTTCAACAAAATTAGTAATCGGAGCGCCGGACAATCGCAAGTTGTTATTCAACCAGTTAAGCAAACCATTGGCTGTAAAAAGTGTCATCTGGGTATCATCGCTGACAAGTGCTTTGCCGTTGGAGGACAATTCGAATTCAGTAATACCTTGTTCGCCATAATGAGACAAGATTTGCTTTCTTCCCCAAAACTCTACCGTATAGCCCAATGCATCGCCGATGGCACCACCGATGAGCGATCCTCTGATTCTGTCCTGTATATTTGTTTCCATTGGGTTAGATTTCTTTATTTACGTATTTCATAGCCCAGTTTCATCACCGTTTTCAGCGTAGATATTGCCGTCTGACGGTCATATTCTTTTTCCGATTCCGGCAATTCTTCGTATGGCAAAAGACACGGATGCGTTTTGCGCGCATCGTCTCGCACTTCGCCATAGATCCATCCTTCTGCCATACGTCCGGCCGCCCATACTTCATGGACATTCTTCGCCATTTCTTCGGCAAGATCCATCAACTCTTGCGGCAGCTCAATAGCCGTCGTGTCAATCGGTTGCGGGGTATATTTGAGTAAACACATAAGCCCTTGTCTTGTTAATATTCATCACAGCAAAGTCTCAAACCGTAGTCCATTCGCTGTTCGTTTTCGTTGTCTGTTCCTCGGAAGGTTATAGTTAAAGTGGAAAGTTCATCAACATACCCGTCATGTCGTATACCCCAAGTTCATTAGGTTTGCCGGCTGTGCGGACGGGCATCACGCATCGTGTGCCATCCTCTTTATAGCATGTTACGTCCGAGATCTCGTCCGAGCCTGCATATTGGCTATCCTCCATGCAGGAACTTTACTCCGCCACCTAAAAATATTTGAATTTTATTTGTCATCTCTGCTTTTGCGAATATGTTTAACGAACTGTGAATTTCTCCACTTCTTTTACGATGAGAGGAGCAGTATTAACAATATTTCGATCGTAGTTTTTAGTATCGTTGTCTAATTCCGCATACGGGATGATGTCCGGATGGACTTTGAGGGTTTTATCCTTGGTCTCATTTCCCCTCGTCTTGCGGAAACCATATACCGTTCGCTCTGCTATCCAGCGGCGATGTTCCATGTCGGCGAGCACTTCTTGCCATTGATCAAATTCTTTTGTAGAAATGCCCTTATGGCGCTCCCAAAGAGAAATATATGTATGAAATATATCCGATTGGAATCGGCTGGACCATTTATCCGTCTGGATGGTCTTTAACCAGTCTTCGTACCACTCGGCTTTGCTCTTTTGCGCCAGAGTCGTTTGAATCTTCTGCTGGCACTCTAAAAACTTTCCCGCATCACTCAAATTGAACGGTTCCTCTCTATAGAACGAATAGATTCCCCCTATGCACATTGCCAAGCGGTCGTCCAATTGCTTAAAATCCAATCCTTCCTGCAACATACCAAAGAACCGGATATGCGGATACGCACGTTTCTGATCATCAAATGCGAAGATCTCCGTATTCACCTTCTCCAGCTCCTGACGTACAAGCACCCGTATATTGTTTCTGTAAACCGTCTCCGGCAGATTAAGAGCTTTTGTCATGGCCTCATCTGCTTCTTTGTCACAAATGGCTACTGTAAGCAAGGTGTTGTTATCCTGCGCCCATTGCTCCATTTCATTACGAGCCTCCGGACTATTAACATCCATTTCACGGAAGTCGATCTCAATATCTTTTATCTGATCAAGATGCGGATATTGCGCATAGAACGCATCCTTCTGTTCTTTCCAGTCATATTCAAAAACAGTAATTATCGTTTTATTCTTGTTTTTTCTCTCATCGAAATTCGGATAATGACATAAACGCAACGCTTCCAATAATAATGCGTGTCCCATACTATTGAATCCTGCTATGACAAGATGGACATGCTCGTCGGTTTCTTCCATTGGTTCATAGTCCAATACGTCATATTGCGGCAACTTATAGTAGCTCCAAATCAGGCGAGCCCAGTTTTCATAGAAATTGAACGGGCGAAAATCGACTACCATCTTATCTCCACGCTGAAAAAATTCTTTCGGGATATCTATACGTTGCATTAGATTATAGGCTCTTGAATTGTTAACCTGCATATACAATTCCAACGGATTAGATCTTTTTGCGACTGCGTCCACTATATTCTTCAGCACCGACAAGTTACGGGAATACCGGCTTTCATGCTTATCAGATTCATCCAAGAGGTACAGTTTCAGCGCATCGCACAAGTTTAGCGATTCCACTTTTTGACTTTCTATCGCATCTCCGGCATAAAGGATTACACGCCCGGACATTTCTTTCTCCAATCCGTTGCTTATTGCGTCACGTACCATATAAGGATTCTGCGGTGTCAAGAGAATGGCTTTGTTCGAATTGCCGGTCAAGCAACGACGTATCACCTGAATGGTATAACGGTTATAACCGATAATGACATAATGTTCTTTTATATCATCATGGATATCTTTTCCTTCCCGAATAAGGCTCATTTTCTCACGATACCACTCGGTTAATACCGCCGTTACAAACGGAAGCATCAAGGTGGCAAACAGACCAAGAACAAAGTACAGTCCATATACCCAATTAGAGTCAAAGTCTCCTTTGGGGCGATTCAGTTTTAGAGCGGCAAAGATGTAATCCCAAAAAGAAACATCTTTTATTCCTAAGGAGGAAACATAGAAGACGCATCCTAACAGGATAATGAGTCCGAACGCAACTGACGCCGTTATCCATGTCCCCTTGGACGACTGTGATACAAAACGGAAAAATTTTTTCATTGAAGTTTTATTTTTTTTATTGTTTATCAATATATTCCTCTCTCTGCAACAATGCCCCTTATCTCGCCCGATAATACACAGACTTAGTCGGTTTAAGTGGACATTTTATTTTCGCTTGCAAAGGTACAACTTTTTTTGCATGTATGCAAATAATTGTCGTTTTTTGCTCAAAAAAGGTTGTTTTTCGGGCAAAAGAGGCATAAATAGCAGGCTTATAACATGACCCATTCGACCGTTTGGGCTTCGCGCGGTTCGGGAAGGACTGTTTTGTCTAGCATTTTCTCGATGGCCGATTGTGGGACTGTATCGGTTCTGGAAGCGTTGCGTGACAGCAAGGTTTGCCACGCTGTCTCCACATAGACGATGCGGACACGCGCATGGTAAGATTCAAAAAGAGCGACCAGCGGATCTCGCATTTGTTTTGTGATATTGGTTGCATTCCACACAAAAAATTGATGTCGGCGCAGATACTCTTTCGCTTGCTCACGTGCGATATTGGCTACCTGTCCCTGATCCGCCTTGGGAGAGATACGTTTCTCACGACGGATAGCATCCAAAGAAATCATCTGCAGGTCTGCTGCATGCCGGGCAATCCACGTATCTTTCCCCGTGCCGGGCAAGCCGCTCATAAGTAACACTTCGCCCCAGGTATCATCAAACAATTCTTGGTCTTTCCACACATCCCGACCGGACAGATATGCGTGTTGCGTGTAAGCAGACAGGAATGAATAAGCCGTATCATAACACCCTTCTTCACGCGCCAATTCCTCGCAATAGGCTATACGTTCCAGCGACTCTTGTATATCGGAAGCCGTTCGACCCAACATATCCGCCTTGCTTAACAGGCAAAGCAGTTTGATGGAAAACAGCGGAGCCAGTTGATTGTTCGCGGCAATCCGGTGTAACCTCAATCGCGCATCCGACATGTAAATGGCATGCACAGGGAAGGAGTGATATCGGATGAGCAGACAGATAGCTTCACGAATCTGCATAGCTTCTGCCGTACCGCTTAATCCATATTCCGTCCAAAGCATCCGACGAGCCATACGACTGCCAATGGGAGCATGATTCGGCGCATGCAGTTCTCCGTCTATGATAGTGGTCGTAACTGTTTTGCCTACGTCATGCAGCAAAGCAGCAACATAAGCCACATGTTGTTCTGTTTCGCTGAGCGTCTGATAGTCCGGCAATGATACGAGCGCATCGCACACCATCTGCGTATGCGTCCACACATCCCCTTCTCCATGCCATCGTGCTTCTTGGAATGTGCGGCGCATATCCTCAGCAAACGGGGTCAATACCGTTGATTCTATGTGTTGCCAGTCTATCATACAAAGAGTTCAGTCATAGGAATGATAATGCGGTTAGGCACAATAGGGCGATCCAGCCAATGCGTCTGCGACTCTTCCACGGTCTGAAGAAACGACGCGCGAACATATTTCATGCGGTCAACTACACAGCCATTCTCTTCCACCTTGATATAGAGACCTTCCATCGTACGCGTTGCATCCGTCTCACGTAACACACGGTCTGCATCCAAGCCTTGTTTCTCTGCATCTTCGCGAAGACGGGTCAGGTGCTCCGGTGTGATATAATTGGAATCTCCAAGATAACTCAAAACCGTATCCAAAGAATCGAACGAACCGCTTGCCAGAACCGGAACCGAGCATATCGGAAGACCGCTGAGCAACTGATGGCGGGAAGGCGTATCCAGAAACCCATCCGTCTGCCGGTCTAAGACATCAAACTCCATGAAATAATGCGGCAGAGCATCATAGTAAATGGTATGTTTGGCATACATCCATTCGCCGTACATGACATATCGTGAGCCCAAGACCGCATATAACGCATCCTTTTGCGCCGCAGCCCATTGCTTCATTAGATTATAGTGACGTTCGCGATATCCGCCCGTCAGATAATGTCCGCGGCTCTGCAGCATCAACCGACCATCCTCCGTGAATGAGATAGCCGAGTTGGCACCGTCTATTTTTTCTTCCAATACGATATGCCGTCCGGCGATGTCGCTGAACGGTCGTTGGCGCAAGTCCTCATCTCCAGGTTGCAGGCGCGAACCTTGCAAATGCGGAGTACGCGGATATTTGATGATGTCAAACATAGGCTACCATGATTCGGTGATTGGTGACAGACATAAACTTTACGCTCTTGCAGCCGTTCGACAGGAACAATTGCTCCAAATCATCGTTGGAGAACAAGTGAATATGTTCGGGATTATCATCGGGTTTGGAAGGAACAGAGACGATGATATAATTACGCGCCAAACGAATGACATTGCGTACCACAGCTTGCGTATCGGGTATATGCTCCATCACTTCGAGAATCGTTACCACATCAAAAGACTTGTCCTGCGCATCCCATATGCAGATATCCGCTTGCAACGGATGGAGGTTAGCGACTCCTCCGTCATGGATACATTGCAGCAATTCCACACGATGCTGGAACAGATCAATACTGGTCACTTCCATCTGCGGGAAGTCACGTAACAGCGGGAACAGAAACACCCCTCTTCCGCTACCAATATCCAACAACGACTCACACTGCCCCATCGCCACTATTCCTTGCAAGAAACCAAGAACACGTTGCACGCGTGGCAAGTCTTCCTTCGCTTTGAAATAGTGCATCTTCATCTCCGGAGCATCCGGTTGCCCCTTATAACGCATCGCATATCCACGCTGATACGCTTCGGTCAGATATGGGATATACTGTTGTTCCATTATGCGTGCTTGTTTATTATTGCTTTGCGCTCTTGGAAGAGTTGCGGCGACATGGGTTCTGTGCCGTTGCGTTCGGTGAATGCGGCATAGAGGGCGTTGAGGACACGGTTGAGTTTGTCGAGGGTATGGCCATCCTCCGGGCGGTAGCCCCGTATCTCCGGCGGCTGCAGGCCTTGGTCGGCAGCATGAAAGAGCCAATAGGCATTCAGCGCTATATCCGTCCGGTGCAAACCCATGGCACAGGCGATGTAAAAATCTCCGGCATCTATGAGTTGGCAGAACTGCGGAAAGAGTTCTGCCATCTGCGCGATTGCTTCAGCAGACGTATCCACAGGGTAATGGAAGTACCGCATGCCGTATTCCTCGCATAAGGCGGGCAGGCGTTCCGTTTTGTCTTTCTCCCGGAGGTCAATGATCGTGGTAACGCCTGCTTCTTGGAGTGCACGCCATGCGTATGCCTGATGCCGCGACGACATCGTTCTACCCCGTGCTCCGCCATAGACAGGTGCCAGATCCGAGATTCGGGTTTGTTGCAGGCGTGCGTAGTTCATAGGATGGGTATTTTACCAGTTGTTTGAACTTCTGTCGGAATCATGGTCAAAAGAATCCATAAAATGCTCATACTCTGCGTCGATGATGTGCACGAAATCTTCCGGCAGAAGGATGTTCGCAACATCCATAGCATGGGCGAACAGCGGAGCGATATCTTGAGGAGTAAAACCAGCAATACCGCAACCGATCGGGGTAACGAGAAAAGTGTATTCAGGATGCGCTCCGGCAAAAGCGATAAACTCATCCACATAGGGTTTAATCGTCTCAACGCCCCCCTGCATAGTAGGGATAGCGTAGCTTTGCCCTTGTAGTCCGACTCCCTGACCCCATATGGCGCCAAAACGATTCATAGCAACGCGCGCAGCACCACCTCCGTGTGCGCCTGCCAGGTTACTGCCGAACACGAAAACCTCGTTCGGCTTTAACTCCGTGATCCATACCGGTGTAAATGGTCGATTGTACATAATTATATTCTATTTACTAAAAAGGATATTCATAATACTACATCTTTGTTACTTCTCCCAAAAACAAATCATCTGCCATATAAAGAATGACATCTGTTTGCTCTAAGTCATCCTTGAAATGTTGGGGACATGTGCCATCAGTACAGCAGGGATTCATGGTGTTTCGCTCTGAAGCGAACTATTCATAGACACGTTCTATTTTTGTAACCCTACCCGTGCCATTACAATGCGAGCATCTGCCATGATTACAATTAGGACAATCGTGCGTTCCCTCTAATCCAAATTCATTATATACCCAACCCTTTCCATTGCAAGTCCAGCAATCACCTGTTCCATGACAAAAATGGCAATCCTCTTCTCGAGTCACATTGTGCCAGTGCTTCGTAGGTGTTCTTTCTATACCACCTCCGTAGTCACCCTCATAAGAAGGTGTCTCATAATTATTAGAAATGGACGTGTAATGACCTCCGTCATCATAATTATTCGAAGGATACACAGAGCCATTACCTTGGGTATAGGTTCTTAAGTTGATATATTTTCCATTACTATTATTTCCTGAAGGTTTTACATCAAAGGATGAACTATTACTACTTAACTTAATACCTGTATATCTAATATAATAATCAACAAGATTGTCATCCACATCATACTTTGCTTGCAAGCTACCAAAACCCCTTTCTGAATCGTACACTATTCCGCTCAACACAAGTTCTCCAAACCATTTATATTGAGTCATAAATTCCTCACACAAATCTTTAAATCTTCGGCTATTATTTAGATTATAATCATATGGTGAAATACAATCGTCAGTACTCCACCTAAAAATCTCTGTGCCGTGAGCATCACAGACAGTGGTTCCATACATATACCAGGCTCGGCCATCTTGCTCGCATGCGGCTATAGGTCCCACTTGACGTTCTATAGGAATTATCGGTTCTCCATTTTCGGTATATATTCCACAACCATATTGACTAATTGAAACATAAAAATAATGCTGTTTGGTTATACTTGGCGCGTTCTTCGTAACAAAACCTTTTTTACTTGCATATAATGTGCTAATTGACTGATTATCGGCATACGAAATAACAACGTTACTATAATCTCGATTGGAGGCTTTTGTCTTTTCTGTTCGCAAGTTTCTTGTGTAATAGTATCTCCAGCCATCATCAAATGTATATAACCGTATTTCTAATTTATCTCCATTTTCATCAACCACATTCCACTTAAGTTGCCATAGATAATCCGTATAGTCATTGCCATTTTTCCAATCATTGGATAATTCAATTGATTGAAATTGGCATGGCAACAATTCATTATCGTTTTGGTCAACAGCTCCATATAAGCCATTTTCTTTGACCTCATACCACACAAAACCGTTCTCCGGTCCAACGTGCTTTTTGCGACATCCTTGCATTGTGATTACGAGCAATAAGATTAGTGTGTATGAAATTAACTTTCTCATCATTATCCTCATTTTTATGGTTTTATATTAAAAACTTTGTAATTACGACGTTTGCATATCAGTTTGTGAATATTACGGCAGAAAGAGAGTATCAACCATCCTATAAGTAGCGTTACGACAAAAAGCCTTATATATTGTATTGCGCTATTTTCCGGAAAAGTAATGAACAAATCTGATTCTTCGTAATCTATTGTTTTAACCTGATTTTTTCTTTTCTTTATAATTTGTGTATCATACAAATTCAACACTCTCAACTCATCAGAAGGATTATTCTCTATAATAGCACCACCTCTACTATGCAAATTTATAATATAAGACTCTATCATGCCAGACTTGACAGAAAAACGGTAGTACGCTTGCGAGATATCCTCCTTTGAAAGGAGTTGTTGCAACTTTGGATATACTTTATAAATTCCGCCAAACTGCACCTTTATTGAGGTTGAGCCCAGACTACCCGAGATTTCCACATTGTCTTTTTCCTGCTTTATTGTATCTGAAGCCATTCTTAATATTGTTGGTATACTATATAAATATCCTACGCCATAATAAACATGATTAGGGGATAATCTATTTAGATAACAATCTGACTGATAAATCACACTATCAGCAGAAGATAATTCCGGAGATGTGAAACCAATTCCATATTGATTTTTATTATCAAAAACCAACTTATCTGACAGATATATATTATTAAGTTCAGGCACTCCTATTGGATATGCCGATATGATATTGTAGTAAATGTGCGCATAAATGCTGGAATTCTGGGCAGAAGATATTGTTTTACCATCCGGTATTTGGTTCTTATATTGATCATAGCACATCTTCATAGCACTAAATGCAGCAGAATCATATTTAATACTATCCTTCAAAACACATGTATTATAAAGTACATCTATACGAAAACCGTCCAAAGTCGATGTTAAAACTGTCACTAAATCCTGATCTTCCAATTTATATTTTCGTTCATAAAGATGGCAATTAATAGCACAAGAATCGGGTTCGATTATGTAATCACTAGAATATGTATTCAAAACATTTTTATTTCCAATAGTAAAATCTATTTCAGGAACAATAGAATCCGGAGTGTATGCTGTAACATTTATGTAATAATCCTTTACAGGTATTGTTAAGAAACATTTTAAGAGATATAGAAGATATAAGCTTACGGCTAAAGCAGCAATTGCCCTAACCCCATGATGAGGACGGCTTTCTCGATATCTCTTGAAGATATTTTTACACGTAACCTTTGCTTTTTCAAAAGCTATTTTCAAGTTACCCTTGAGTTTGTCAAAATTTTTCATATTAAACTATTTAACCCGTTGGCAGAATTAAACCATCGCATATTTGATTCTTCCAATCGGTCTGTTGTTAATAAAATTGATGTATTATAGGATAGTTGTTGCGCTGACTTTGCTGATAACAGAATGTCTGTTGCAAAGGTACGACATTTTTTTGATATATGCAAATATTTTTACAACTATTTAAATATTTTTCGCAAAGCAGCCTCTAAAATTTATACAATTAGAAATCAGTCTTCGATATACCATTCTCTGTACCATGTACCATCCATATTAAGGAGTCCCACGATCCATGTATCATCCTCGACGCCATATCCATCCTCATCTCCGTGACTTCCCTCTTGAACGCAATAGCGAATATCTACGATAGGTTCCTTATTGGAGCGCCAATAGGGACCGTAAATGGAGATTCTGAAAATCACGGGCTTTTTTTCCTCGCATATTTGTTTGATTTCTCCCCACTGAGGAAATGCCTCCCACGCAGGCTGATAAGCAATCTGAACGTCATAATCAATGAGACAAACATCACCATCTTCCTTTTTCAGAGCTTTGACCATCAGCGGCAGCACCTCTATGGGACAATCTTCCGGAATAACAATACGGATAGCCTCCTTTACATAAGAGTAGAGAGACCTTTTATCTTGGATGTCAAATTCAGGATATTTCTGCTTCAAGTCCTGAGCAGATAGTTTGCCCCTGCGAAAAAGACGGAAGTCGTCTGCTGCAGTATGCCAAAACCGAGTGTCCATATTCGAGTTAGTGAATGAGGGAGTTAGGGAATGAGGGAGTTGCCATCAATAGCAATGGGCAGAGATACCGCCCGAGACGCGATCGGTTTGCAGATGGATAGATCCATTGAAGGATTTGGGCAAGATGCAGTTGCATTTGCGGTTAATGAGGGCTTTCCACTCGAACTGGAAGACAACATCTTCGTTCGGTACTTCCACAAGAATGAATCCGTTATACGGCACTTTGCCGACATATCTTCCATTCAGATACGCATCCACTCCTGGTGTAAACAGATACCACTCAGTGTATCCGTAGATACGGATTTCGCGCTTGGCCGGAGCGGCAGCAGGCTCATCAGCTTTTGGTTCAGCAGCCTTTGGTGCATCCGCAGAAGCTTTTGGTGCGGAAGACAGGGGTTTTCCACATTCGGGGCAGAACTTGGCCGAGGCAGATACCTCGGTACCACAATTAGGGCAAAACATAACTATTTTAGATTTTAGATTGGAGATTGGAGATTTATGATTGGTGATTTATTTCGCTAATTCGTTTACTTTATTGGAGTTGCTGGCCACAATGCTGACAGAAGCGCCAGTCGCTCTCAACCGGTTGATGACACCGCAGACACGTCTTACCGGCGACCGGCTCTTGGGTCAAGCGCTTATATGCTTCCGATTTGGACCACAAGAGCATCTCGCGCAACCGCACACTGACATAGGGATGGTCTTCGTTTAGGACAGCCAATGTCTGTAACGTCTTATTCCATAGTCCTGCCTTGCAAAGGGCATCATATTCGTCCGCTTGTGCAGCGAGTTCTTCCAGATTCAGGTCTTTCGTAATGGCTTTCGGTCCTCCGGCCAGACGAGACAACATGGAAGCCGTTGCTTGCGGTCCGACAGCATATGCTGCGGCACGATCACAACTCAATTCGCTCTTCCTTTCCCAATAGCACAAGGCATACTTGAGCGGTTCGGATATAAAGTTAAGCAATGCGCTTGCCCTTTCCGAGTAATGAATAATCATACTAGCGATGCTATGATACAACATGTGATGGCAAGCTATATGTCCGCATTCATGTGCTATGACAGCCCGCAGTTCGTCCTCGGTAGCCATATCAACCAATCCGGAATTGATTGTAATATTGACCTGCGTGTCGCCAAATGCCTCTGCATTGGGAAATGGGTTTAATTCCAAGAAGAAAGCCGGCTCCTGGATTTGCAGTTTTTCGCAAATTGGGGGCAAGAGATTGTATAAATGAGGCAACTGAGTAGGAGACAGCCTGACCTTAGTAGCCAGATTAAGTCCCGTTCGCTGTTGCTCCCAACCGATATTCATGAATGCTTTCACCAATGCGGATAATCCGGGAATTGCGCGAAGAGCCTTTAGCGCTTTTGCATCTTCAGGATGGATAAAATCTTCAGGTAACATATGGTATAGATTTTTAGGTTAATTAAACGTATCAATCACTCCGAGAACTCCTTGCCGCATTCGCAACATCGGTACCCATTAAAAGACTCGGACGGAGCCGTTGCTTTCCACACTTTTGATCCCAGATAACTGGCTCCCCCACTCTTCATAAACAATCCTCCGACCAATGCAGCCCCAACAGAAAGAGCAGCTCTGCCCGTATTAATGACTCCGCGACCGACCCAATTACTGATTACAGCTTCGGTATTGTACGATCCGCAATGTGGACATTTCAGTGACATATGATTCGAAAATTATTGTTGTTTCAACAGTCTCTATTATCTGTTTCCGGTTGCGCGACGCAGATAGGATGCAGCTTTCTCGTCGGCCTCTTGAGCGTAACGCATCTGGGTACGATATCTATCCCACGCATCTTGGGCATAACGCTGCTGCGTCTTAGCCTTGTCCATCGCATCTCGTGCATAGCGGGTTTGGGTATTTGCGCTACTAATGTCACCTTTCTTGCTATAGTATGCCGCTTCACGCTGATAGCCTTCTGCTTTCTTGATGTAATACTCGGCTTCGCGCTCGTAGCCTTGTGCTTTCTTGCGGTAGTACTCCGCCTCACGACGATAGCCATCAGCTTTATTCTGATAGTACTCTGCTTCACGCAGGTAGTCTGTTGCAAAGAGCCCCACGGCACACAACAACATGATTAATAAAGTAACATAATGTTTCATAAATTCAATTCTCGCTCTTAACTACTATTATTGAGGCAAAGATTAAAAAAATCTATCCCTATGAAACAATTATTCTCTATTTTAGACGATTGTTATGAATATCGATTAGGAATGATTCTCCCTTCAGTTCAGCACGAAGTAGTTGGTCCTTTTTTGCCCATGTAAGTTTATCATACATCGTAGGAATAATTAATTTGTTGTTAAAATTATTTAAAACACCAAATTTTCCTTCTTTAACACAAATGGTTTTTCCTGTTGTAGATTGGATATAATCAGAAACCTGCGATTTGGTGGGGGAATTTAGATACCATTTTATTAAAAAAACTAATAGAATTGGTATTACGATACATGGTATTACACATAACAAATACCCCACAGGTTGGTTTGATAAAAAGACCCCAGCAAATCCTACTCCACATAGCATTTCCCCCCATATTAATACTAGGCAAGCAAAAAATAATACCAATTTTTGAGAGACACCTCTTTTGTCATTTGTCGATGATAGTTTAAAATTAAATTCCGGATATTTTTCCAGAATAGAGGATGTCCCATTTCTAGAAACACTCCCATCTTTATTAATATTGTAACCCATATTTATATAAAATTATGTATATGTCTAACGACTAGTTCATTATCAATTAATTGCGTTGATTATGATACTAATGGCAAAACTGGCTACCGCAGCTAACAAGTAATATAATCAATAAGAAAAATGCCGGATTTCGTCAATATGATGCATTGCGTAATTCTTCTTCTAAACGCCGAATCAAATCACGTTGGTCGGCAATCATGGCCAACAATCCGACAAGATCCACTTAGAAGGAGATTGGTTTTTCATAAGTTACAGATTTTACATTTCGGCTACAAAATTATAGAAAAAATTACATATATGCAAATTTTTGTTGTGTTTTTCACAAAAAAAGTTGTTTTTTGGACAAAAGGGCATAAAAAAAATCGCACAGGAACGAATCACTGTGCGATTTTTTAGTCAAAAGTCGAAAGTCAAGAGTGAAGAGATAAGAGGTAAGAGATAAGAGATAAGAGGTAAGAGTGAAGAGATAAGAGTGCTAAAATCGTTGCTCCAATTCATGGAGACGAGCAATGAGGCGGTCAAAGGGGAGTTTGTCGCCGTTCTGCGGGTGTATGTTGTGAAAATTCTATCATAGGGCAAGAAACCGGTATTCCAGACCTTGTCTTTCTTGGGATAGCAATAAATACCCCGAGCCACCCGAACAACTTGTCCTTTATCGACCAGTTGCTCCATTGCCTTTTGCACTCTTTTGGGATTGGAAAAGTGCGAGTACTCCCTCGCAAAAAAAAACAAAAAAATCGCCCGAAAGAGCGATTTTTTTTGCAGACCGGCTCTTTTAGAGCCTGATAGACCGTTGCACTGATAGACCGCTGCGCTGATAGAATATAGACCGTTCGCTACGCTCACTGATAGACCGGCACTTGTAGTGCCTGATAGACTGATTCAGTATAGAGACGATCCATACTCGGTCGATACTCTATCAGCGTAGCGGTCTAACAAATTGCGCTTTACTGGCGCAATTTGTCGTACTCGTCGTTGAAGACGAACTGATACAGGGTCTTGAACTCGTGCTGTGCCTGGAAGGCGGCCTTGTCCTGCTGGATCGTCGAGGCGTTCTTCAGGCGGACGCGGGTAGCGGCAGCCGCCGTCGCAAACATCGTCTGACGGGTTCGTTCCTCAGCCGTGAACTTGGTACGCCGTACGGGCTTGCGCAGGTAGAGACGGTTACACTTGTCGCTCGCACTGGGTGCTACGCGGTGGGTGGCAAGGAGCATCTTGTTGCAGGAGTGCTGACCGTCCTTGCTCGGTTTCGAG
>JAFPJV010000023.1 GCA_017425065.1 Paludibacteraceae bacterium
GACGTGCGCGACGCTACGCCGGAAGAGCTGGAGCAGATACGCAATCCGCACAAAGGATGCGGCAAGTGCTGCGGCAAGAAAAAGAAGAAATCGGACGACTGCAACTGCCAAGGCGGCTGCGGCTGTTGCGAATCAGAATAAAAACCAAACAAACTATGGCAAATATTGTAGCGATAGTGGGTCGTCCCAATGTCGGGAAATCGACCCTGTTCAACCGCTTGACGGGAACACGCCGGGCGATTGTAATGAATACCGCCGGCACGACACGCGACCGCCAGTACGGCAAATGCGAGTGGTGCGGCAAGGAGTTCTCCGTGATAGACACCGGCGGATGGGTCGTCAACTCGGACGATACGTTCGAGAGCGAGATCAACCGCCAAGTGGATATCGCCATCAAGGAGGCAGACGTCGTGCTGCTCGTGGTGGATGTGAACGAAGGCGTGACGCAGTTTGACACCGAAGTGGCACACCTGCTTCGTCAGGCCAAGAAACCGACAGTGCTCGCCGTGAACAAAGTGGATACGTTTGAGAGCCAGTACGGAGCTGCCGAGTTCTACAAGCTGGGCCTTGGCGAACCGTTTATCCTCTCCGCGGAGAACGGCCTGGGCAGCGGCGACCTGCTGGACGAGATATGCTCGCGTTTCCGCAAGGACGAGACAGACGAAGAGATCGACGATCTGCCGCGCTTCGCCATCGTAGGCCGTCCGAACGCCGGCAAGTCGAGCATACTGAATGCGCTCATAGGCGAAGAACGCTCAATCGTGACCGACATTCCAGGTACAACGCGCGACTCAATCTATACGCGTTACAACAAGTTCGGCAAGGACTTCTACCTGGTCGATACAGCCGGCATACGCAAGAAAGCCAAAGTGACGGAAGACATGGAGTACTACTCGGTCGTACGCTCCATCCGTGCGATAGAGAACGCCGACGTATGTATCCTGATGATAGACGCCACACGCGGCATCGAAGCACAAGACCTGAACATCTACTCGCTCATACAGAAGAACAAGAAAGGATTGGTTGTGTGCGTGAACAAATGGGATCTGGTGGAAAGCAAGACGACCCGGGACATCAAAGCCTACGAGAACGCTATCCGCGAACGGATTGCGCCGTTTACCGACTTCCCCATCATCTTCACGAGCGCCCTGACAAAACAGCGTATATACAAAGTCATGGAGACAGCCCTGCACGTCTATGAGAACAAGCAACGCAAGATACCTACGGCGCAACTGAACGACAAGTTCCTGCCGCTCATCGAGAACTACCCGCCGCCCGCCAACAAAGGAAAATACATCAAGATAAAATACTGCACGCAGTTGCCTAACACGCAAGTGCCGACGTTTATCTTCTTCGCCAACCTGCCGCAGTACGTCAAGGAGCCGTATCGCCGATTCCTGGAGAACAAGCTGCGCCAATGGTGGGACTTCACCGGCACGCCGGTACAGCTGTTTATTCGAGGGAAATGAGTCGTTGGTCGTTGGTCGTTGGTCGAAAGTCGAAAGTCGAAAGTCGAAAGCAGTCTGTTTTTAAGAAAAAGTTTACTTTTTCCTTAAATTACTTGCGTATATAAAATATTTTTAGTAATTTTGTGCGCTTTTTGTGTGGTGCGATGAAAATTATCGGCTTGACATACATCGGAGAACGGGCGGAAATGGTGCTGAAAGGCGACTCCTCGCTGCTGAACGGCCGCAAGCCGATGTTCACGCCGGACACGACAAACGACCTCCGTGCTTTGCCGGCACTCATACTGCGAATCAGCCGGCTTGGCAAACATATCGAGCCTCGCTTTGCCGGCAGATACTACGACGCGATAGCACCGGGAGTGGACTTTGTACAGTACGACAGACTGCAAGAAGCGCAACGCGATGGCAAGAGCTGGACGGAAGCGACCTGTTTTGACTTCTCCATGGCTATCGGAGCATGGTGCGACCCGGCAGAAAAGCCCGCATGGACGATAGACGGGAAGGCATGGACGGCAGACGCCATGGTCTGCACACCGGAAGAAGCCATCGCACAAGCCAGCCGGCTGATGACCATACGCCAAGGCGACCTAGTATATATCAGCGCCCAAAGCACACCTGCCCCGCTCCGCCGCGAACAAGTGATATGCGCCACGGTCGGAGAACAGGAAAAACTATACTGCAAGATAAAATGAAGAAACGTCTATACATACTGCTTTGTCTCTGCCTCGCCTACGGTGCGGCAGTTGCCGGCATACATACCTACACCGGTCAGTCCGTGCTGAGCCAGGGCAAATGGGTGAAGATCAGTGTGCCGGGCAGCGGTGTATGCCGTATGAGCTTCAGCGAGCTGCAGGCAGCCGGTCTGAATCCGCAGCAGTTGCGGGTATATGGCTACGGCGGCGCTATGCTGACGCAGGATTTCTCGAAGAAGAAAATCGACGACCTGCCGCAAGTGCCGGTATATATCGGCGCAGACTACGTGCTCTTCTGGGTGCAAGGCCCGATCAGCTGGAGCCACAACGGCACCCGATACGTCCACACGAGAAATCCGTATTCCGACACGGGCTGCTATTTCCTGACCGACAACGTGGGCAGCCTTTTGGCACCTGTTGCCGCAGAAGCCGTTTCCGGCGAAGCAGAGGAAATAACCGAGTATCTGAATCTGCAAGTACACGAGTTGGATTCGCTCAACCTCATAAACCGCGCCAACGGTCTTGCCGGCGGCGGCCGCGAGTTCTACGGCGAGCAGTTCAGCCCGGGCTATTCCCGCTCGTTCAGCTTCAGCACTCCGGACGCCATCGAGACGGAGAATGCCATGACCTATATAGACTTAGCCGCTTTTTCCAAAGTGGCCAATTCGACGTTTACCGCCTCATTCAACGGCTTGGCCGCCCAGACAAGTTCTATTCCGTTTGTCTCCCCGTCGTATCACTACGGCTACGGAGAGAGAGGCTTTGTGACAGCCACCTCGCCTGCGAAAAGCGCACAAAAAGTGCAACTGACGTTCAAGAACAGTTCGGCGGACGGAATAGGCTGGCTCAACTATATCGAGCTGATTACTCCGTGCAAGTTGCGCATGTCCGGCGACTGGATCGTCATTCGCGACGGGAAGACCTCTTCCACGCCGTTCAGTTACTCGCTCGCCAATGCCGGCAGCAACGTCCAGATATGGGATATCACCGACCTGTCTGCCATCCGCCGCATGCCGACCAGCCAGAGCGATTCCTACCTGCGGTGGACCGGCTCAAGCGCCGACGGCCCGCACACATACGTTGCCGTCAACACGCAGGGCAGCAACTTCGTCAAGGCAACCGTCGTAGGAGATGTCGGCAATCAGAACCTGCACAAACTGCGCAATATCGACTACGTGATTATCTGCCCCGAAGGCTACGAGGCCGCTTCACGCCAGTTGGCGCAGGCGCACGAGAAGAAGCAGTCGATAACATGGGCTGTCGTGACCGACAAACAGGTATATAACGAGTTCTCGTCGGGCACACCGGATGCTTCGGCCTACCGCTGGCTGATGAAGATGCTCTACGACCGCGGCAACGAAAGCGGCACGAAGCCACGCTGGCTGCTGCTCATGGGCGACGGAACGTTTGACAACCGCAAACTGCTGGCTCTCTCCGGACAAAACACCCTGCTCACCTACCAGGCCGCCAACTCTACCGACGAAGTGAAAGCATATGCTTCGGACGACTATTTCGGCTGGCTGGACGACAACGAAGGTACCCAGGACGAGAAGGCGCTGATGGATATCGGCGTCGGTCGTTTGCCGGTCAATACTCCCGAAGAGGCGCAGCAAGTCGTAAACAAGCTCGTTCGCTACATGGAGAACACGCAGCATGGCAAATGGAAGCAACAGATACTCTATCTGGCCGACGACGGAGACAACGGCGGACATACCATCACGGCGGAAGGAAGTGCCGAACGGCTGCGGGTAAAGAATCTGGACTTCATCGTAAACAAAGTCTATCTGGATGCCTATCCGCAGGAGGTGAACGCCAGCGGCGAGAGTTATCCGCTCGCCAAGAACCGCGTTACCAACCTGTTGCGCAACGGCGTGCTCTATTTCAACTACTCCGGACACGGCGGCTACAACAGCATCACCAACGAGAGTGTGCTTGACATCAAAGACATCGAGAAGATGAGCAACCAGAATCTTGCATTCTGGATGTTCGCCACCTGCAACTTCGCACAGTTTGATGCCGGACAACGCAGTGCCGCCGAAGAAGCCGTACTGAATCCCAACGGCGGAGCCGTCGGCGTACTGTCGGCCGACCGCACCGTATATGCTACCCACAATACGGAGATCAACCGCAACTTCAGCGATACGCTCTTCGGACACAAGAACCTGTACCACTATGACATGACGCTCGGCGAAGCAACAGCCATCGGCAAGAACCGCACACGCAACGACGAAGGCAACAAACTGGCGTACGTCCTGCTGGGCGACCCTGCTATCCGGCTCAACTACCCGACTGACTATCAAGTGGAGACCGTGACGGAGATAGACACCCTCAATGCACTCAGCATCCAGCAAGTGGAAGGACGGATTGTTGACGAGGACAAACAACTGGTGGCGGACTTCAACGGCAAGATGGAATTTACCGTTTACGACAAGATGCAAGTCATTACCACGCGCGACAACGATGCAGAGGAAGGCAAGGAACAAGTACTCAGCTACAACGACTACCCGAACATCCTCTTCTCGGGCAAGACAGACGTGAAAGACGGAACGTTCCGCTTCACGTTCATGACGCCCAAGGATATCCGTTACAACTACGGCAAAGGACGCATCGTCTATTACGCGCACGACGACACCTATAACGAGGATGCCGTAGGTCATTACCACGAACTGGTAATAGGTGGCACGGGATCCGTCGTACAGAACGATACGACAGGGCCGGAAATGACGATCTACCTGAACTCACCCGCCTTCATCGACGGCAGCAAGACATACGCCACACCGCGCTTCTTTGCCGAGCTATACGACCAACACGGCATCAACACCGTCGGCTCCGGCATCGGCCATGACCTGCTGCTCATCGTGGACGACAACCCCAATACGACCTACTCGCTCAACGAGTACTTCACCGCAGAGAAAGACAGCTATCAGGCAGGACAGGTCAACTACCTGCTCACCCAACTGGCTGACGGACCGCACCGGCTGACGTTCCGCGCTTGGGACCTGATGAACAACAGCACTACCAAGTCGCTCAACTTCATCGTCGAGTCAGGACTGGATCCTACGATATACAAGGTGACATCCTATCCTAACCCCGTACAGCAATCCGGCGTGATGAATCTGGCCGTGCTGTATGACCAGCCGGACGAACTGCTGACAACCGAGGTGTATCTCTATAACCTGAGCGGCCAAATGATATGGTCGCACACGCAAAACAATCCGGACCAGGTACAAATCAACTTGGCCGAACTCGGGATGCAGCCCGGCGTATATATGTACAACGTACGAATCAAATCCGCAACGAGCAAATATAGCACTTGCTCGGGCAAAATCATAGTAACAAAATAACAACACCTATTTGCCTATGAAGCATTTTTAAGTATCATTATAATGTTTAACAAACGAAACAAATTAAAATCAAATTTAAATAAATCAAAATGAAAAAAGCTATTTTATCTCTCGCAGCCGTTCTGTGCCTGAGCACAAGCGTATGGGCTGTTGACGAAACGATGAACCCGCTGATCACGTCGATGCCGTCCTTGTCGATTGCACCGGATGCACGTGCAGCAGGAATGGGCGATCTGGGTGTAGCTACTCAGTCGGATTACAACGCACAGTTCTGGAACCCCGCCAAGTATGCCTACGGCACCAGCAAAGGCGCTATTACCGCCAGCTATACACCGTGGCTGCGCAAACTGGTTTCGGACATCGACCTGGCTTATCTGGCAGGTTTCTACAACTTCGGCGACCTGGCCGGCGGTATCGGTGCCAGCTTTACCTATTTCTCTATGGGCGACGTGACGCTGACCGATGCAAACGGAAACCTGACTCCGACGACTGTACGCCCCAACGAATGGGCACTCGACCTGAGCTACTATCGCAAGTTGCATGAGTATGTATCCATGGCTGTGGCTGTCCGCTTCATGTACAGCGACCTGAACAACGGCATCAACCAGTCCACTTCGGGTAGCGCACAGGAGATGCACCCCGCATGGACCATGGCTGCCGACATCTCGCTCTACTATCGTCAGCCGATCGACCTGCCGATGGGTACCAGCCACTTCGCATTGGGCTTCAGCCTGAAGAACCTTGGTGGCAAAATGACCTACGACAAAGTGACCCAGAACTTCATCCCCGCCAGCATGAATATCGGTGCCAGCTACGAACTGCCGTTCGACAAGTTCAACTCGTTGACCTTCAACGTAGAGGCTAACAAGCTGCTCGTTCCGAGCCGCAAGTCGAAATATGCCGTGGACGACAACGGCAACCCGCTGAGCGGACAGCAACTCACCGACTGGTATTCCGAACTCAGCTCGGCAAAAGGCTGGTTCCAGTCGTTTGCAGACGCTCCGGGCGGTGCCAAGGAGGAATTCAACGAAGTACGCTGGGGCGTTGGTCTCGAGTACTCGTACAACAAGCAGTTCTTCGCCCGCGCAGGTTACAGCTACGAGAATTATTACAAAGGCAACCGTAACTATGTGACCCTCGGTGCCGGTTTCCACCTCTCTATCGTAAGCCTTGACTTCGCATACTGTATCGGTCTCGCGGCCAGCAACCCGCTGGATCAGACCATGCGTTTCACGCTCGGCTTCGACCTGGCAGGCATCAAAGACCTGGTGGACAACAAGAAGAACAAATAGTCGAAAGTCAAAAGACTAATGACCAGAATAGGTTTTGGATATGACGTACATCAATTCGCCTCGGGCCGTAAACTGTGGCTCGGGGGAATTGAGGTGCCGTCCGAACAAGGGCTGCTCGGTCATTCCGATGCCGATGTGCTGATTCACGCGCTTTGCGATGCGCTTCTCGGAGCGGCAGCCATGCGCGATATCGGCTACCATTTCCCCGACACCAAAGGCAACGAGTTCGAGGGTATCGACTCGAAAATACTGCTCCGGCGCGTGATGCAGATGATACGCGAAGCCGGCTATGAACTCGCCAACTGCGACATTACCGTCTGCGCCCAGGTGCCCAAACTGAGTCCGTATATCGATGATATGCGTGCGTGTCTGAGCCGCGTCATGCAAGTGGAGGTCGGACAAGTCTCCGTCAAGGCGACGACAACCGAACATCTCGGCTTCGTCGGACGCAAGGAAGGTATTGCCGCATATGCCGTCGTACTACTACAATGAGAAAACTGCTACTCTCCATACTGCTGCTGTCGGCCGTCACCTTGCAGGCCGATCCGATAGGACCTCTCTTCGCCATCATAGAAGACTTGCACGGCAAGGCGGAGATCCTCGAAGAGACCGAAGGCCATATGCGCATCCGGATGGCGGATAGTTGCTATTACGACGTACATACCTCGCCGGAAGCCGACAGCATCATAGTGATTCAAACTGTATGCGCACCGATTTGCTCCTCGTGCGTGCGCGTATATAATAAGGAGTGGGAACTGCGCAACACTCCCCGCCCCACATGCGGCGGCATATTCCCCGAAGCGGAGTTTCGTGACGGACAGATCATCTGGCACGACAATACGCCCGAATATCTTGACGACGAGGAGAAGAAGCGTATTGAATAATGGAACTCCCCGTTTATTTAATCGGATACATGGGAGCCGGCAAGACGACGGCAGGTCGGTTGCTGGCGGACAAACTGGGTTGGCATTTCGTTGACCTGGACGATGCTTTCTACCAGATTCACGGCTACACCACAGCCGACTATATCCGTACGTTCGGAATAGACGACTTCCGCAAGAAAGAGAAATACGTAGTGGAAGATCTGGCTGAACTGCCCTACGAACACGTTATCTACGCTACGGGCGGCGGTTATCCCTGCTGGGAAGACAACATGGATTGTCTGCTGGAACTGGGGACCAGTATTTACCTTCGCTGGTCGCCGGAGCATCTGGCTAAACGGCTGAGCCTGACCGACTTGAGCGAACGCCCCGTACTGCAAGGACAGAGCGAAGACGAACTGCTCCGCTTTATTTCCCGGCAACTGGCGGAACGGGATCCCATTTATCGCCGCGCACACCATACGCTGGAAATCAACGAATGTGACGAAGAGTCTGACGAGCGTATTGCCTGCCGGCTCTATGAACTGATCAACGCAACACGTAAAAACCGACACGAACAATGAGCATCAACGAACTGCAAAACGAGATTATCGAGGAATTCAGCGAGATGGAGTGGATCGACCGCTATGAGATGATTATTGACTACGGCCGCGGACTCCAGCCCTTTCCGCCGGAACTGCGTACCCAGCAGAACCTCATCGACGGTTGTCAGTCGCAAGTATGGTTTACGGCAACGATGCAGGACGGCAAGATCATCTATCGCGGCGACTCGGATGCGCTGTTGGTCAAAGGTATTGTAGCGATGCTCATTTATGTGCTCAGCGACCATACACCAAAAGAAATCGTCGATGCAGAATTGTACTTCATCGACGAAATCGGCCTGCAGGAGCATCTCTCCCCGACACGCAACAACGGCATTGCCGCTATGTTGCACCAGATGCGTTTGTATGCGTTGGCACTCTCCGCGCATTCAGCGCGAAGCACTGATTCTTAAGCAATTATTCTTCCGTCGCGGAACTCAAGTCGGCGACCGGGATACCGTTCCGGCCAGAGCATGTTGTGCGTGGAGATGATGACAGCTATTCCGGCTTTGCATATATCCACGAGCAGCGCCATGATTTCGTTGCCCGTCTCCGGGTCGAGATTTCCCGTCGGCTCGTCGGCAAGAATCATTTCCGGCGAGTTCAACAGAGCGCGCGCAATGACCACACGCTGCTGCTCGCCGCCGGACAACTGATGCGGCTTCTTGTATGCTTTGTCCGCCATGCCCACCTGCTGGAGCACTTCCTGGATATGATCCTGCATGAGCCGCTTGTCTTTCCAGCCCGTTGCACGCAGCACAAACAGCAGGTTTTCTTCCACCGAACGGTCGGTCAGCAACTTATAGTCCTGGAACACGATACCCATCCGGCGGCGCAGATAGGGCAACTTACGATAACTGATGTCGCGCATGTTGTACCCTAACACGTAGGCACTACCCTGCTCTATGGGCAAAGCGCCGTACAGCGTCTTGAGCCAACTGGACTTGCCGGAACCGATCTTGCCGAGCAGATAGACCAATTCGCCGCTATGCACCGTCACATTGACATCGCTCAGCACGATTTGCTCTTCCTGACAAATCTCAACGTCGCTATATTCGATCAACGCAGCCATTATTCCTCCTCAGCCTCCATTTTCTGCTCGATATCAGCCAGTTGCTTCTTGAGTGCGTCTATCTTTTTCTGCATGTCGTCCACCAGTTTGTTGGCGGTCTTCGACTTAGCGGTGAAGAAGAGGATATTGTTCTCCGCCGTCTTTATTTCCTGTTGCAGACGGTCGTGCATTCTGCGAAGTCCATCTGCGCCTTGTCCGACAGCAGCTTTCACGGCCTTGGCTACGCGTTCGCCGCGGGCTTTCTGACGCTCGTCTTTCTGGGCTTCACGGCGTGCGTTGAAGAAGCTGTCGCATGTCTCGCTGAATTTCTTCCACAGCTCGTCGGAGTACTTGCGTGCCACAGGACCTATCTGCTTCCACTCTTTCTGCAGTTCCATCAGTTTCTCGCTGGTCTCGCGCCACTCCTGGCTGTCTTTGAGCGCCTCCGCCTGTTCGATGAGCGAGCGTTTGCGTTTCAGGTTTTGCGTCAGTTCGTCGCGAAGACCTTTGTAGAAAGCGGTCTTGGCCTGGAAGAACGCATCGCACAGCTTGCGGTATTCCTCGTAAATAGCCTGGTTATGTTTCTTCGGAGCAAAGCCTATCGAGCGCCACTCGTTCTGCAACGCCTGCACTTTTTCCGTCAGTTCGTCCCATTTCTTGTTGGACTTCACGTCCGCAAATTCCAGTCCGCGCAACTGCTCGAGGATAGCCTGTTTCTTCTCCAGGTTCTCATGCTCCTTCTTGTGCAGCTCGTCGAAGTAGGCCTGGTGTTTCTTGTTGATGATAGACGAAGCCTGTTTGAAGCGGTTCCAGAGATCTTCTCTCAGTTCGCGAGCCACAGGGCCTATCTCCGCCCATTCGTCGTGCAACTGTTGCAACGCACGGCTGGCTTCCACGATTGACTCCTGCTCCTGCAGTTTCTCGGCCGCCTCACAGAGAAGCGTCTTCAGCTCCAGATTCTTCTTGAAGTCCAGGTCGCGCAACTCGATATTGATTTTCACCAAGTCATAGAACTGCTCCTGATATTGCTGATACTGTTTCCAAATCTCCTGCACTTTCGGAGCGGGCACCTGGCCTATCGTCTTCCACTCGGCTTGCAACTCGCGCATCCGTTTGAGGTTGTCCATGACGTCGGCACACTCTGCCTCAGCCAGTTGCTTCATCTCTTTCAGGATATCCTGCTTGCGCTCCAAGTTGGCCTGCTGCTCCGCTTCCAGACGTGCAGCAGCCTCGGCGCGCTGTTTCTTATACTGAGCCAACAACTCTCTGAACTCCTGCTCCTGCTCGTCAACGGGAGGCTGCCATGTCTCCGGCGACTCACCGGCTGCTTCCGCCGCCGCCTGAGCCTCCTGACGAAGTGCCTCCAGTTCCTGATGGTACTGACGATAAAACTGTGTTTTCAACTGCTCCACCTGCTCCTTTTGAGCAGTGCCCTCTTGTTCGAGAAGAGCCTTCAGCTCCTCTACGAGTTGTTGCTTTTCGTTTGCCATATTTGGATCGCTTTAAGTAAAAAATCGTGCAAATTTACAACAAATTAATCAAATATACAAGTATTTTGACAAAAATTTTGCGTATCTCGTATTTTTTTCGTATCTTTGCGCACTAAATTCAGGAAAAAACATGAAAAAACGTTTCTTTTGGCTCATAGCCATATTGAGTTTCGGCATAGTATGTGCATCGGCTTCGGACTGGTCAGGAACCGGATGGGCACTGAAAGACGGGTACGTGGTCACGAACCATCATGTGGTGGAAAACGCCAACAGCATTGTGTGTAAGTTCCAGCGTGGCGGACGTCTGTTCGAATACGATGCCGTCGTCGTGGCAACGGACGAGAAGCACGACCTGGCGCTCATTCATATCACGGCTCCTTCTTTTCCCGGCTTCGGCGAACTGCCCTATGCCGTCAAGACGGCGCTGGCGGATGTAGGCGAGTCGGTCTTTGTGCTCGGCTATCCGCTCACCGACACCATGGGCGACGAGATAAAACTCACTACCGGCATTATCTCTTCCCACTCCGGCTATCAGGGCGACAAGTCGCTCTATCAGATCTCCGCTCCCGTACAGCCGGGCAACAGCGGCGGCCCTATGTTTGACGATCAGGGAAACATCGTGGGTATCGTCAATGCCTACCACACCCAGGCACAAAACGCCAGTTATGCCATCAAGACTTCCTATCTGGCGCAGCTGGTTCGCAGCCACCTGGGCAACACCGACATTCTTCCTACCGTCAACTCCCTCCGGTCGCTCAGCCTGCCGGACAAGGTGAAGCGCGTCAAAGACCTCGTTTGCTATATCGAGTGCTCCACGCGCTACTCTACCCGCCCGCATAGCAGTTACGGCTCCGGCTCTGGTTCCGGCATGGGTTCCGGCTCTGGTTATGGAAACGAATCCGGCACCTCGACGGATACCGAGGGACGAGGCTTTATACGCGACTGCATCACCAAGTGGGGCGAATGCCGCAACGTCGCCATCACGGAGACCAACGGCGACTTGGCGCTGCACGGCAGAAACGGCTGGGCGGGCAAAGGACTGCCGTCCGAACTGTCCGATGCGCTGAACGAGCTCAACGAAGACAACAAGTACATCAGCGATGTCCAGCTGACGGAAAAAGGCAATTGGATCATTCTATACGGCAACAACGGCTTCCGCTGGTCTGGAATACCCAAGTCGCTGGAAAACAAGATACGCGAGTACAACGCACGCAACGAGGAAGTTACGTCCGTCACCTTCAACGACGTGGGCGACTGGATCGTCATTACCACCGAGCACTATGCCTCGTCCGACTCGCGCATCACCGAATGGCTCAAATCAGGCGCAACGGAATACGGCATGCTGTGGGCGGCTTGCGTTACGGACAATGGCATGGTCGCATGCTATGAGAAGGGCTACAAGTTCTTCGGTGACATCCCCGACGAACTGCGGAGCCGACTCCAAGAGACCGACTTCGACGTCTATCGAATCAAGATAACAAGCAAATCCTACTTCTTTGCCGACAAAGAGGGACACTACCATTATAAAATGTAAAAAATCAACCATTATGCATACCGAACACGCCATCAAACTCGTAAAAGATACGTTCCAGCAACAACTGTCTGCCGCACTCCACTTGCGACGTGTCACCGCGCCGCTCTTCGTGGAAGCCGGACACGGACTCAACGACGACCTTACGGGCGTTGAAAAACCCGTCTCTTTCTTCGTGCCCGCACTCAATCGCCAATGCGAGATCGTGCACTCGCTCGCCAAATGGAAACGCGTGAAACTCAGCCGTATCCACGCCGAAGCCGGCTACGGTATTTATACCGACATGAATGCCATACGCACCTTTGAGACGCCCGACTGCCTCCATAGCCTCTATGTGGATCAGTGGGATTGGGAGAAAGTGCTCCACCGCGAGCAACGCAACAGCGACTACCTGCACGATACGGTTCGTACGATTTATCGCGTGCTGTGCAACGTGGAGTACGTCATTTGCGAGCGCTGCCCTGACATCAAACCATTTCTGCCGGAACAGATCCGTTTTATCTCCGCAGAAGAACTGCTGCAACGCTATCCCTGTCTCTCTCCGAAGCAACGCGAAGATGCCATATGCCGCGAGTACGGAGCCGTCTTTATCGAAGGCATCGGTGCTCCGCTCTCCGACGGACAGCCTCACGACCAACGAGCAGCGGACTACGACGATTGGTCGCTCAACGGAGATATCCTCATCTGGTATCCGCCGCTCGACAGAGCCGTCGAACTGTCGTCCATGGGCATACGTGTGGATGCCGACGCGCTGGCGAAGCAACTGCGCCGGACGGGACATGACGACTGGAAACAACTCGAGTACCATCAGGCCGTTATCAACGACCAACTGCCGCTCACCATTGGCGGCGGCATCGGGCAGTCACGACTGTGCATGACGCTGCTTCACAAGCGGCATATCGGTGAAGTGCAGGTGAGCGAATGGAGCGACGAAGAATACCTCCGCTGCCAACAGCAAGGCATCACTTTGCTAAGATAAAGTATTTACACAAAATTTAGTACACAACTAATTGATTTTATGCAGTTTAGAGTTGTGAAAATTAGCAACTGTGGGAAAATTTCGTCATTTCCGAAAGAATGAAATACAATCACTACACAGGACACCATTGCAACGTCTATTTTTGGCGCACTAAATCGCAACAAGATTTAGCTGCAAGGTTAGCTTTTGCAGAAAAAGGCATATAGGC
>JAFPJV010000024.1 GCA_017425065.1 Paludibacteraceae bacterium
CCGTCGATTTGAACAGACCTGCCCACGTATTGTTTCCAACGACCGTATTCGGAGCAGTATAATACAAACCAAGGTACTCTTCATCAGCCGGAGCGAAGTTCTCGTAGAAAAGCAACGAATCGACAGCGCCATATCGCATCTCTCGACGCGGATCAAGGAATACCTCATCGGCTGCAAACTCAGCACACGGATAGGGATTGGCAAGCACCTTGAAGGTGTTGATATACCGGTTATCCACATTGTCTGCGTTCGCCATACCCTGGAACGCATCGGTCCATTCTGCAATGCTACGGGCACGGGAGAAACGCGGAGCTGCCGTTCCCGGATGGGTCAGGAAGTAACGCTTGCCGTCGTCTTTCTTGAACGAGAGCGCCACGTGAATCGTACCGTTATAAATAGCTTTTGCATAAAGCGTGGTTGTGCCCGAAGGAAGATCGATTGAGTCTCCCGGATGATACAAGGTACCCGTACCATCTGCATTCGTCGTCCAGCCTTCAAACGTAAATCCCTTGACAAGACGCGCATCCCGAACGGCAACTTTAGTCTTGTCATGCATCGGGTATTGGTCTGCGATAGTATCGCCTTCGCAACCGTTGTTATTATAATGAATATGCCTATCCGGGTTCGCAGGAACGAACTCGATAGCGCCGTTGGGGCTGTCATCATCAATGTGGATACGCGCCCAACCGTCGCAGTCGATGATACTACGTCCGCCTACAACGGGTACATCCGTTCCGCGCACCATCACACTCCAGCCGGGGATATCCGCGCCTGGGTCGTGTTCGTCATATTCAGAACCGGTGAACATCGTAGCTTTGATGGTCAGAGCAGCGTACTCAGCCGTGATATGCCACATCTCCTCGCACGTCCAGGTCTTGTAATCATCACTCGGACGCAACTGGATGTTACGGCCGGTATTGGTGCGCAGGAAATAACCACCCGGTTGGAACTCCACACCGAGGTTCTGTTTGCCGGTCTGCGTCGTATCCACAATCATCTGGCCGTACGCACCTCTCGGCGCAGGAAGACCTAAATAATGAATCTTCAAGGTGTCGATTTGCTTGAACTGCGAGTTAAATGCATCTCCTTGGTCCGTATGGCAATACTTGTTCTTATATCCCACATAATAATACGTACTATCGGACATCGGCACATTCATATAATCGCTTACATAGTACTCGGTCTCCCCAAGACGCTCCATGCACACCAAACGATCGATGGTATAGGTCTTCTTCTTAGTGGTGTACGTAGCGGGCGTTTTGGAAAAGTCTTTATTGTATTGCTTATAATCCTGCTCGTCGTACGCGAAATAATACGAATCCGCGCAAGTAGAAGTCAACGGATCATTCAGCACGTACAAACGGAAAATCGTACGCGGGGTGTTATGGTGTTTATCTTTATTACCATAAGCATACAATGCCTGACCTGGCTTTGCTTTTCCATCACCGTTACTATAGGTTATTTCACTAAGCGTTTTATTGAAGCCAACCAATGAAGCATTGATGTAAGAATAAGCAGCGTTGCCTCGCGGGATATCCAGCCAATACACTTCACGATAAGGCAGACCTAAGAAACCATAACCCTTCTCTCCATTAAATCGGCCTTGGGCATCTTGATCCGTTCTGCCCTCCAGGGCTGTTAATCTTTTATTCGGGTCAAACGTGGTTACGGTTGAGCGGTTAGTCGGCACAACAAAAACCGCATTACAGATATTTTTATTATCCCTTTCTCTGGTCAAATCGCCTTGGTACTTATAGGAATTACCGGAAGACGTGAGCAATGTATAGGAATCGCCTCCCGGGTTGGTACTCCACATCGTATAGGCGATGCCATCTATTGGATAGAGTGCACCTGTACCACTGTGGCGGAACGGTAGCGGTTCGGCAATCGTCCAGATAGAAGGAGACGCCGGTTCTGTAGCTCCGACAGCTTGCGGAATCAACTTGAGGAAGTTTCCTTTTTCACCATCCCAGTTCGTGTAGCTAAAATAGCCACCCGTATAGCCCGGGTAATGGCACACGAAATACTCCTCTCCATTCACCATCGTGGACAGCAATATCTGGTCACCCGGTTTTAGATTGACTACCAGACCACCATCCGTCGGTGTAAAATCGTACACGGGGGCGCCGTACATTCCCACAGAGTACATTACTACAGAAATCAACAACAGTACGGAAAACAAGAATGCCCGTGTACCGAATACACGGATAAAGGATCTTTTCATATACCTTAAATTTATATTTTCAAACATCATTCAACTACAAATTTCATCATACACCAACAGCAGGTGTCGTAACACCTACTTGACGCAAACATTTCTACAGAATGCGCGCTTTAGTTAACAAACTGCGTGCAAAGGTACTACTTTTTTTTCAAACAACCAAATTTTTCTTAAGAAAAAAGGCAAAATTCGGTCATTTTTTTGGAATATTTCCAATATTGAACATCCGATAAGAAAAAATAAACGCCGGGACATTGCCCGGCGAGTATTATTCGAAGGCTCCCATTTGGAGCATAGCGACCTCTTTCGGCGTGAGGTAGCGATACTTGCCGCGGGCGACATTCTTCTTCGTCAGGCCGGCAAAGCTCACGCGGTCGAGCGTCATCACCTTGTAGCCCACTTTCTCGAACATACGGCGCACAACGCGGTTCTGGCCGGAATGAATCTCCAGCCCGATATGACGTCGGTCGTCCTTGGTGAACTCCAATGCGTCGGGCACAATACGCTCGTCGTCAAGCACAACGCCGTTGCGCAATATCGCCTCATCCACTTCGCTCAGTTCATGGTCAAGCGTAGCGGCATATATCTTCTTCTTCTCAAACTTGGGATGCGTCAGTTTGGCTGCCAGATCGCCGTCGTTGGTAAGCAGCAGCACGCCGGTGGTATTGCGGTCGAGACGCCCGACAGGATAGATACGCTCCGCACAAGCGTTGCGCACGATGTCTATCACGGTGCGACGCTCCTCGGGATCGTCGGTCGTGGTGACGGTATTCTTCGGCTTGTTGAGCAGGATATAAATCTTGCGCTCACGGTGTACGGGCTGGTTGTGGAACATGACCTTGTCGGTCGGCAGCACTTTGGCACCAAGGGACGAAACGACTTCGCCATTCACCGTGATCACGCCCGCCTGGATAAAGTCATCGGCCTCGCGGCGGGAACAGATGCCGGCATTTGCCAAGTATTTGTTCAGACGGATCGGCTTGGTCGGATCCTCGTATTTCTCGTGATACTTCTGGCGCTTGTTCTCGGGCGCCACAGGTTTAGGTGCGTTACGACGGGGACGCATCTCGCGCTCGCCGCCGAACTGCGGACGTTCGCCCTGTTGGAAACGTGGACGATGTTGGTCCTGACGTTCGCCTTGTTGCTGAAAACGCGGACGTTCGCCTTGTTGGAATCTTGGACGTTCGCCCTGTTGCTGAAAACGTGGACGTTCGCCTTGTTGCTGAAAACGCGGACGATGCTGGTCCTGACGTTCGCCTTCGTTGGCATTTCGTACAAAGCGGGGACGCGAGTGCCCGGTCTCACGACCAGGACGGAAACCTCCCGGACGACGGGAGTCGTTGTTGTCATACATAGTTTTACGGTATTCAGTTAAAATAGCACATAGGCTTGCAGTCCCTCAGGAACCGGAGCCTATGCGCATGGTTTAGTGGTCATCGCGACCATGTCTTTAGGTTTAAGCTTCCTGAGCCTGCTCGATAGCCAGCTTGCCGCGGTAGTAACCGCAACTCGGGCATACAGTGTGGTAGATGTAGTGTGCGCCACAGTTCGGGCAGATTGCCAATGTAGGCATTTTAGCTCTGTCATGCGTACGACGTTTCGCTTGTCTGGTGTGCGATTGTCTTCTTTTAGGATGTGCCATAATTATTTTACTTTTTTAGATTTTACAATTCCTTATTATATTTATTGTAGTTCGGGATCTTCCGGCGACGCGCTACAAAGGTGAGTTTGGAGAAGTGCCTGCATCTGCGGGTTACACTCGCCTTCCGGGTGACGATGCGTCAAGGGAAGATTTACAACAATCAATTCATATGCCAGCCATTTCAGGTCCAGACTGTCGCCGTTTTCCATCCGGCCGTCGTCTGCATCCATGCGTTCGCTGGCGTCCACATCTACGGTAACAGGCTCCAGACAACGGTCGCAAGCCACTTGTACCCCACCCCTGACATGCATCATCAGGTCGAAGTCCGTCTCACGAAGCGTCAGCTCTGCACGCGCATCCACTTGCCCCCCAAGCAACTCGCTTTCCTCCTGATTAGCAAGGTATTCCGAGTCCAGTCCAAACGACAATTCGTACCGTCCAACAGGCAGCTGATCCAGCACTACAAGGGGTGATTCAAGCGTTCTTACCATATACGTTTCGACAAAATCGGCTGCAAAATTACTGCTTTTTTTTGACATACGCAAGACTTTTTTGTTTTTTTATCAAAAAAAATCAATATCAGCTAAACCGACTTGACAAAATAATTGAAAAGTGAAGTAGGCAAAAACGGATTTTTTTGACATATTAAGGCATATTTTTTGCACATATGGAATTTTTTGTATAATTTTGCGCGATTTTTTGGTCGGACTGTTTCCGGCGGTGTAGAAACAAGTTGTTTTTTTACGTGTTATGAACTACAAAAATATCATACTGATGGCAATGATCGGATTGCTGGGCGCGGGATGCGCGAACAACAAGGAAAAGACGGAGAAACAGCCTCCCGTTACCAAACCGCAAATCACGCTCAACGGCGGTCGTCTGACGGCCGAAGGGCTGTGGGCGATGGGACGTATCGGCAGCGTGGTGTCGGACATCGAGACCGGACGAATGGCATATACCGTCACCTACTACAGCGTTGAGGAAAACCGTTCGACCACATGGATACGGATTGTAGATCCCACGGACGAAGAAAAGGTAAATGGTACATGTCCAAATGGTAAATGTCTCGATGAATTCGTGGGAAGCGATCCCGCTTGGTTTGGCAACAGCGGCGTGCTGGCGTTTCTGCGTGATGACAAACTGTATCTGCGTCAGGACGGAAAAGACATCTTAGTCGAAACACAAGAGTCGGAAAGCGCAAACCAAGAGATTGACGGTTTTCTGCTGTCGCCCATGCGCGACAAAATCATCCTCATCAAGCAGGTGAAAACCATCTCCACCACGGCGGAGAAATATCCCGACCTGCCAAAAGCGACCGGACATATCCACGAAGACATGATGTACAAGCATTGGGACGAATGGACCGAGACAGCGCCGCAACCCTTTGTTTGCCCGCTGGAAATCACGTACCAGGGCGAACGCATCCGCTCCGCCAAGATCGGAGAAGGCGTCAACATCCTGGAGGGCACAGCCTACGAATGTCCGATGTTGCCTTTCGGAGGCGTCGAGCAACTGGCTTGGAGTCCCGACGGACAAGAGATAGCCTATACCTGCCGCAAGAAGACCGGACTGGAATATGCCGTTAGTACCAACAGCAATATCTACCTCTGTCGAATGGACAATGGACAATGGACAAAGCAAAATGCTCATAAAAACATTACCGAGCCCAACGGCGGCTACGATATCAATCCGAGTTATTCGCCCGACGGCAAGTGGATTGCATGGCTTTCCATGGAGCGCGACGGATACGAGAGCGACGAGAACCGTCTGATGGTCATGAACCGCCAGACGGGCGAGAAACGCTTTGTCAGCAAACTCCTGGAGACCAACGTCGATGAGTTCGCGTGGTACAACGACTCCGTACTGCTCGGCACAGCCGTCATTCAGGGGACCATCCATCTCTGGGCAATAGACTTGAACGGCGGGTGCGCCAAACTGACGGAAGGACAGTTCGACGTCTCGCTGGGCGACGTGAGCGACCACTACGCCTATCTGCTCCGCCACTCGATGCGAGAGGCGAACGAGATCTACAGGCTGGATGTAGAGCAAGCGCTCAACAAGATTGACGGCTACATCGCCATGGACCGGCTGACACACGAGAACGACAATATCTACAGCCAGATCGAGATGGGACGCGTCGAACCCATCTGGCAGAACACCACAGACGGCAAGAAAATGCTGACGTGGATCATCTATCCGCCTCAGTTCGACCCGAACAAGAAATATCCTACCCTGCTCTACTGCGAAGGCGGTCCGCAGAGTCCCGTAAGCCAGTTCTGGTCGTTCCGCTGGAACTTCATGATGATGGCGGCGCACGACTATATCATCGTGGCACCCAACCGACGCGGTCTGCCCGGATTCGGCAAAGAATGGAACGAACAAATCAGCGGCGACTATAGCGGACAATGTATGCGCGACTTGCTCTCCGCCATCGACCAGTTCAAGACGCAACCCTTTGTCGATCAGGACCGTCTCGGCTGCGTGGGCGCTTCGTTTGGCGGCTACAGCGTCTATTGGCTCGCCGGCAACCACGACAAACGCTTCAAGGCCTTTATCGCCCACGACGGTATATTCAACCTCGAAATGCAATATCTCGAAACCGAGGAGAAATGGTTCGCCAACTGGGATCTCGGCGGAGCCTACTGGGAGAAAGACAACGCCGTCGCACAACGCACCTACGCCAACAGCCCGCACAAATTCGTCGATAAGTGGGACGCGCCGATACTTTGTATCCACGGCGAGAAAGACTACCGAATCCTGGCGAATCAGGCGATGGCTGCCTTTGATGCCGCCAAGATGCGCGGCGTGCCGGCCGAACTGCTCATCTTCCCCGATGAAAACCACTGGGTACTCAGCCCGCAGAACGGCATCCTGTGGCAACGCACCTTCTTCGAATGGCTCGACCGCTGGCTGAAAAAATAAGCCTTTTTCACGAAAAATGACATGCAAATTTGTGCATGTCGTTTTTTTTTCGTACCTTTGCAGCCGTTTTTGAAAGAAATCATAAATCATAAATCATGGATTCTAAATATAATCCTACTGACATCGAAGCCCGCTGGTATCAATACTGGCTTGACAACGGGCTGTTTCACAGTGAGCCGGACGGCCGCGAACCCTTTACCATCGTCATCCCGCCGCCCAACGTAACGGGCGTGTTGCATATGGGACACGTGCTCAACGAGACGATTCAGGACATCCTCGTCCGTCGTGCACGCCTCGAGGGCAAGAATGCATGCTGGGTGCCCGGAACCGACCATGCCTCTATCGCGACCGAAGCCAAGGTCATCAAGCGGCTCAAGGAACAGGGTATCAACAAATCCGATCTCACGCGCGAACAATTCTTAAAACACGCGTGGGACTGGACGGACGAACACGGAGGCATCATCCTCAAGCAGCTGCGCAAACTCGGCTGCTCCTGCGACTGGCAACGTACAGCCTTCACCATGGACGAACAGCGTTCGAAAGCCGTCATCAAAGTGTTCTGCGACCTCTATCGCAAAGGACTCATCTATCGCGGCCTGCGAATGGTCAACTGGGATCCGGAGCGCCAGACAGCCCTCTCCGACGAAGAAGTCATCTACCACGACGAGCATAACAAGTTCTACTATCTGCGCTACGAAGTAGCCGAACAGCCCGGCAAGTACGCCATCGTGGCTACTACCCGTCCGGAGACCATCTTCGGAGATATAGCCGTTTGTATCAATCCCAAGGAGGAGAAGAACCAGTGGTTGAAAGGCAAACATGTCATCGTTCCGGGTGTCGGACGCGTCATTCCGATTATCGAAGACCGCTACGTCGAGATCGGTTTCGGAACAGGTTGCCTCAAGGTGACGCCCGCACACGACGTCAACGACTATGCCCTTGGTCAGAAATACAACCTCAAGACCATCGACATCTTCACGCCCGATGCGCACCTCAACATGGATACCATCGAGCCGGAACTCCAACCCAACGTACGCAAGTACCACGGCATGGATCGTTTCGACTGCCGCAAACAAATCGTCGAAGACCTGAAGGCGCTCAACCTTGTGGAGAAAATCGAGGATTATGACAACAAAGTCGGCTACTCCGAGCGTACCAACGTACCTATTGAGCCGCGTTTGTCGCTCCAGTGGTTCGTCAAGATGAAGCATTTTGCCGACATCGCCTTGCCGCCGGTAATGAACGACGACATCGTCTTCTATCCCGCCAAATACAAGAACACCTACCGCAACTGGCTCGAAAACATCAAGGACTGGTGTATCTCGCGCCAACTCTGGTGGGGACATCGTATTCCGGCATACTACGATGCCGACCTGCTCGCACAGACAGGCCTCGAAAACTATCCCGACGACAAAATCATCGTTTCCGAGACCAAACCCGAAGGCAATTACGTGCAAGATGAAGCGGCTCTCGACACCTGGTTCAGCAGTTGGTTGTGGCCTATCTCGCTCTTCGACGGCATCGAGCATCCCGACAACAAAGAAATCAAGTACTACTACCCCACCGCCGATCTCGTTACGGGCCCGGACATCATCTTCTTCTGGGTCGCACGTATGATCATGGCGGGCTACGAGTACATGGGCAAGATGCCGTTCAAGCATGTCTATTTCACGGGTATCGTGCGCGACAAACTCGGTCGCAAGATGTCCAAATCGCTCGGTAACTCGCCCGATCCGCTCGACCTCATCGAGCGTTACGGAGCCGACGGCGTGCGCATGGGTATTCTGCTTTCCGCTCCTGCTGGAAACGACATCCTCTACGATGATGCCCTTTGCGAGCAGGGACGTAACTTCTGCAACAAGATCTGGAACTGCTTCCGCATGATCAAAGGCCTCGAAGTATCCAACGACCAACGACAAACGACAAACGACTTCGCCATCCGCTGGTTCGAAGCCAAGCTTGGCGAGACAGAAGCCGAGATAGCCGATCTCTTCAGCAAATACCGCCTCTCGGAAGCCCTGATGACGATCTTCAAACTCTATTGCGACGAGTTCAGCGGCTGGTACTTGGAGATGATCAAGCCCGCTTATCAGCAACCGATCGACCGCCCGACCTACGAAGCCACGTTGGCGTTCTTCGAGCGCTTGCTTCGCGTGCTCCATCCCTTTATGCCGTTCATTACCGAAGAACTCTGGCAAAACCTCTACGACCGTCAGCCCGGCGAGAGTATAATGATCGCTTCGCTCAATGATGGATTGAGCGCTCCGCTCAATGATGAGATTCTCAATGAGGTTGAGACACTCAAGCAGATCATCACGAACATCCGTGCCGTGCGTGCATCGAAGAACATCCCGCAGAAGGAGCGCCTCACGCTCATCAGTCCGGAACCGCTCAATGCCCTCGTGGACAAACTCGCAAATGTTGAAGTAAAGGTGAACGGCGAAGTAAGTGGTAACGCCTCTAAGTTCATTGTCGGCACGACCGAGTTCGCTATCCCGATGGATCAGTTCATCAACGTAGAGGAAGAACTCAAGAAACTCGAAGCCGACCTCCAGCATCAGCAGGGATTCCTGCGCGGCGTCATGGCAAAACTCTCGAACGAGCGCTTCGTACAGAACGCCAAACCGGAGATCGTAGCCCTCGAGCAGAAAAAGAAAGCGGACGCCGAAGCCCGTATTGCCGCTCTCGAAGAAGCCATTCGGGCGCTGAAAGCCTGATAGCGCCGCTTCCGGAAACATACACAAACAACAAATCCCGTCCTCTTGGGCGGGATTTATTGTCATATCTTAATGGCGATGCAGACGTTTGCCGTGGTGACGATGATGTTTTTTGTCGAAGCGGCCGTCGTGAAAACGGAAATCGTCTCTTGGGCCGCGCTCAAAGCGGAAATCGCGAGGTCCGTCAAAACGTCTGAAATCTCCGACTCGAACCATGTTGCGGCGTTCCATCTCGCGCATGGCTTCCCATCTGCGCATCTCAGCTGCTTTTGGGCAATTACCATGGAATCGTATCTCTTGACGGAAATCACCTCGTTTGCCTCGCCTGAAATCACCCTTGCGACCTTTTGCACTTGCGCTTACCGTAGCGCTTAACAATGCGGCAACTAATAGTGCCATACTAACTAATCGTTTCATAACTGTTTGATTTAATGTGGTTAATAATCGTTCTTAACCGCGACTTATCTCGCAGTTATTTGTTAGTATGCAATTACCGTGCCAAATTAAATGTAAATCTCCAACAACTTACATTCCGAGGCTTTATCCGAACCGTTTTCTGGCAGTGGGCGAACGATAATATCGTTGAGGCATGCCGGAAGAAGAATGGCTTCGCCGATACGTAGTGTATGCGTTTGTTCTGCCGGATCAGTCTCCGGAGCAACGAGTTCGCAAGAGCCATCTACACACATATACGCCACAAACGAATCCAGTGGCGCATAGTCACGCACTATCTCGCGGTCGAAATGTATCAGGTTGGTCGTGAAATACGGAGTCGTCGCAAGATTCTCCGGACGATTTGTTTCTTCGCCGGACGTACGTACTTCGCAAGCAGACACACCGAAATCCAACACCTTCAGCGCCTTGTCAAGCATCAAAGGCCGCTTCTGACCGTCGTTACCGACGCGGTTGTAATCGTATAGCCTGTACGTGATATCCGAGTTCTCCTGTATTTCTGCGATCACGGTGCCACGTTTCAGGGCATGTACTCTACCCGCCTCTATGAGTGCCACGTCTCCCGAACGAACCGGATAGTGCTTCAAATCGTCTGCTAAAGAGCCTTCGGAGATAGCCGTACGGATGAGCGAGGGATTCATCTCATGTTTCCAGCCCATGACAATAGATGCATCGGCTTCACTATTGGGCATGACGTACCACATCTCTGTCTTGCCGAGCGATTGTTCCATTTCAGCAGCCTGCTCATCGTTTGGATGCACCTGGATAGACAGGTCGTCGTCTGCATCGATAAACTTGAGCAGCAAAGGGAAAGTGTCGCCGAAACGCTCATACACCTTGCCGCCCACGAGTTCATCGAAATAGACCTCAAGCAAGTCTTGCAAGTCATTGCCTGCCAGATGACCGTTCGCCACCTCGGTAGGATATTTCTCCACGGCCGAGATTACCCAACTCTCGCCGACATTCTCGTATTCAGCAGGTACTTCGTTGTACCAGCCACGTATTCGCTGGCCTCCCCAAATCTTATGGAAGAGACGCGGACGGAATTTCAAAGGATAAAGCATACGATTATTCTTTTATATTACGTAGATGTTTCTCCCAGCGCCATGCGGATAGAAGAACGTCACGGATGGGAGTATCAGCACGCCACTCCAGTACGGTGTTCGCCTTATGCGGATCCGCCCAGACCTGCTCGATATCGCCTTCCCGACGACCTACAATAGTATATGGCAGACTTTGCCCTGTGACCTCCTCGAAAGTACGTACGATCTCTAATACACTCAGGCCGCGACCTGTTCCGAGATTGAAGATCTCCACCTGCTCTTCCGCCTTGCCGCTCAACATGCGTTCAATCGCTTTGACATGTGCCTTCGCCAAATCCACTACGTAGATATAGTCACGGATACAGGAGCCATCGGGTGTGTTGTAGTCGTCGCCAAAGACACGCAGTTCCTTGCGCAGCCCGGCAGCCGTCTGGGTAACAAACGGCAACAGGTTGTTCGGAACGCCGTTAGGCAACTCGCCGATAAGTGCCGACGGATGAGCCCCGATCGGATTGAAATAGCGCAGGATAGTAGCTTGCAGGCTCGCGCACGCGTGCGCCTGATCCATAATAATATCTTCGTTTATCTGCTTGGTATTGCCATATGGCGAGAGAGCTTTCTTTCGCGGCGCAGACTCATCTACGGGCAGATGCTCGGCATCGGGTTGCCCATAGACCGTACAGGACGACGAGAAAACCAGATGACGCACGTCATGCTCCTGCATCAGTTGGAGCAAGGTGATGAGCGAGAGCGTATTGTTGCGATAGTAGCGCAACGGCTGCTCCACCGACTCGCCTACTGCCTTGCTTGCCGCAAAATGAATCACGCCGCATATGTCCGGAAACGAGCGGAAGACATTGTCCATTGCCACATAGTCGCAACAGTCGGCATTGACAAAATCGGGACGACGGCTTACGATAGCCTCGATGCCGTCCAGAACAGAGATATTGGAGTTGGAGAGGTTATCCACAATAACCACTTCGTAGCCTTGCTCCATGAGCTCGACTACTGTATGGGAACCGATATAACCTACTCCGCCTGTGACGAGAATGCGATTCATAGCTTTCAAATTTAGAACAGTTTGGCGGGATAGACGCCTTCGTTAATCATATTGTTCAGTTTCATGACTACCTGCGGACGATCCTCCGGATAAGTGACGCCAAACCAACGGGACGGTGTATCCAGCACACGGCACGTAGCACGACCTTCGGCAATGAGATCGTTCACCAGCGTCGGGATATAGAACTCAGCCTTCAGTTCGTTGGCATTCTTTTCCAGAAAACGGCGGAAAGCCTCTTCGGCATACTCAAAGTATTCCGGCGTGAATCCCCACATATTCATGGATACGGGCGAGTTGGGCGCAATAACGGTGTCCTTACCGTTTTCGGTGAAAACGATCTTGCGTCCCACCTCCTCGATATGGGTACGTTCCACCACGCCTGTGAGATAGCCGTCCTTGTCCGTAGAGCAAACACCACGGCTGACAGCACCGTTCTCGCTCAGCGTATTGCATACACGGTAGCCTACCATGCAGTATTGTCCACGCGTGTTCTCCGCCGACTTGAGATAGTCTGCCAGCACCTGAAACGACTCCTTGCCATAGAAATCATCGGCATTGATGACTGCAAAAGGCTCGTGGATAATATCCTTGGCCATCAGCACCGCGTGGTTCGTTCCCCATGGCTTGGTGCGTTGTGGATTCGGTTTATAGCCTTCCGGCAGGGCGTCTATTGACTGAAAGCACACCTCGCAAGGCACTTTTCCTGCATACTTACTGAGCACGACACGACGGAAGTCATCCTCAAAGTCATGGCGGATAACAAAGACGACCTTGCCAAAACCGGCACGCATGGCATCAAAGACGCTGTAGTCCATGATTGTCTCTCCGTTCGGGCCGAGACCGTCAATCTGTTTCAGTCCGCCGTAACGGCTTCCCATGCCTGCTGCCAATACAAATAATGTTGGTTTCATGTATATGATTTTTTATTTTAATTTGCAAATGTCAATTTTCAAATCTTCGAATCTTCGTAGATTCGCTCGCGTAAAAATCGTGCCCCTCAGGGCTAAGAATAATCGTTCGAACTATGTGAGACAAGAATCTTCAAATTTATTCTTTATTCATTAACGATAATCGTTCTGCCATCTTTCTTCTTGTGCCGGAACCACAGCCCATACACCTCCGAACAGTTGCCGGCCGTAATGAATGCCGGTATCTTGTTGTCGCGTATAAAAGCCATGACAGACGAGAACTCGTCTTGGGTGAGCAAAGCCTGGATTTCGATATGCTTCTCTCCGCTGAAACCACCCTGCACGTCATACAGCGAGCAGCCGCGCACAAGTTCATCCACAATATATTTGCGGATTCGTTCCGGATCATTCGAGACGATACATACACGTTTGCGGCGGTTGAGCGAGGCAGTGAAATAATCCACAGCCAAACCATTGATCCACGTACCGGTCAGACCGATGACAACCATGCGGAAATCGTTGATCAGGAACGCAGAACAGCATATCACAGCACCTGCCACAGACACCGATTTACCAATATCGAAATGCACATACTTATTGATAATCTTAGCCAGGATATCAAGTCCGCCTGTAGAAGCATTGATGCGGAACATGAATGCCTGACATGCCGAAAGCAACAACACGAAGCATATGAGGTCAAACCACACGTCGCCTGTCTGCACCCCGGAAGCCATCACCGACGAACGCACGGGTTCAAGCACTTCGCCCGCACGGCTCAGCAGATAGTCGTTGCCGAAAGCATCCTTGTAGCCCGCACCGGACTGGAGAGCCGAGAGAATCGACTGATAGTTGGCCGAATCGGGCGAGAGCACGTGGTGAGTCAGGTTGGTATAAGGATAGATACGGTCGAGCAACTGGGTGAGCGGTCCGAGAATCATAGCGGTATAGACCGTCTTGGCACCAAACTCGTTGCCGATAAGGATAAACGCCATGATAAGCAGCACGGCATTGATACCCATGATGATATACGAGAGTGTGTCGGCATTGCCTCCCATGGCAGTATTGATCACAATACTCAGACCGGAAATAGAACCGACAACCAAGTGGCTTGGCATCAGAAAGTAATACACTGCTGCCGCACCGAAAATCATTCCCACGGTCATCATGATTAGTTCGACCCAGAACTTACGCGTCTTAAGCGCATGGCCGAAATCATGAAGCAAAGATTTAAGATATTCCATCATATTATTCGCTGATTAAAAATCGTGCAGTACGGCGCGTTGTTTGGCTTAGCAAGATACGCCGTCCGACGCTCTCTTTGTGTAATATCTCCGGCGTCGTGCCACGGATAGTAAGCAAGGACAGATGCTCGTTGTAGTTGACGCGGAACTGTTCGCGCAACTCTTCTATCGCAGCATCCACATAGCGCGTGTGATCCACCGAAACGGATATCGTCACCGCCGAAGACTGGATAAGCGACACCTTGAGTCGGTGACGATGAATGATTTCGAAGAAACTGTTGAGGCTCTGCTCGAGCACAAAACTGAAATCCTTCGGCCGAATCGTTATCAGCACTTGATTCTTGCGCCATATATAGACCGGCACGTCGATTGGTCCGGCAGCGTCTGCATATATCTTGCTACCTGCCGCCGTAGGATCACCAAACGGCTTGACATAGAGCGGAATATGCTTGTTCTCTATCGGTCGGATCGTCTTCGGATGAATGATTTGTGCACCGGAATACGAGAGTTCAACCGCATCGTGATAATTCAATTCCGGAATCAGCACGGTATCTTTCACCAAACGCGGATCGGCATTGAGGATGCCCGGTACGTCTTTCCATATGGTGACAGACTCGGCATCTAAGAAATTACCCACTAATGCCGCTGTATAGTCAGATCCCTCGCGCCCGAGTGTCGTGCGGTATCCTTCTGTCGTTCCTCCTATAAATCCCTGAACGATACACACCTGATGACCTGCTTGTCTTACCGCCTCACATATACGTTGTTCGGACTCGGCCATACAGACATTCGCATCGCGATATGTAGCATCTGTTCGTAGCAGACGCGTCATGTCGAGAAGACAACTGTCAAGACCTGCTTTCCGCAGATAAGCATTGATAATAGCCGTAGAAGTGAGTTCGCCGAAGCTTACCAACTGGTCGTAAGAGAAGTCATAGTTGGCACGGTCCGCCAAAGCCGGCAATGCGCGATAAGGCAACACGTCTTTAGGAAGCTCCAAGGCATGAAGTATATCCTCGTGGTAGGCAATAATACCATCCCACTCCTGCTGTGCCAATACGACATCACCTGCCATCAAGGCATCCAGCACGCGCTCCAAGGCATTGGTCGTCTTGCCCATGGCAGAGACAACTACAACGAGTTGCTCGTCACCGCATAGCGAGACAATATGAGCCAGGTTGCGTATTCCCTCGGGGTTACGAACCGATGCGCCGCCGAATTTATAGACCTTCATTTTCTTAGTCCTCTATTAAGTTCGCCATATGAATGGCTGTAACGGCTCCTTCTACACCTTTGTTGCCCAGACGTCCGCCACATCGATCGAGTGCCTGCTGGCGGTTGAGAACGGTGAGCACCGAAAAGACAACCGGCACGTCAGCCTGCACGTTGAGTGCTGTAACACCTTGTGTCACCGACTGACATACATAGTCAAAATGAGGCGTATCACCCTGAATAACACAGCCGATAACCACGATGGCATCCAGATCGACTTCCTCGTGCATCAGCCGTGCCGCCGCAAAGGTCAGTTCTACGGTGCCTGGCACGTGAACCACACGGATATTCTCTTCACGAACACCATGCTTGACAAAGGTTTCCAAGGCACCTTGCGCCATGGCATATGTGATCTCCGAATTCCAATCCGCTACAATAATAGCATAGCGCTGACGTCCGAGAACATCAGCGCTAGGCAGTTGAGTGGCGTCGTATTTCGACAAATCGGTCGTCATTACTCAGCGCACATTGGTAAATACTTATCCGCTTCGGCAGCTTCTTGCGTACCGGGATACTGCTTCTTGAGGGCCTCTAAAACACGTTTGGCAGAAGCTTTATCCTCCAGTTTGAGATAGACGCGGGCAGCCTTCGACATAGCTAACGGAGCTATCATCTCATTGTCAGCCTCTGCAGCCTTCTCAAAAGCCTGTGCAGCTTTCTCCAAGTCGCCCAATTCAACATACACATCGCCCAGACGCATGGTAGCAGCCGGCCCAACGGTTACATCCTTGGCCGAGAATTTCTGCAGGTATTCTGCAGCCTCGTCAAACTGACCCAATTCGGCATAGCATATACCGGCATAGAGAGCTGCCAGCTCTGCTTGTTGGTTGGAGTAGTTGTCAGCCACCTCCACAAAACCGATGCAATCCGCCTCATCACCCTCAAGGGCTTTGCGGTACATCTCGGCTGCTTTGGCCGTGTCACCCTGCAGCGCAGCCTGCTCGGCTTGCTGGAAATAAACCTCTGCCTGAGCATTCTCGTTGCTTGCTGCGATAGCATTCGGCTTGATAACCCACTGGTTGATTGCAATCACTGCAAATACAACCGCTACAATGACCGATACGACGATGGTCAGCATTTTTTGATTTTCCTCTATCCACTGTTCAGAGCGGCTGAGGGCTTCGTTTACAGACTCGAGTTGTTCGTCCTGTTTCGTTACTTTTTTCTTTGCCATAAATATAGATTTTTATTATTTACTATAATACTATTCACAAAAAAGCGTGCAAAGTTACGACTTTTTTTTGATATACGCAAAAAAAATGGCACAAAAAAAGCGTCGTATAGCATTTTTACGCGAGAAAACTCCTAAAGAAAGGATTTGAGGCCTGTCTTTTCCTTTGTAATCCGGCCACCTCATTGCCGCTCGCCTTGTTGCCAAGGGTCATCGCCTGCGAGTACCGGCACGCCATTGGTGAGACATTTGCACTCGGTATTTTGTATTTGTTGAGTTTTCCGGTCTCTATATGCTATACGACACTGGAAAATAGATTATTCATGTCAGTTATGCCAGCCTAACGTCAGCACGATACGATGGGTATCGGCATTGATATCGATAGGTTGCGCTTTTTCGTGTGCATGAAGTTGGAGCATTTGCCTGCGATATTGGTATGCCAACTGTGCCATAAACATCCGGCCGCGATACCCTATTCCACCACTGGCATACCACGTAGATTCAGGATGAATTGAATGGGTGTCCTGACGTTCGAACTTAGGATCCATCCGCGCAAGGTCGTACGAACGCTTGAATGTGGATTCATAGCCGTAACCGGCATTCAGGTAGAGGCCTGGCACAGGCACTATTTCCAGACCGGCACGCAAGGTGTGCAGGTCGTTGCAATACTTGGCATGCTGATAGTCATATTGCAGGGACAAGGCACCATAGTCACCAACCTGCAACGCCACGCCCAAACTGGTACGAAGCGGCGCACTATAGTCCCATTTATCCGACATATAAGCATCACTATAGCGCAACGAGTCGGTCAATGCCGACATTGTGCCGGAAGCATTGCAATTAACGGTACCCAGTGTAGGCGTGTGCAGAGCAAATCCGAGACGCACCCATCCGCACGGACGATAAATTACACCGAACGAGCCTCCTACTCCGAAACCATTGAGCACAAAGGTATTCTGATTCTCTAAATCACACCATTCGCCGGACTGGTTTATAATCGGAAAGAGCTCGTAATAATCCACGTCTGCGGCCATTCGATAGGAATACATGCGCAGACCCGCCCCGACATACCAACGATGTGATATATTCATCGCCCAATCGAACGCGTATTGGTTAACGTAGCCAGACTCGCGAAGCGACATCACACTACTCGTGTTATACACGTCGTCCGGATAAGGTATCGTCAAATCAATATTGGCCGATGAAAGCAAATTGCCCAAAGAATGGTCAGACGGGGCAAAAACCTTATAATAGCGATTAAAGGTGCGAAGACGATGGTAGGAGAGCATCAGGTTGTTGGAAATAATACCGCTTTGCTTGTCTTGATTGCCAATCGCAATGACAAGTGACACCTGAGGCACCATAAACAAATCGGACTTTCCGGGCAAGGAGTCGGAATTCTGCTGCATTGTTCTGTCTCGCTGATAATCAACGCTAAGTAGCACCTCACTACGACGATAGACACCCAGTCCGGCAGGATTGTCATATACAGCCGACGGATCACCGCCGATAGCTGTCATCGCACCGGACATTCCGACGTAACGCGCAGTTCCCATCACTTGACGTTCACTCAACCGCTCGTTGTCTTGGGCAAAACAATGAGCACTCAGCGACATGCACAAAGCAGAGAGCAATATGTATCGTACGATTTTCATTTCTTTACGCGGATTGTGACCATAGTGTCTTGAACATTAATATATTCTATATCCCTATTCTCCTGCGTAGGTTTTGCAGTTTGCTCAATTGGCACGGATTCGGTTGTCTCAACTGTTTGTGCAGGTTGATAAGGCCAGTAATAGACATCGTCAATCGGTATCGTATAAGTAGCCGAACATCCCATCAGCAGAGCGGCTACAGCAATCAATATGTAGTATTTTTTCTTCATTGCATTTTATGATATCGAAATCAGCATTCCGTTTAACGGAATCCGATAATCTGTCTTACTTCGCGAAGGGTCTTCTCGGCGGATTCACTGGCGCGTTCGGCGCCATCACGGATCACTTGCTGCATGTATTGTTCATCGGCAGAATATGCCAATATCTTCTCGCGTATCGGAGCACAGAAAGCATTGATATCGGCAGCCAGTTGCTTCTTGAGATCGCCGTAACGGATCTGCATGTTGTTGTAGAGGTCGTTATAGTAGTCGTAGGCCTCTTGTCCGGAAACGAGTTCCAGCAACGTAAAGAGATTTTTTATCGGCTCCGGCTTCACCTGATTAAGCATCGTAGGACCGGCATCCGTCACGGCTCGCATGACTTTCTTTTTGATCGTAGCCTCATCGTCGCACAGATAGATGCAGTTGCCTTCTGACTTACCCATCTTGCCACTTCCGTCCAGACCGGGTACCTTGACCGCCTCGGCTGTATAATGGAACGACTCAGGCTCCTTGAAGTACTCCACCTCATAAATACGGTTAAACCGGCGTGCAAACAGACGTGCCATTTCCATATTCTGCTCCTGATCCTTACCCACAGGCACTTTGTCCGCCTTATGCATCAGGATATCGGCAGCCATGAGCGTCGGGTATGTGAGCAGACCGGCATTGACATTGTCGGGCTGCTTGCGCACTTTTTCTTTGAAACTCGTCACGCGCTCCAACTCGCCCAAATAGGCATTCATATTGAAATAGAGATAGAGTTCCAAGACCTGTTTCACGTCGGACTGGATATATATCGGTGCTTTTTTCGGGTCTATGCCGCACGCTAAATATTCGGACAGGATAGTACGCGCCGACTGACGGATATTATCCGGCTTCGGATGGGTGGTAAGCGAGTGCCAGTCGGCGATGAAGAACATACAATCGTACTCGTCTTGCATCTTCACAAAACTCTTCACTGCTCCGAAATAATTGCCTAAATGCAGATTTCCGGTCGGACGTATGCCGCTAATAACACGTTCCATTGTATATTTTCGATTTATGTTTGGATTAATGACCGTTATTTCACTCTCTAAAGGACTTCTTTATTCTTTTATATATCTATTGGTAATGTCCTGCTGATGCGTTGCTCCAGCGCTGTCAGCGTCTCGGTATTTGCAACGCCACGAATTGACTGAATACGCGAGTTGAGCAAATACAACAGATGCTTGTCGTCCTTGGCGTACAATTTTATAATCATCGAGTACGTACCCAACGTAAACTGCGACTCAACCACTTCGGGTATCTTCTCGAGTTCCTCGCAAACCTCATTGTACATCGAACCATTCTCCAGACTCAAACCGATATATACGCACAGCTGATAGCCCAGTTGTTTCGGGTCGATATGATAAGCCGAGCCTATTATCACGCCGTTGTCAAACATCTTCTGCACACGTTGATGAATAGCTGCGCGACTCACGCCGCAAGCGTCTGCCACATCCTTGAACGGAATACGCGCATTCTGCGTGATAATCTTCAAAATCTTGCGATCCAACTCATCTAATTTTTCCATGATAGATTTTTTTTGTTACAATTTGGGCGCAAAGTTACTACTTTTTTTGGATATATGCAAGTTTTTTTGTACTTTTGCACGCAATTTTATAGAAATATGACACTCAACGACTATATTGAGCAGATGTCCTCCCCCGAAAATGAGGCTTTGCAATTCATTACGCGCGATACCAACATCCACGTGCTCAACCCCCATATGCTTTCCGGACAGATTCAGGGACGCATGCTGAGTATGCTGAGCCGGATGATACGTCCACGCCGCATTTTGGAACTTGGCACCTTTACCGGCTACTCCGCTCTCTGTCTGGCAGAAGGACTTACGGACGACGGAAACCTGCTGACAATTGAGCATAACGACGAGTTGGAAACCACTATCCGCCGAAACCTGTCGCTCAGTCCGTTGGGCAAGAAAATCGACCTCGTGATAGGGGATGCGCGGAAGGAACTGTCGAATGGACAATGGACAATGGACAATGGACAATTCGACTTGGTCTTCATCGACGCCGACAAACGGGAATATTCCGACTATCTGGATTTGGTCTATCCGTTGGTTCCCGTCGGAGGCTGGATACTCGCGGACAACGTGCTGTGGGATGGACATATCATCGATCCGGCATATGATCGCGACAAGCAGACGTTAGGTCTCCGTGCCTTCAACGAGAAAGTGCGTCAAGACGACCGGCTGGAAAAAGTAATCCTCCCTCTTCGCGACGGACTGACTATTATTCAGAAAATCCTCTAACTCAACGCAGACGCTTCGCATAATGAAGCTGCTCATCATCGGTATTCTCTAAAATCGCAACGATATCCTCCAGGATTTCTTCGGGATGAACGACACCTCGTTCCCAGAAGTTGTTACGTCCTTCACGGAATTGCCCGCGCCAGTTATAGACGCGACCGTTTTTGTATGCCCGGAACCAGGTGTGTTTCTCGTCCAATTCTTTCAGCTCGTCCAGCGAAGCCGCCTGCGCGCCTATCCAAGCATCTGCCTCGGTAAACTGATGTAGCACCTGTTCGATTGTTAGCGGGATACTCTCCTCACGGATATCCGAATAGTAGGGATAAGCCGCCCCGGCATCCTTGAGCAGGTAGCCCATATAGGTATGGCCACTTGGCATATACCATGTACCACGGAAATTATTGCCCACCATGACCGAGCATGAATCCTTCTGGTGTTTCTGATGTGCAACAGACGTGGTCTTGTAGCGTTGCTCTATCTCCGCAAAGATTGAATCCGCCTCCGGCAGACGGCCTACCAAAGCACCCACAAAACGAATCCACTCGGCACGTGCCAACGGCGTTGACTCACGCCATTCGTTGATATATATGGTACGAACACCTAATTTCTCAAGCCGCTCAGCCTCCGGATTGCTTTGGCCGTAAGAGACAACCAAGAAGGCGTCCAAATTCGCCTGCAAAGCTTGTTCGGCAGAAGGCTTCATCGAGTCACCCAAACCCATAGGCTTACCCGGAAGCGACGTGTAAATCAGTTCCGGATTACATACAGCCACTATACTGTTTAATGCATTCAGTTCGTTAAGAAAACCTACCTGCGTTACGCTCGAAGTGCCCAGACGCTGCAACGGTTGAGAGATACGATACGTCGTATATGGCTCCATGACCTCCAGAAGCAAACAACTGTCCTCTTCGGTGATACGAAAACCCGTAGCATACTTGTTGCTCAGCGGCACACTGTTCTCTGTCTGTTTTGTTTGACATCCCCAAACGGCGCTCATCAAGAGCAGGAATATAACACAACGATAGAAACGGTTCATAACGAATCAGTATTTTATTCTTTTCAGCATACCAATCAATGCGCGCTGGCAGGCACGGTCTGTGACCTGTGAGCGCAGACGTCCCAAATGGAAACATTCGGCCGTCGTACCATTCGGCGTAGCCCATGCTATCCATACTGTGCCAACGGGTTTCTCTGCGCTGCCCCCGTCCGGACCTGCAATACCGCTGGTAGCAATAGCAAAATCCGTCTTCATTAGTCTGCGAACGCCGTCCGCCATTTCGCAAACAACCGCTTCGCTTACCGCGCCGTACTGTCGGAGCGAGTCTTCACGGACACCAAGCACCTCATGTTTCACCCGATTATCATATGCTACGACCGAACCCATATAGAAAGCCGAACTGCCGGCATGTCGGTTCAGCAGCGACGCCAATTTGCCTCCGGTGCACGACTCAGCAGTAGCTATCGTAGCATGATGGGCACGAAGCACTTCGCCGACATGCACCTCTATCGGACGGTCGTCGGTAACAATCAGATAGTCATGTACGATGAATTGAAGCCGGTCGAACATGGTGTCTATTTGCTGAGTTGCTTCCTTCCCATAGGCACTCAGACGCAACCGTATTATGCCATCTTTCGGCAAGTATGCCAAATGAATATCCTGTGGCAAGTTGTTCTCAAAGTTCTCCAACAGAATAGCCAAGGATGATTCAGGAATACCGCAGACCTGCAGCGTCCTATGAATAATAGTCTGATTGCTGACAGCTGACAGCTGACGGCTGATATACGGCATGATCTGCTCGGTCATGGCGATCTCCATTTCATAAGGTACGCCCGGCAGACAGAAGAGATATTTCTCACCGCGCCGGAATACCATCAGCGGTGCACTACCTACTCTATTCTCCAATATTTCGGCCGCTTCCGGCACTTGCCATTGCGTTGCCGTCATTCGGTTCAACACGTCCGGACGGTCTTTGTACAAATGCTCGATATGCGCACGCACGCGCGCATCTTCTATAAGGTGCGTTTCGAAGTAGTCACACAGCACTTGCTTGGTAATATCATCTTTTGTCGGTCCGAGGCCACCGGTAGTTATCACGATGTCAGCATGCGAGAACGCATCGTCCAGTGCTTCGATGATTTGCCGGCGGTCATCGTGAATAGAGACGATTCGTTCCAATACGATACCGCACTCGTTGAGTCGCTCAGCCATAAAAGCCGAGTTGGTGTCCACTACCTGGCCGATTAGCAACTCATCGCCGATAGTGATTATTTCTGCGCACATTGTTTTTTCCATTCTGTTGCAGTCAGTTCGAGTTCTTCATACCACGTCTCGCCAAAACGACGAATAAGCGGTTCTTTTAGAAATTTATACAGGGGCACATGCAGTTTGCTACCCAATTGACGGGCACAATGGCAAATGTCCCAACGATGATATTCTACGCCTGTCATATCCCCTATCCGATTCAGACGAATGGGATACAGATGGCAGGAAATAGGTTTCTTAAAGTCAATCCGTCCGGCATGAAAAGCCTTCTCTATCAGACAGTAGCACCAGCCTTGATGGTTGGTTCGGGCGAAAATGCAATCCTTGTCGTTGACGATGGATGTGACGCGTTCGCCGGTGGGATCCAGATACGAAATGCCTTGCTTCTCCACCACAGCTCGTGCTTCGGGCGTCATGTCCGGCAGCAGGAGTGGCAATATCGACTCCACTTTCTGCACCTCTTCGTCGCTGATAGGTGCACCGGCGTCTCCCTCCACACAACAGCAACCGCGGCAACGCTCCAAGTCGCAGCAGAATTCTTTCTCCAGCACATCGAGACTAACCAGTGTATTTCCGCCGATTACAAACATACGCCTTCTACCCAGATTTTCAGACCTATCGCTATCAATATAATACCGCCTATCAGTTCTACATTCAGCCGGAAACGCCTGCCTACATACTTACCGATATGATAGCCTCCCAAAGCGAACAACAGGCTGACTACTCCGATACTCCCTACACCTGTCCATAAACATTCGGGCACGGGGATAAATATGACACCTGTAGCCAAGGCATCGATAGAGGTCGCCACAGCAAGCACAAACAAGTGAGGTATCGACCAGTTAGCCGCAGGCAGGTCATCCTTCGCGTGGAGCGACCCCCATATCATTTTTCCGCCTATAAAAAACAACAAGGCCATGGCAATCCATGGGGCATAGACACGAAAGAAATCGGCAAACAGCGAGCCGGCAAAATAGCCGATCAGAGGCATTCCTCCCTGAAACAAACCGAAGAGCAACGCCATCAGCACCGGTCGTGGATGCACATTGCTCCCGTCGGACGACAGGCCTTGTGCGAAACTCACTGCAAAGCAGTCCATTGCCAGACCGACGGCTATAATAATGATGGTAAGAAGATTCATAAAAGACAGCTTTCTGCTTTCGACTTGTTTACGGCTCCGGAGCCACTCCGGCTCTTTACTCTTAGCTCTTAACTCTTATCTCTTAAACTTATATCGTGCCCCTGTCTTGCCCTTGGCGATATTCGTCAGTTTGCCTTTGCAGAACTGGCGGCGGATGGGCGAGATACGGTCGGTGAACACATGTGCTTCCAAGTGATCATACTCGTGGAGGATGATACGTGCGCAGAAACCGGTATAGGTCTCTTCGTGTTCTTGGAAGTCCTCGTCCAGGTAATTGATAGTCACCGACTCGGGACGAACGACATTCTCCGATATACCGGGCAGCGACAGACAACCTTCGCTGTACGTGGATGTCTTGTCCGACAACTCAACTATCTCCGGATTGATAAAGGTCTTCTTGAAGCCTTTGCACTCGGGATAGTCTTCCTCCAGTTCGCTGCCATCCACGATGAATACGCGCCAGCTCTTGCCCACTTGCGGCGCTGCCAGCCCGCATCCCTCGGCCTGAGTCAGCGTCTCGTACATATCGGCAATCAGTTGCTTCAGTTCCGGCGTATTCTCCACCTCTTCGGTCTCCTTGCGCAGCACCGGCTGTCCATATAAATAAATAGGAAGGATCATTCAATTTTCAATTTCTCGAGGTATCCCTCGAGTATAATGCATGCCGCAATTTTATCCACTACGGCCTTGTCTTGTCGGTCTTTGCGCCGCATACCGCCGTCAATCATGGCTTTGTGCGCCAAAACCGACGTGAAACGCTCGTCGTACATCGTCACCGGCATGTCGGGAAACTGTTTGCGAAACTGCCCGAGAAACGGCCGGATATAGTTCATCGACTCCGATTCCTCGCCGTTCATCTGCGTCGGATGACCTACAACGACCTGATCCACAGCCTCGCGCGAGAAATAGTCGCGAAGCCAGTTCATCAGTTCGCGCGTCTCGACAGTAAGCAACGGATTAGCCGTTATGCGGAGCGGATCCGTAACGGCTAATCCTGTACGTCTGCGACCGAAGTCTATGGCGAGAATACGTCCCAATGCGGTTTATTGCAGCGCTTTGATCTGCTTTTCAATTTTTTCATACTTGGCCTGCATGCCCGGCTCCTTGCGGAAACGGAAATAGAGGCTCTTCAACTGCGACAGGTTGCCGATATCTTCGGGATTCAGTTCGGCAGCTTTCTCGAAGTACTCGATCGGAGCGTGATACATCGCATTCTTGGTCTTCTCCGCATCGTCCAATGCTTTGCCGCGCAGGTTGCCGCTGATTCCGTTGTCGAAGATGACAGCCTGGTTGTATTTGATACGACCGATACCGGCATAGGCATTTGCGCTCTTCGGATCCAGCTCGATAGCCTTCTCGTAGGTAGCCAATGCGTCGGTGTAGCGGCTCAAGCTCTCCAGCATGCCGGCTTTGGCAACGTAGTACTGCGTCGAATTCGGTTCGCGCACGATAGCCTCGTCCAGATACTCAATGGCTTTCTGCTGCTGATTGGAATAGACGTAGAAGTTGATCATGTTCTGGATGAACCACGGCTCTTCCGGAAAGTTCTTCACGCCGCGTTTGAGCGAGGCTTCCATACCTACCGAGTCATTCTGCGCTTTGTATGCCTCATAGAGCATCTCCGTCAAGCGTTTTGCCTTATAGACATTCTCTATCTTCAGCATTTTCTCGATCATCTCGATAGCCTCGGGATACATCTCTGCAGCGAAAGCAAAGTTAACAGCATAGTACATATACTCCTGATATACTGTATCTTTCGGCATCTTCTCCTGCAGTTTCTCCTCCTGCATCATGGGCAGATCAGGAATCGAGCAGTGCATGCGGAATGCGTTGTAGGCAGCCTTCATGTCGTTCTTGCCTTGCATCTCGGCGCCGTATTTCACCAGTTCCTGATTCTGGTAGTACTGCAGCATCTTGGTCTGGATACTCTTGCGGGTCTTCGGATCGGCCATCACATCGCGGCCTTTCTTGTCCTGGACGATAGCCGAAGCCAATTTGTCGGCTTCAATCCAGTACTCGCAACTCTCATATACAGCGGCACCTACCTCTGCATAGTTGATCTGATGCGTAGGATCTTCGTAAATCATATCGGCCTCAGCTTTCAGTTGGCGATAGCCGATCTCACCGGCCAGATACCATGTCATCGGCAGGTCTTTGGTCTCCGGATTGTTGATAGCCTGACGGATAGCGGCGCGGGCACCGGCATAATCCTTCTTAGAGGTCAGCTTCTTGGCTTCTTTCAGGTTGGCCTGTTGGGCGCAGACAACGGCACTCATGAGCACCAATGCTGCCATCAATAATGTCTTTTTCATAATTATTCTTGATTTTCGTTGTTATTATCATTCTCATCATTTTGTACTTGGTCACTTTGTACTTCGTCACCTTGTACTTGCTCCTCTTCTTCCACTTTCGGAACCAGGCAGCCGCTCATCAGGATGTCGTTGCGTTTCTGTAGTTCAATCAGTTTCACGCCTTGTGCAGCACGTCCTGTCACGCGGATGGTCGATACATCCATGCGGATGGCGGTTCCCGACTTGGTCATGAGCATCAGGTCGTCTTCGTCGGTCACGGCTTGGATACCAATCAGTTTGCCGGTTTTCTCCGTTACCTCGATGGTCTTCACGCCCTTGCCGCCACGATTGGTGATACGATAGATCGGGTTGCCTTCCTCGTCGTCCACCGGCGTACGCTTGCCGAAGCCCTTCTCCGAGATGACCAGAATGTTCTTGTCGGAATTAGGCTCTACACAAACCATGCCAATCGCGCGATCTTCTCCATCTTCGTCCAATTTTATGGCTCGTACACCGCTGGCGCCACGACCCATTGGACGTACCGTGTTCTCCGGGAAACGAACCACTTTGCCGTTGAAGCTGGCAATCAGCATCTGGCTCTCGCCATCAGTCAGCGTCACGCCGATCAGCTCGTCGCCTTCACGCAAGCCTATAGCTATAATACCGTTCGCGCGCGGGCGGCTGTAGGCCTCCAATGTCGTCTTCTTCATCAGTCCGTTCTTTGTTGCGAAGATCAGATAGTGGCTGTTCACAAACTCGGCGTCGTTCAGCCCCTTCACGTTGATGAACGTACATACGCGGTCGCCCTTCTGCAGGTTGATAACGTTCTGAATAGCACGGCCTTTCGACTGACGATTGCCTTCCGGCAGGTCATAAACCTTGATCCAGTACAGACGTCCCATCTCCGTGAACAGCATCATCGTCGAGTGCATCGAAGCCTGGTGAACATACTCGATGAAGTCGCTGTCGCGCGATGCACTGGCTTTCGTACCGATACCTCCGCGGCCTTGCTGACGGAATTCGGTCAGCGGCGTGCGTTTGATATAGCCTAAGTGCGAGATGGTAATCACCATGTCGTCGTCGGCGTACATATCTTCCGGATTGAACTCGGTAGCCATCTTCACGATCTGGGTGCGACGCTCATCGGCAAACTTGTCCCTCACCTCCTGCAACTCGCTCTCGATCAGTTCGTAACGCATTACCTCGTTGGCAAGCAACTCGTTCAAGTGGGCAATCAGTTTCTCTATCTCTTCGTACTCGTTCTTCAACTCGTCGATACGCAGACCGGTCAACGCGCTCAGACGCATATCCACGATGGCTTTCGACTGCAGGTTGTCCAGGTTGAAGCGTTTCTCCAGATTCAGCTGGGCATCGGCAGGCGTACGGCTCGCACGGATGATCTTCACTACCTCGTCGATATTATCTACGGCGATGATCAAGCCCTCCAAGATATGGGCGCGCTCTTCCGCCTTGCGCAACTCAAAACGCGTACGGCGTGTTACCACGTCCATACGATGCTCGATGAAGTTGTAAACCAGGTCTTTCAGCGTCAGCAACATCGGACGGCCTTTTACCAGCGCGATGCTGTTAACGGCAAAACTCGACTGCAGCGCCGTGAACTTGTACAGCTTGTTCAGCACTACCTGCGCATTGGCGTCACGCTTCACTTCAATCACGATGCGGATGTCGCGCTTCGATTGGTCGGAGATGTCCGATATACCTTCTATCTTCTTGTCCGAAACCAGTTCGGCGATGTTCTTTACCAAGTCAGCTTTCACTACGCCGTACGGCAACTCCGTGATAATGATTTTCTCTCGTCCGTTGTCCTCGGTCTCGATGTCGGCGTTCGAACGGATAATGACGCGTCCGCGACCGGTCTCGTATGCCTCGCGTACACCCTGATAGCCGTATATCGTACCGCCCGTCGGGAAGTCAGGCGCCTTGATGTGCTCCATCAGTTGCTCCACGGTGATTTCCTCCACCGAAGGATCGGCTATACGTGCTTTGATATTGTCGATATAGGCCTTGCAGCCGTCGATCACTTCGCCCAAGTTGTGGGTCGGCATGTTGGTTGCCATACCTACGGCGATACCGCTTGCGCCGTTCACCAGCAGGTTCGGGAAACGGCAGGGCAATACGGTCGGCTCTTTCAGCGTATCGTCGAAGTTGAGCTGCATATCCACGGTATCTTTGTCGATATCGCGAAGCATCTCTTCGGCCAACTTGCTCAGACGTGCCTCGGTATAACGCATAGCGGCTGCGCCGTCACCATCCACCGATCCGAAGTTACCTTGTCCGTCAACCAGGCAATAACGCATCGCCCACGGCTGCGCCATGCGCACGAGCGTACCATATATACTGCTGTCGCCGTGCGGGTGGTACTTACCCATTACCTCACCTACGATACGGGCACTCTTCTTGGTCGGCTTGTCCGAGGTGTTTCCTAACTCGTTCATTCCAAACAGCACGCGGCGGTGAACGGGCTTGAAGCCGTCACGTACATCCGGCAGCGCACGACTGACGATCACGCTCATCGAGTAGTCGATATACGAGGATTTCATCTCCTCGTCTATCTTCACCGGAATAATGCGGTCGCTGTCAATCGTCTGCTCCAAAAATTCTTTGTTTTCTTCCATTGTTATATTGTTATTTAAATGATTTTTTCTCAAAAACGGTAGTGTTCTATCGTTCTAGTGATCTGGATATCTAGATTTCCAGACCCCGTTTTGCGCTGCAAAATTACAAAAACTTTCTGACATCTGCAAATTTTTCGGTCATTTTTTTCGTTTTTTCGCATTTTTGACTGTTTTTCGACACCCCCTCGATTTTTCTTTCTCATGCGCTTATATCGCAAATAAACCGCCTCTACGCCCTTTTTCCTTAAACCTTACGCGCGCATACGCCCGCATTAGGACTACCACGCACCAATGTAAAAAAATAAGCAATTGCACGCAGGTGTGATAGCCTAAACCCAGACCAGAAAAAAAGCCGACTTCCATTATTTTTTGCAAATATATTTGCATATCTCAAAAAAAAGTAGTAATTTTGCAGCGAATTTAAAAACTATAGTTGTATGAAACAGGTTCACATGGGCGGATATTCGATTACTATCCCCGAAAATTATGTCCACCGCGTCAAGGTGAGCCGAGTAAAAGGTTCACACGATGTTAGACTTGGACTTACCGAAGGAGAGCAATCTTCTGCAGTTGCCGATACTTTTGCGCAATATCCCTGCTGGGAAAGCGACCTACACTAAACTGGCATTATGGGATACCGGTGCAGAGATGTCAGGCGTTTGTGACGACTTGGCTTCGTGGCTTCAATTGGAGCCGCGCGATGAAGGTATGTATATGCAGTCTGCATCAGAAACCATTTCGGTCAAGGTGGCTAACTGCCAGTTCCAACTGCCATCCGGCGAGATCTTTGAACAAGATGTGTTAATCCTTCCGACAAATGATACGCCGGTTATAATTGGATTAGATATTATTAAACAAGGGCTCTTCTCTTTGAAACCCGAAACAGACAGTTTACACTTTCATTACGAACTGGTGTAAATCTTAATACCTCTCGCTCCGCCGGCAGCGTAATTCCCGGCCGTCAGATCTAAGACGTTAAATGGGATGACATAGTAAAGGCGTTTATTGAAACGTTGTTTGCAATTTTTGCGGAAAAACTATTTAAATTTCACAAAAATATCGAAAAATGATATACAACTCTTGCGTATGTCATTTTTTTGTTGTACCTTTGCACCGAAAATCTACGTTGGAGGGATGTGTCTCTTCCGCTTGAGAGGCGGCTTCGTCTCTTATTTCGTTCTCTGCTCCGCGTGACAGCGCGGAGTTATAGAAAAGTAGCGTGATACTTTGAAACTTTGGAACTTTGATGAAAATTTATAAATTGATGAAATACAGGTAGTTATGATAGAAAGTGTCAAAGTTCCAAAGTTTCACATCATTTTTTTTCTTCCATTACGTCGGATCGGATCCGACAACATCCGACATCGGCTCACTCTCGGTTCGTTCTCGACTCTTTTTCGACTCATTCTCGAGCCAATCTGCTACCTTTGTCGAGACAATCCTAGACTTTAAAGCCAATGACAAGCCGAGGAAGAGCCGACGGCACTTAAAAATAACATTTTAACAGTTTAACCGTTTAACAATTTAACATTAATATGGCAAGAGTAACGTTTGTAACAGGAATTGATACGGTGCGTGGAGCACTGGACAGCGTAAAAGACGGGCAGGCAAATCGTGCAAGATTGGTCTGCAAGTGGCACTACTGGGGTGAGAAATGGATAGACGAGGACGGAAGCAAAGTGCACCTGGTCTATACCTATCGTTTCCACGAAGGCCCGTGGGCAGAAGGTGCGACGCGGAACCGCGAGATGATCAAGGCTGCGCAGCGCATGGCGCATGACATCGAGCGGGTGTGCTACCATCCGGAGGAGTTCGGCCAGGAGGATATCGCGCAAGCCCGTATCTGGCAGCAGAAGTACGCGGAATATTTGAAGACGATACCGAAAGGCAGCAAGCAGTACAAGCATTTTTATGGCTGGATGTTCACGGAGATATATAAAGGAGTGAGGAGTTAAGGAGTTAAGGAGTTAAGGAATGAAAGAGTGAAGGAATGTTTAACGTAAAAAAGTGCCTTTTCGGGCACTTTTTTACTATATATCTTGCGTATATCAAAAATTTTAAGTACTTTTGCATGAAATTTGGAGTTTTTAGATACTCAAAGATATAATGCTGTCAATACTAAATTTTATTACATGGGATGTGTCCCCGTTTATTTATGAGGGCGGGCATTTTGCTATAGGATGGTATGGAACGTTGGTGACGATTGCCGTTATTGCAGTGTATTTGTTTCAATGGATTATTTATCGCAGGGAACAACTGCCACGCAGTTATGTGGATGTCGCTTTTATAGCGTGTACGCTGTTAGGTACGTTCTTTTGTCATTGTTTTCATTGTTGGTTTTACGAGTGGTATGACGTAGGCGGAGTATTGCATAATCCTACATTCGAGTATCCGTCTGAATGGTTGCGTATCGGACATGGTATGGCGAGCCACGGTGTTGATTTCGGAATGTGGCTGGGTGCATGGATTGTAGCGAGATACCTCTTTCAGTGCAGCACATGGTGGGTGATGGATAGGATGATAGTGAGCCGATTGGTTTTTCATGCTATTTCGCGCTTGTCTAATATCTTCAATTCGGAGATATATGGCAATCCTACAGACTTGCCCTGGGGCTTTCTTTTTGTGAATAACGGAGATTCCCTGCCCTGTCATCCGACAGCTATTTATGAGTCTTTGTTGGCATGGGCGGCCATAGGAATATGGTGGTATCTGTATATACGAAAGGATGCAGGAAAGTGTCTTGGATTGCTGACCGGTATATCGGCTTTGATGCTGTGGGTTCCGCGGTTCTTTATTGAGTTCTTGAAGCCCGTACAGCGGGAATTTGAAGAAGCATTTGTTCTTAATATGGGGCAGATACTCAGTATTCCGTATATCATTATTGGAGTTGTGTTGATAGTCTATAGTGTTCGCACAAAAGCTGTAGCGGAAGCTCCGAAACTTTACAAGGATGAAAAGCGTAAGCGAAAATAGAAGAGATTTCATATTGTTGGCAAGCATGGTGTTGGTACTTTCAATACCAACATTTTTGCATTGCTGGTGGTTTCCCCGAGATCTCGCTTCTTTTCTGCCAATCAACATGACCATCGCCCTGTTGGTTGCCGGCCTGGTTCTTTGGATTCCCTGGCGCTGGTTAAGATGGTTATTGTTTACGCTGCTGTTTGTTGGAACATTATTCGAATCCGCTCATTTGATGGTCTATGACGGAGATATAGCGTGTGCGGGATATCTTCGTTCGCTTTTTATGACCACTCCTTATGAAGCAGACGGAGCAGTATGGCGTATTATCTGTCAGAATAAATATGTGGTAATGATTGTAGTGGCATTCTATCTGGCAGTATCTGTATTGCTTTTTTTTGTGCGCCCTTCGCGCTCATGGCAAAAATGGATAGTGTCTATTTCCGGCATCTTGTTGCTCGTCTTGTATGTGTCACTCCCGTGCCGGATATATCTTCCGTTTAATGTCTATGTACAAGCGACCGAGGCGCTTCATCAGCGTAACGAGCGCAATTTGCTTATAAGTCAACAGGATCCATTTGTTTATGGAGCAAAGCGGGATCATATACCTGCGGATAAGGAAGTTTATGTGTTGATTATAGATGAGTCATTGCGAAACGATCATGTTTCATTGGACGGAGCGAACTATCGTATAACAATGCCGCGAATGGGCTCTTTGTCCTCGTTAACTCGCTATACGAATTACTACGCTAATGGCGTGTTTACTATGTATGCTGTTCCGATGATGGTAACACGTGCCACACCGGAGACATTCGCACTGAACTACCGGGAATGGGGTGTGCAACAAGCTTTTTCGGAATGCGGATTCAAAACTGTTTGGCTAACTAATGAGGCGCAACTCGTAAGTGACGGAGTGAGCGATTATGTAGCAAGGGGAGCGGAGATAATTCGTGTTCAGCGCGATATGGATATGCCGGCGGTGGTTGATTCGCTTTGCAACCAACATGACAAATTGTTTGTGATTATGCATTTGTGGGGAAATCATCAGTTTTATATCAATGCCGACGAGAATATCTCGCGCTATTTGCCTGATGTTACAACTTCCGATGCTGTGCGAGGAGAAGATATGTATAATAATGCCTATGACAATTGTATTCTATATACCGATTCTATGCTTATGGCTTTAACCAATGTGCTCCAGAAGAAACAGGGTATATCTCAATGGATTTTCACGTCTGACCATGGAGAAGGACCAATCGGTGTGCATGGTGGTGCGCATGGTTACACATATCCGTACAGGAGCGAGTATCATGTGCCATTGATGATATGGGTGAGCGATGGATACAAGGCTGTTTATCCGGATCATGTGAACAATATGAAAAGGCATAAGGAAGAACCCGTTTGCGCAGACCACCTTTTCTGGTCTCTTTTGGATATGGCAGATATAGGTATTGACAGCACTTTACAGCAAGAGGGAATGAGTGTTTTCGGCGATACGTTATTGCCACACAAGCGTACCCTTCTGCTCCCTGATGGAAAAAGTATAATGAGTTTGGAAGATTAAAAATGCTCCGTTTTCTTCCTTTTAGAAAGGGAGGTGTTTTTTTTTCTTATAAAATATTCAATATGTCGCATTACGCTTAAAGTGTGCATTTTTTTTGCGTTATTTTTTACGGAAAAAGGTATGATTATTGCTTTTTACTTGGTGAATTTAGAAAAAAGCAGTAATTTTGCTGCGATTTTTTGTGTGTATGTGTATTAAAAGCGCATCTACGTACTAAAGGATGGATATTTAAGATACAAAAAAATATGAGTAAAAAGATTTTATTCTTGAGTAGTGCAAAACTGACAGCCATGAGTTTTGGTCTGTTGTTGGCTATCTTTTGCACGATTGGTATGTCCTTTACGCCGGTAGAGGAGGTTGAAGTTATCGAAATCAACGATTCCACTTCGGTATCACCTCAGCGTCAAGTGAGAAAAAGCCACTGGAACGGAGGAGGGTGTAATGAATCCGATAGTAACAATAATGACTATGCCCGAACGTCTGTTGTTACGATGGGGCACGGAATAGTGTCTATTAAAAATACTACAAAAAACGGTAGCTTGACATCCATAACCACGAAGACTTCTACAAATGTAGCCGGCAACGAGGCTGTTATCACGTGGAATTGTAATAAAAGTACAAGTGGTCATACTAATAGTTTTGAATTAACCGCTACTCCGGATGAGGGTTATTACTTCGCAGGATGGAGCACATCGAATACAAGTAACACGGCATCATCAACGGAAAATCCTTGGACCATACCTGTGACGATTCCGCATGGCGAGAAAGGGACATCTCAAAATAGCGAATGGGAAAATAGCAACAATCCGTATCCAACGACTTATTATGGTTATTTCGCACCAATAACCTATGTAGATGTTACATTTGCTCCTGCACCGGAAGGGTGCTCATATGATATTACGGTTGGTGGTAATACGCAAACAGTAACTACCAGTAATGTTGTTAAGACGCATATTACAGAAGCAAAACTTTCTAATCCAGTCGCTTCTTCGGGTTATGTTTTTGCTGGTTGGTACCAGATTGATGGCTCGGGCAATGTGGTGGATATTACATCTGCATCTCCTACTATCAAGTTCTCTGAGAATGTGACTCTTGGAGCACGCTTTATCTCGACAACTTCTCTTCCTAAATTTAAAAATATAACCAAGAATGCAGAGTACTATGGTCTTCGTTTGGCAATATTGGCGGCTTCAGCAAATGATGTGATAATCCCGGTGGCAGAAGAGACCGTTGTCGACGGTTCGGATTTGTTGTCCGCGGATAATGGAATATACACCATCCCTTCCGGTGTTAAACTATTGATACCTTATAGTTCTGCCAACGATTTCCAAACATTGCCGAAAGTTGTTACATCGACAGGTACTTTGTCAGCGTATAGGAAGTTGATTTTGATGGATGGTGTAAATGTCGTGGTAAGTAGTGGTGCGCAAATATGCATTGGTGGTCAAGCAATGGCTGCTAGTGGAAGTGCAACTGATGGTGCTACGGGTTATACGACGGGTGCTTGTGGTGTGTTAGATATGAGCCGTGGCGGACATCTGGAACTGAATAACGGATCCACACTCTACTGTTGGGGATTCGTTAAGGGTCAGGATATGGACCAAGGCAACAATACTATTGGGGTTGGGACGATTACGGTCAATTCCGGAGCTACCGTTTGGGAGAATTTCTCTGTAGGCGACTGGCGAGGAGGTTCTGCAACCTCCAGTATCGTAAATACTCGATTCTTTCCTTTCCAAAGTTATTTTATGCAGAACATCGAAGTGCCGACTACCTTTTGGCATGGTTCGTCGGAATGGTGTTATTTTACATTGAACGCAACCGGTGGCCCATACGATACCAAATTTGCGGTTATCGGTAGTTCTAATTGTTTGTTCAAACTGACGGATGCTCAGTCAAAGGTGCGGACATGGTATGATCCAACTACTGATTTGATGTGTTATGAGTTGAGTGGAAGCGCAATATTGGATGAATTAAAGATAAAGATTACAGGTATTCCGTTTATTGGAACTATTGACATTCAATCTTCTCAGTTTGATTTGCCTATTACGAGCAATATGCATCTGATTTTAGCAGATTGCACTATGAATTTGACAAAACCATTGATAATACAACCGGGGGCGATTATTGAAATCAAGAACAATGCTACGGTAACATTAACTAACTCTATCTATCTATATGATAAAGATGATTGGGGGCCTTGGGTTAATGGTAAATACTTTAAATCAAGGGGCAATCTAACAACCCATAAAAATCGCGGAAATGGAGCTTCCAATGAATTTCTGGATGATGCTAAATTTATCATAGATGGTTCCTTTACAATCAGTTCAGCGGGTAAATTGTTCTCAACAGCAGGAGGCGCTGCTTTGGTTGGTAATGGCGGTGGAACGCTTGCTTATCCGTCCTCTCTTTCAGGTTCTTCTACTTTAACATGGTATAAGAGCACAACAACAAGTGGTGATGGCGAAACCGGCACTGTAGCTGTAAATAATGCCAATCCTTGCAATGAAGACGAATCATATACCAAGGCTATTGCTTCTACAACATTCTATAATGTGCATGGCCGCTGGTTTAAGTCAGGTAATCAAAACGAAAATACCGACCATACCTATAACTTCACTTATATAGCGAGTGGAGCCGTTAGTGGTACGGGTGGAACAGATGTCTCTCCAAATACCCATAATGCTGTTTATGCTCCGGATAAGACCGGTCTGACAGCCGGTATGAAATGGTGCAACGTAGCGCAAGATGGGACCTGTAGCAATATCTTTAATGCAACGCAGGCACTCAACGAGACGCCGGCAAGCGATATTCGCTATACCTATCCGTCGAGCAGTTGGTTGCAGTTGCTCAGGACAGAAACGGAAGGTGTCTATGGTGGTTCGGATAACAGTCTGTATGCAGTAGAAGGATGTGCGGTCAATTCGCTTGGATCGGTAGATGAAAACTGCTTGTACACGATTAACGAAGTTAAAAAAGCGCTTGTAGATGGTCATTTCGTGGCTCTTGAGAAGAATACGGAAGACGAGGCATGGCATGATGTGGCTAACCCGACTAATTACTATATCAGTTTCGAGGGATGTAACTGGCATCCGGCTACTAAATATGCCGGCGAAGAGAAGGCCTATATAGTAGAAGAAGGTGACTATATCTGGTATAACAACGACTGGTTGCTGGTGGAGCGTGAAGATCCGTTCTTCTTCGATTACAACGAGCAGAATGTAAAGCGCTACTATGAATATGAGGATGGCGCATGGGTACTTGCATCTCCGCGTGTCCGCGTAGTGGATGCAATAGAAACGCGTGATTTCTATAAATTGCCTGAGGCTATAACGGTTGCTTCCGGTAAGAAGAATGCTACTATTACGATTCTCAAAGACATTGCCGGCATCAACACAGAGATGACCTATACGGCAAAGAATACCACTTGTACTCTTGACCTCAACGGTCATATAGTTAGCGGTGCATGTGCCAAACTGCTGACCATCAATGCCAGCGGCTCGACATTCACCATTACGGATAATACAATAGAGAAGAACGGACGTTTGGAGAATATCTATGCGCAAAACGCCGTTACCTATAACGTCACGGTAACTGCCGGTACGCTGAACCTCAATGCCGGTACTATCTATGCACAGAATCTGCATCAATATCGCTACAAGAAAGGTGCATCTGATAATGTAGCGAGTATGGGAACTCGTGCAGTGCAGGTTGCGGCAGCACAAAGATTCAATATAACTGGTGGTCGTGTAGAAGCGAATGGTAAATACGAAGTCTATGGTATTGCTGCTACCGGTTCTGCCGCAAACCAAACGGTTGTAGATATCTCCGGCACTGGAGAAGTGTATGCAGAAGGTGCATTAAATACGTACGGTATAGCATGTGGCGGTAAACTTAATCTAAAGGCCGGCTTGGTCGAGGCTCATCTTAATTCTTCATGGGCCAATAGTTACAATACCGAAGGCTCTGACACGGATAAAAAAGCACACGCTACATGTCGTGCAATCACTATGTCTGCAAAAGCAAATGCTACGGCCTCCAGTTGCTATTATGGCACGTTGACGGTTACCGGTGGTACGATCAAAGCATCAACCGATGCAATATTGGCGCTTAGTTATACCTCAAATGTATATGGTGTATATATGAACATCAACGTGGCGGGTCTTGGTAATAGAAACTTCGCATCTACTTCCGGCACGAATGCACAACAAGCGTCCTCAATCGGTTCTATTAAAAATGCAGAAATAATCGTGGATAACAAGGCTAACTATGGTTATGGAATAAGTGTGTACGGACATTATAATTCATATAACAATTCGAATAGCGTCTTCAAAGTAGAAAATACTACGGTGGATGTTAAGGCATATTATTATGCATATGGCATATATGCATGCGGAGATATAGATGGTACAACAGGTGAATGCTACACTGGCGATGTGGAGTTGACTAATTGTACTGTCACGGCTGAAGCGACCACAGCTGATTATGCTTATGCTACATATGTATATGCAGGACAGAAAACGATTTACAAAGACAAGCAGGCAAACTATTACGGAGAGTACGCTACGGCAGCAAAAATGACCATCAATAGTGGAACTTATACGGCCAAGACAAAGAAGAGTACAGCATATGCGGTTGCTACCAGTACGCGTGCGAAAACGATATACGATCCGGAAACCAGCGTAGAAGCCTCTCGAACATTGGGAGAAGGTAAAGAAGCGTATCCGACGCTTATTATAAAAGATGGAACATTCACGGCAGAGGCTACAACAACGACTGCACGTGCTGTGTCTTCCGGAGGTAATACAACAATTACCGGTGGAACATTTAAAGCTACTGCAACCAAATATTACTCATACGGATTATACGCGGTTGCTGGTACATTGACGGCATCAAATATCACGGTGAATGCTACTGCTAAAGGACGAGTAAGTTCTTCTGATAACAATGCGTACGCATACGGAGTGTTTGCTGATTGTGGAATTATCAGCTCCGGGAACCAAGCATGGACAGGTTATACTTATGCAAGTGACGTAACATTAAATAACTGTACGGTCAATGCAACCGCAACAACCTATAACAACGCTCGCGGGCTATGCGTTAATGCAAAAAGCGCTTTGTTAACACAAGCCAATTATGAAGCACAAAAAACAACGAGTGGTTGGAGTGCTGCAACATGGGCAGCATATCAAGCAGTATTCCCGGGAGATAACACTGGTCGTGCAATCGCAGCCAGAGCAACGGTTAATGGGGGTACTTTTACTGCTACAGCAGCCAAAGCTACTGCATATGGTGCACTAAGTACACAGACTGCACTACCTGCCAACAAAGAAGTAACCGCTTCGCCGGAGATGACGCTCAAAAATGCGACCTTTATTGCTACAACAGGAACAAGTACTACTGCATATGGTGTTCAATGCGGTGGACCGACGCTCATAGACGGCTGTACTATTACGGCTACTGCAGGTAACCCAACATTCAAGAGTACGGCTTCCGGAGTTCGTGCTTTAGATAAAACGACCACCATCAAGAACTCGACCATTACAGCTACTGCGACAGATGCTGCTTATGGATTGGAGGGATATGTGGAGATCAATGCGACGCACGGTTATTGCTGGCACGGTGAGTTTGATCTCAGCGAAGCAGGTACTACAGAAGTTACTGCTGAGGCAAAAACAAGTGGTAAGAAGGCATGGAGTGTTTATCTGCAAGCAACCAATAAAAATATTGCAAGTGGTAATTTCGCAGGCGATTATGCTACTGCAGCCAATGCTACAATTAATGGCGGTACGTACAAAGCCATAGCAAGCGGCTCTGGCGCAAGTGCCTATTGCCTCTCGATTGCAGGAAAAAAGACACAAGGCAGCGTTGTGGCACAACCGGAAGTGGAAGTGCTGGACGGTTTCTTTAATGGTGCTACTGCCGAAGTGGGAACGGCCGGTGTAGTAGGACATATGCAGCTGAAAGGCGGTTATTTCGTGCACAACACGAATCTTGCCACCTACGCTGTAGCTCCGAAGTCCGTTTGGACATTGCCCACTACCCATGAACATTATAACCCGTATTATTACAAGATTGCTGAGCATTACAACATTGTGTTCATGAATGGTACTACGCAGTTGCAACAAAAAGACATGGAAGTTGGTTCTATTCCGGCATATACAAGCACGCCTACCAAAGATGCAGATGCTCAATATACCTATACCTTCGATGGCTGGTCAACGACAGATGGCGGTGATAAACTGGCATCATTGCCTGCGGTTTCTGCTGATGCTACCTATTTTGCACACTATAGTAAAACAGAGAAAAAATACACTGTAAATGTATTAGCTGGAGAACACGGCTCGGTTAGTCCGGCATCGGTGAGCGGTATCGGTTGTGTGACGGCATCGGGTAATATTACTGCTACACCTAATACCGGCTACCGGTTTGCCAACTGGACATTACCGACCGGTGTAACGGCAGCTGATGGTTATACATCGGAGAGTAATCCGATTCATATCCATGCAACGGCATCAGGCAAGACAATCACTGCTAACTTTGCCGCCAAGACTTATACGGTTACTTTGGATAACCAATCGGCAACGACTGCCGGTGCGGCAAGTGTAACGGCTACATATAATGAGGCAATGCCGTCTATTGCAGCTAATCTGCCCGCAAGAACAGGATATGCGTTCGGCGGTTACTTCACCGAGACCAATGGCGGTGGCACGCAGTACTACAACGCTGATGGTACAAGTGCCCATATTTGGGATATAGATGCTGTTTCTCCGACTTTGTATGCTAAATGGACCTCTTCGGAAACCGGCTTCTATGTGGATATCGTAGATGTGGATAATTCAGCAAAGACACTGACGTTGAATACGAATAGCTGGGCATCGTCCGGTTGGGGTGCAACAGGTTATGTTATCAACGGCACTCATTATCTTAAGACGAAGCGTGAAATAGATCGTACGCTTATCATACCTTATACAGGTGAAGCAGGAGAGAGTTTCACTATTACCATTGAGACTGCAAGCGGTACAACTGTAAGTCTGCATAACTACATCATCCCGACGGAGATAAAGAATAATGCTTCTTTGGGAGCACAGCAGGTAGTTTATGTCAAGAATAACGCTACTCTGACCGTAAATGCAAACAAGACAGTGAAGAACATCTATGTGGCTCCGGGTGCAAAACTGGTAGTGAACAGTGGCGTTACGTTGGAGGCTGATACAGTCTTCCTGCGTACCACGCCTTGGGAGTCGGCAGAACTGGAACTGAACGGAACCATTACCGGTCAGGTCTGCTACACGCGTATCATCAGCAAGAAAGATCAGTATTACCAGTTCGGTTTGCCTATGCCGTGTCCGATAGCGGCAGTCCGTCTGTCTGATGGCAGCACCCCGAAATACGGCGGTGGATGGCTACTTCGTTCGTATAGCGAGCAGCACCGCGCCCAAAATGGTTCAGGTGCCGATATCGACAACTGGGTAACGCTGACCAATGAGGGTGCAGATGTGACTATACAAGGTGGTGTCGGTTATGAGATGTTCTCCAACTCGGGGTACTACCGTGAGTACTACTTCCCTGTAGCCCATACAGACTTGTCCAACTCAGTATCCGTGACGCGTACCGAAGGAGGCAAGGCAGGAGAGAAACATGCAGGATGGAACATCGTCGTGTCGCCGTTGATGAGTGCCGCTACCATCGAATCTGTTCCTGAAGGAATGAAGGTAAGCTGGTTGCAAGCAGACGGCTCGTATTGGCAGCGTTCTGTTACGGAAATCAAGCCGGCTATACCGTTCTCGTACCAGGCTACGGCCAATGGCTCGATATCGTTTGCTCAGTTGATTGCCGCTCCGGCTCTGCGCCGCGTTGCAGCAACCGAAGAACCGGTACGTATCCAGTGGATGCAGTTGGATATCCTGAATGCAACGGGTCTGTGCGACCAGACCGAAATATACAGCCACCCGGCACGCTACGAGCAACGGTACCAGACCGGTATTGATGTAGCAAAGCAGTCGTTCAGCGCTTCGCGCGCGTTGATATATAGTTCGCACGTGTATGGGGACATGGCCTTTGCCGGTGTTGCCGACTCGCTCTTGGAGCGCGGCGTAGCCATGACGGTTTATAGCCCGAGTGCGCAGGAGTTGACTATCTCGATGCGCGAGAACGACTGGCTCGACCGCATGGCTCAGGTATGGCTCGTGGATCACGAGACGGGTGCACGCACCGACCTGCTGGCTTCGGACTATACCTTCGACGCTGCGGCAGGTACTACGGCCGGACGGTTCACAATAGAGGGCGTCTTCCGTGCACCGCAAGTAACGACGGATGTGGACAATGGACAATGGACAATGGACAATGGACAGGGTACAAAGGCGAAGAAGCTGATCTTGCGCGACAAGATGTATATCCTCGTCGGCGACACATTGTACGACGCTACCGGTAGATTGGTCAAATAACTGATAATTGAATACTGAATACTGAAACTGAATATTAGTCTGTTATACATATACCTGTGAAGGTAGATTATATTAAGGTACAAAAATGAAAAAGAATTTTGTGGATGATTCCCGTGGCGGGATGATTATCTTTCTTGGTGTGCTGTTAGCTGCGCTCTGGATGCTCATCGCCCACGGAGCATATGAGGAGAGTAAGCGGGAGAAGTATGACGGCAGTGTGCATCCGGGTGCCGTAAGTAGCGGCACCCGAAACGCAACACCTGCGCCGACAGTGTCGATGCCGACATACCGTAGTCACACACCCATGGTGAGCGGTGCCGCGGTGCGCAGTTATGCTTATTCCGGTCACGCAACGATGCCGACTGCGGCATCCGGTTCGGGTTTCACGGTACGTACCACTTCATCGGCTACGCTCCATTCGTACGGTTCCGGTGGAGGCGGCGGAGGAGGCTTCAGTGGCGGAGGTTCGTCTTCCTCACGCGGTGGTATCACGTATGGCGGAGGAACCGTATCTATGCCTGCTTTGGCAATGGCTACGCCTTCGCGCCGCTCCCGTAGCGAGGCCGGTCTGATGGCAGAAATGGCGTCGTCAACTTCCGACCAAGTTGCTGCAGCTGGACCTGCCTTAAGACGGGTTCTTCCTAATGGTAACGGAGAATACAATGGTGAATATTATAATGGCCAATGGTGGAACGAAGATGAAGAGGAATGGGTTGATGATCCGTTTGAAGGAGCTGTCAAAAATGAAGGTGGCATTATGTACCGCTATGAAGGTGGGGAATGGGTTCCCATTGAGAACCAGGCCGACCCGAACGCACCTGTCGGCGATGTGCCTTGGATCATCCTTCTGACGATGGTAGCAGTATATGCCTTTGCTAAAAAACGCACGTCCAAAACATGCGATAAATAGTATTTTTCACCAGAATAGAGGTTAAAAAACCAAGTTTTTGTGAAAAAATGCTAAAAATAGTTGCATATGTCGAAATAATATTGTAATTTTGCGGCGCAAAAATAATGGATTGCGGAATCGATGATGAAACAACTGAACAAAATAGTCTATGTCTGCGCGTTAGCGCTGTCGGTGTTATTCGCCGTCGGAACGCGTGCGTATGCAGCCGCCCCGGGTGCCACATGTGCTACGGCTATCCCGTTGGGCAAGGATTATGTGGCGCAGATTACCAAAGCCCAAACGATTTGGTACTCTGCCTGGACGTTTGACCTGCCTCTGACCGTCTATTTCGCTCCGCAAAACGAGTCGGATCCTGCCCCCGAAGTGGAGATGGACTTTGGTTGTAAATCTGGTTTCTATACGGATAGTATCCTCTGTAGCCTCTTTTGCGCCAATGCGGCAGGCGGAGTGGTTCTGGATATGCCCCACAAGCCGAATCTGCAATCCAAACGGTTGGACGACGGCACGTTTGTTTATTACATCTCGCTTGGCAAGAAATACCGCGACTTGTTGCTCCAGACAGGTATCAGTTACAATCTGGAGGTGTTTGTCAAGGTAACGTATCACTGTACGGGTAAGATCAGCATAGCGCCGGATGGTATGTTCACCAATTGTATGGACGGTCATAAGTTTATCCATTTGGGCGATACAGTAAAGGTGAAAACCTTGGATAAAAATCGTCACGTTGTTGTCCCGTACGTGCAGTGGAGAGACGACTCTATCCGCTATGTATGGGACGGTACAGCTCCTGTACGTATCGCTGTCAGTGCTGCATGTGATTTCGATCCCGATCCAAGTACTATGGATGAGCGTGTTCTTCAGAACAAGGAACTTTCTCGCTTGAAAGATACGCTTAAAGTGACCAGTGAGAAAATCAGGTACTATATTGATGGCAACCAGGTGCCGAGCGAAGCCGGTATGTTCTTTGCCAAATTCTATACGGAAGGAACGGGTGTGATGAAGATAGAGCGCGTGCCGCAGGCTCCTCCGCGTGGAGGTGCTACCTTGCTCCGGTACGACAAACTGACTCCCATTCCTGTTACTACTCCCGAACAGATGGCGTCGCCGGTCACGGAACCTGCCAAGTTGTTTGCTATTCCTTATACATGGACCACGGCTACCCTGTTTACAACGCCGACCGACCATGTCTTCCGTATGTATATCGGTACCGACCCGGACTTCACGGCGGAAACAGCAATCGCAACCTATCAGTTCAACAGAACAGATACATGCCATTGGCTGGGACTGAAGGACGAAGAGATGCAGGCGCTATGGACACATACGCGGGAGCAATACCTCTATGTCCGCTTCGAGTGTACGGCCAAGACAACGCTCACGCCTAAACTGTGGACATTGCCTTCTTGTATCTCCAAGGCCAATCTCATAACCTATCCGAGCTGTACGTTCCGGGTGGAGAAAGGTTCTTATGGTGCAGTGTACTACTGCTTCTACTACGATGCTTGGCGTGGTGGAGACATGAAGTTCGAATGGAAAACCAATGCCAGTACGTGTCCGACATTCATAGGTATGAATTGCACATTCCCGACTTCGGCATCGAATACCTATGTGCTGGATAACAAGGCTATCGCCAAGAATGGTACGTGGGTTGTTTCTGCGCAAGATATAGAGGAATGGGCTGGCGACGTGGATGAGAACGGCTATCTATATATCCGTTTCAATCCTACTGCGGCAGGTACGATGACTATCACATCCTCCGCACCCGAAGAAGAGGATCCGGCTCCGATTGTCTATCCGTCGGCTACGATCGCCGTGGTGTGCGACGGCAACCCCACGTCCGCCGGACAGCAATACAACGTATTGGTATCCAAGGATCAGGTGCTCTCGCTCTACAGCGGTGATATCACGGATATTGCGGGTGTGACTCCCATGGATACATGGTCGCAAACCGTCGGCGAATCGCATGCGCTCACCCTAAGCTCGGGGGTTTATGTCCTCCGAGGCCAGGATGATGAACTGCTGCGAATCGTTGTGGAGTAGGAATCAGCCCTCCTGAATCAATTGATCTACCAGAGCCGGTACACCTTGTGTGGCCGGCTTTCTTATATGCGTGATGCGTTCGCGCCACGGTCCGAACTCCGGCATGCCGGGATCGACAAACCATATCTTCGTGTCCGGCTTGGTATATTGCAGCAGCGATGCCGCCGGATAGACATTCAGACTGGTGCCGACCACTATCAGTATGTCCGCCCGCGATACGATATCGCATGCCTGGGAGAAATAGGGTACTCCCTCGCCGAAGAAGACGATATACGGGCGCAACAGACTGCCGTCGGGATGACGGTCGCCGTAGTGTTGCTCCCAACCCTTGAGAGGAACGGTAGCCACCTCGTCGATGGAGGAACGGAGTTTGGTGATTTCGCCGTGCAGATGCACTACGTCGCGGCTGCCGGCACGCTCATGCAGGTCGTCGATATTCTGCGTAATGACCTGCGTTCCGGGAAAGGCTTTCTCCAGCCGCGCAATCGCTTCGTGCGCCGCATTGGGCTTGGCCGCCAAGGTGTCGCGACGACGTGCGTTATAGAACTCAACACACAGTTGCGGATTACGCAACCAGGCCTCGTGGGTGCAGACATCCTCTATGCGGTATTTCTCCCACAGGCCGTCTGCGTCCCTAAATGTGCCGAGTCCGCTTTCTGCGCTGACGCCGGCACCTGTAAAAACAACAATTCTTTTCATACGTGCTGCGTTTAAGTGCTACAAAGGTACGAAAAATTCCTTGATTTGGCAAGTTTTTTGCACGAAAATGCCTCTAAAAGTCGATTTTTTGTTAATTTATGTTCTTTTTTGTAAAAAAAATGCATTTTTGTTTGTGTAATTCAAAAAAAAGCAGTATCTTTGCGCCGTTATTGCGTATATGTGCCATAATGAGTACGCCTGAGGGCGTGCATAAGTAATATAAAATAAACGTGGTTAACAATCGGAAAATACAGTGTTTGGTGCTCGTAATGTGCTTGATGGCGTCCATTCTCTCGAATGCCCAAATACCGCGTGTCACCTTGGGCAGAAATGTCAGCGGGGCAACGGTGATTGAAGAGCATGTGACAGCCGCTGTTACGGATGGCACGGAGAACTTCTTCCAGCTCGCCGCCGGTAATCTGCCTGCCACGGTTTATTACTGGCCGGAAGAGGCTTTCGGTCCGATTCCTGTGCTGGTTAACGCAATGGAGGATGATACCCTGCCGGCTGTGATGGTGTCGGAGGGGTGCCGCATGGGATGGCGCTGGGAATTGAGCGAGGCGGCTGAGGACGAGGAAGTGCGCTATCTGTATTTCTCGGCGCACGAGGAGAATGCAACGGCAGAGATACTCCCGTTCGTTTGTCCGGCTACGTCGAGCGAGACGACCGAAACGGTTTGCGACTCATTGTTCTGGAATGGGGAATGGCGCAAGGAATCGAATGATTACAAGTTTGTTACGAAGAATGCAGCCGGTTGCGACAGTACAGCGATACTGCACCTGACAATCAACCACTCGTATCATATCACTTTGCCCGAACTGAAGGTGTGTGATGAATACCTATGGCGTGACCGGGTGGCGGGTGATACGCTGATTGTGACGTCCGGTACCTATACGCGTTCGTTCAAAACGGTGGCAGGGTGCGACAGCATTGTGACGCAAAAAGTGACCATCGGCGAGTCGAGCGAGCCGACAAAAGATGTCGTGACGGCTTACGATACCTATACATGGGGTGGCATCACTTATACCACGTCCATCGAGGGTCCGAGTATGGAATTTGAGAACCAGTACGGATGTGACTCGATCGTGACGCTGGTGCTGACGATGCGTCATCTGACCCGCGATACGCTCCGCCAGACCATATGCGAGAAGGATGCACCGTTTGTATGGCGTGGAAACGAGTATTCGGAAACAGGTAAGCATTTCTACAATACCGATACGCTCTTGGGACCGGCACCGGACGGCCAGATATTTATTGACACGGTGCATACCCTTGAGTTGACCATCAACCCGGAATATGCGATAGATACGATTGCCAATGAGTGTGCCGCAGTATTTAAGTGGCGCGGTGAGCCGTATCGTCAGAGCGGTGAGTATATCTATCGTACGGAGACGAAGGCCGGTTGCGATTCGGTGATTATCCTTCATTTGACGCTCGGTCAGCCCACTTCGGGCGAAGAATGGCAGGAGGCGTGCGACAGCTACATGTGGCATGGCGAGCCATATACCAAGAGCGGCGATTATCCGTTGACGCTGACCAACGCCGCCAACTGCGATTCGATCGCAACTTTGCACCTGACGATCCACCACTCGACCTCAGGTGATACGACGGCTGTAGCGTGTGGTGCCTTTGACTGGTATGAGCATCACTGTACGAAGGATGGCGAATACGAACATACCTTTGCCCGCGGCAACAGCCATGGCTGCGACTCGGTGGTAACGCTCCATCTGACCATCCGTCAGTCGTCTTCGGGCGAGGAGTGGCAGGAGGCCTGCGGCAGTTACAAATGGCATGGAGAGATTTTTGACAAGAGTGGTGACTATCCCGTGACGCTGACCAATGTGGACAACTGCGATTCGATAGCGACGCTCCACCTGACGATACATCAGGATTACCTGTTCGAGTCCACTGCCCGCTCATGTGCCGAGACATATACATGGCGCGGAAAAGACCTTTCCCGGAGCGGTACGTACTATGACAGTCTGTTGACCAAGACCACCCAATGCGACTCGGTCTATGTGCTCTATCTCAAGATTGGTGAGGGATGCGAACCTCCGTGCACGGATGCATTGGTGCAACTGAACGGCTGTATCCTGATCAATCGCGATGAAATCGAAGATTTCGAGGCGATGAATATCCAGTGGTGGCATGGCGACGAAGCAATCGATGCGAATGTTGACCGTCTGGCTATGACCGATAGGGAGAGTGGCGATTATATGGCGGTACTGACCCGGAAAGGATGTCTGACTTGTGATACGATACGCACTTGTGCCGTTTATTATCAGGCCAATGAGTCCGAAGTGTTTGTCAGCGACGAGGGGGCTATTACGGTTTATCCGACCGAGGTGCCTGCGGCCAATCCGCGTGTACGGGTTAAGACCAATGCGAGCGGAGCCTATTATCTCTACAACAGCACGGGCAAACTGGTCAGCACCGAAGCATTTGAGGCGCCTACCGGAATGATGGAATTGGAGTTGCCTGTGGCGCGCGGACTGTATGTGCTGATATTTGTACCTGCGAATGAGCAGGAGCAGACGGATAAGAGAACCCAGCAAGTCAAACTGATAGTGTACTGATGACGCGGACGAAGGAATTGATCATATCGGTTTTGCTGATTTTCTCGGTCGCCGGACACGCAGGAAACTATCGTGACAAGGATGAGCACTACGTGACGCTGGATGGCGGAGTAGGATATCATACTTTGCTGACGACGGGAGACTTGATAGACAAGAATTACGGATTGGGGATGCGGATAGGTGTAGGCTATCGCTATCAATGGGATGTCCTGTTGCTGCACATCGGTATTGAGGGACAGTATGGATATACCTATTGCAATCTCGGTTCGGTGAGAGACAGCGCGGCATATGACTTTGGCGGTCTGCAGGGAACACGCATTGGCGAAGTCAATCAGCGCCACGATGTATATAGGATGGCTAACGTAGGACTGCCGTTGCTTGTGGGAGCCGGCTTCGGACCGATTTACCTGCTTACGGGTGTGAAACCGAGTCTGAACCTATGGGGCAGTGCCAAGTCGGAAGCACATCTCAGTACATGGGTGGACTATTACGGCCCGGTACCGGGTACGACAGACGACCGTTTCCTGCAGTCGAGCGAAGGGAAATCGGAATCGATGCAATGGAACTGGCAACTGTATGCCCATCTGGAGTTGGGAGCGCGTTTTCGCCTGCCACGACCGAGCGGAACAGAAGGTCCGCGAATGGCAGTAGCTTGGGCAGTTTGGGCGGACTACGGCATATTTAATGCCTACACGGCAAGCGAGCCGCTGGAAGCTGTTTCGATGGAGGATCCGTACAAGTCGGCAACCATCCGCCCCGCCCTGAAAGGAGCCACGGACATACAGTCCCATCCGCTGACCGTAGGAGTGAAAATGACGTTGCTCTTCAACGTAGGGAAAGACAAGAGCTGTGTATTATGTGAATATTGAGTATAACTCATTATATAATAATAAATAAGTGCGATTAACGATAATGCGAAAAAAACTATACATATTAATGCTTCTGGTAGCCGTCTGCTGCTATACGCAGGCGCAAACTGACGAGCATTGCGAAGGCTGGTTTGAGGGACTGCCCAACCACTATTGTATTTGTCATGCCACGTCTCAGGAGTTCCATTTCCCGCTGGAGATGGAGATAAACGATACGCTGTGGTTTGTCACGACAATAAATGACTTGAAGCAGGGTCTCTCCGCCTATTGGTTTGCCGATTGCACCGTCACTTTTGAAATCTATGCTTTCTGCAGTTCGGAGATCCCGACGATCAAGATGACTGTCGGTTCAAACCAGATGCGCGAGATGGATATAGCGGAAATCAACCGCCGGTTGGAAGAGATGGGAAATATGTCCGGCGTGTTAGATGTGCTTCGCCCGCGTGCAAAAGTATATCCCAATGGTGGTGGTACGGGACATGTATATTGCTATCCGTATGACCAGGGACCTGCCTCCACCTGCGATGACCTGCTGCCGGTTATTCCGCGTATGACTTATGTCTGCGACAAGCCGAGCGAGGTATATGAACTGAAGCCGGAAAAGATTCCGTCTTCCGGTCAGGGATTTATCCGCTGGAAGCAGCAGAAAAACCTGGAGGGTACGATTCGCCTGACAGAGGGTGCATGCGACGGACCGGAGATAGCCCGGGCTACGCTTACCGACTCAACACGCGTGATGTTGATGGATCCCATTAAGATGAAAGCGCTGAAACAGGCAGGTACGAGTGTGTTTGTTCATGTGGATCATCCTGCTGATTATGTGGGGCGTATCTTCTTCCATAACCGGATCATTTGGAGCGAACAACGTATTGATACAACGCTCTGTCAGGGGAAGCAGTTGCAACTGGCAGACACGACGCTCAGAGAAACGACTGTCTATCCGAACGATACGCTGTGGACTCGCGGTGACACGCTCTCGCTTACGACTTATCATCTGACGATAGAGCCTCCTGAGTTGCAGTATGACACCCTGTTACTGAAGGCCGGGCAGTTGCCGATGACGTATCGAAACCAATATATAGCAAAGGACGCATGGGGAAACCATGATTTCACGATTCGTGAGCCGAACAAGTGCGATGAACGTGTCCTGGTCAATGTGATACATGATGTCGTGCGCAAAGAAACAGAAGTGTTCGATACGCTCTGTCAGGGCAAGACAATCACTTATAGTGGTGTTGAATATGCCGTAGATACCGTCATCCGCGACTCGGCATGGGCGGATGCGGATACATGGGTGGTAAGCGATATCTCTATCCACTTTACCGAACCGGAATTGGAATATGATACCGTCCAGGTTCCGCCCAGCAAGATGACAGTGACCGGATATTGGTATTCCACACTCGGAGTGGCGCTGTTCGGATATGGCGATACGCTGATTGTCAAAACGCGTAAGAACCAGTGTACCCGCAAGGTGCAGGTAACAGTAGTTGTAGCAGATGAACCGCCGATCACATCCGTCGAGTCCATACCTTATAATGATGCGGGTGCGCGCAAGTACGTGCGCGATGGCATCATCTATATCCGGCGCGAGGGACGTGATTACGACCTGACGGGCAGACCCATAGATGGCAAATAATAACTAAATAACCAAAATATTAACTTAAAAAAGGAAAAAAACAAAAAAACAAAAAATTAAAACTAAAAAACTTTTATTAATTAACTTTATTTATTAACTTAATTCAAACTCTATGAAGAAATTTCTAACATTGGTTGTCGCGTTGATGATGGTCATCCCTATGATGGCTATCGGAGACAACGACGGCTCAACCCAATTGGATGCAATTGACTTCAATTGGGATGCTCCGACGAAGCACTCCGGTGGAATGAAATGGTACGTAGTGGACCTGTCTCCTCTCTATGAAGAGGAAACACCGGGACTAAGTCTGTTTCTTGCCAACGAGTCTAAGACCAATTCGGTGCATGTGAGTGTGAAAGCGACTGTTGGAGAAACAACAGAGACGAAGTCCTATGTTTTGGGCCCAACGTCGCAAGAATCATGGTCCAGAAATGCCAGCTCGCTGGTGCGTTTGAAAACCAAGAGGATTTTCCTGAGCCTGAATTCGGATGGTCCGGTGGTTTTGAGCGCCAAGGTCTTCGAATTCCAGGATCTGGACGATGCTTGTAAGAAAGCTACCGCATTCAGTTGGACAGCAGGTCTTAACAAACCTGCCGGTGCTAAGCAATGGTACAGCTTGGACCTGACCGAGGCAAAGGCAACTTCGGACAAGGATGTACGTGTGTCCATTAAGAACAATGGTTCTCAAAAGGCTACCGTCATCGCTACGCAATCGCTGGACTGCCCCTCGACAAGTGTAAGCAGTCGTACGATTGAAATTGAACCGGGCGAAACAGTTGCTGATACCATCGGACATGGTATTATCAAGTACGTCAGCTTCAATGACCTCTATTTCAGCCTTGAGAATGATCAGCCGATCACGGTGAAGGCCGAGTTTGTAAATCAATCTTCGACGGTTGTACTTCCGCCGGATGATCCGAGTGACCCGAATAATCCGTACGAGGATCTTCATGTGCAAGAAACGAAGGATCTTTCGGCCGGTCAGACCTACTACTTCCGTATTAGCGTTGATGAGATGAACCAGTACAAGAAGTTAGAGCCGGAATTCGTATTCCTCAACAATGGCGCCACCGTAGCTACCGTATTCAGCAGCATGGCTTTCGAATCCGGTGTTAACAGCGCTATGAACGACAATCTGCTCCTGCAAGGAAACGATGAGTTGATAGAGGTTATCAACAAAGGTTTCCTGATGGGTATTGACGCTGAGTACGTTTACCTCCGACTCCAACCCGATCAGGATGTACAGCTCACATCACGTTTCAAACACGTACGTGAAGGAAAGGCTTGTAAGACAAACATTGACTTCGACTGGGATCACGGTCATCGTCAAGCTGCCAAGACTGTTCAGTGGTATCATCTCAGTATGGCAGATGCTATCGCTAACAAGGAAGACATTATCGGTCATGTTATCAACGAAGGTAGCAAGAAGGCTAACGTGAAGATTTCCGTAGCATTCGATTGCCCCTATACCGATTTGACCGACGTGTCTCGTTCTATTCCTGTTGGCCAGGTAGTTGATCATACGTTCGCTTATTCGACGTTCGCTATGATGACTGAAGACGTCTGGGTACGTCTCGAAACAGACCAGCAAGTTAAATTCTGGGCAGAGACGAAACCTGCTAAGCAAAATCCGACTCCGGATGAGGCTTGCTTGAACGCTATTGATTTCGATTGGCAGGCTGGTATCTCCCAGCTTGCAGGTGAGACCAAGTGGTACAAGGTGGATATGACGCAAGTTCGCAACATTACGGAATTCCCGACCGTTTATGTATTCAACCGTGGTAACGGTAAGGCTACAGTTGTCGGTGAACTCTCCGAGGATTGTCCGGATGTTTTTGTAAACGACAAACCGAAAACACTGTCGATTGCAAAGGACGGTTTCTATTCCAAGCGTATCTCTCGTGATATGTTCAATCATATCAAGGCTGATGTCGTATATTTGCGCGTAACGACGGATCAGGATATTGATGTCCAGGTTCGCTTTACCGAGGAGCCTGAAGGTAGCTCTTGCAGTTCCGCGAAGGAATTCAACTGGAACGCAGAGGGCAAGGGACATATAGAGCAGGCCGCTAATGCCAATCTCTGGTATCTGATTGACCTCTCGAGAGCTATTGATGAGGAAAAAGACGTAAGGGTAACGATCATCAACAAGTCGGGCCAGAAGTGCAGCGGTACTGCATGGTTGGCATACGATTGTGAGAGCGATGAAATGCCTGAAAATCAACCGTTCCACCTCGATGCAAATGCAAGCAAGTCGCGCGTTATCGAGAACAGTCTGATTACGGATATGGTAACGGACAAGAAGGTGTATATCCGTCTGATGGGCAACACGACTCTCCGCGTAGAGGCTGAGTTGGTTGATCCGGCTCCGTTTACGCCGATTCCGTGCCCCGCATCGGTGGTTGAACTCGATTGGAATACACTCTATACCCATCCGGGTGGTGAGGTTTGGTACCATGTCGATGATGCTGACCTCGAGATTCTGCGCCAAAACGACCTCGCTCCCGAGGCATACGCCAAGGACCTGAGTGGTGCAAGCAACATGATTACCGTAGAGGAAGCTTTCGCTTGCCCGATTCTGAAGAAGATGGCGGGTAAAAGCAAGTCACTGGCTGCCGGCGCGGAATATCGTCGTCAGATAGGTCGTTCTACTACCGACCAGTTCATTAAGCATAATGAAATTTATCTGCGTGTTACCAGCCAAGGTGCATTCGAGTTCAAGGCTACGCTCAAGAACCCGTACAACGGTAGCGACTGTATGTCGGCTATCCGCGTAGGTATGGAGAATAACCTGACTCAGGCTGCCAACACGGTTGTTTGGTATCGTGTCAACATCGGCAAACTGAAAGAGGATGATTCGCTGCATGGCAAGAGCCTGAAAGTGACTGCCAAGAACAAAGGCGGAAAGGCTAATGTCAAAGTAGCTATCTTCGAAGACTGCGCTGGCGAGGATATCCTCGAGGACCGCGGTAAACATTCGGTTTCTGCAGGCAAGTCCTACAGCCGTTCGATTCCGGCATACGTAATCTACGGATTGGCTTCGAAAGAACTCTATGTACGCGTTGAGACTGACCAGGAGATGACATTGACATCCAGCCTGGAGAACTATGCTACATTGGCAGAGTCGAAGAACTTGAAGGATATTGCTAAATTGGCAACGCCGAATATTGACTATACCGTTAAGGCAAATGAGGAAAACTGGTTTGCTATCTGCTTGCCGATGATCCGCAACAACTACACACTGACAGATAATCTCTATGTAACTGTCAGCAACCCGAATCCGGTTGATGTTAAGGTAACAGGTACTGCTACATGGCAGGATGTGCTGACCTACAAGATTCCGGAGCGCACTCGTACGATTAAGGCGAACCGTTCGTATCACAAATCGTTCAGAGAGATTGCAAGAAAGGGTCTTGAGCGTGCAAATATTGACGGATTCTCGATCGACGATTTCGAGACCGAATTTATCGACAGCATGCTTCGCGTTTATATCACCGAGGACTCGCTCACCGCGTATGTAATGATCAAACCGGAGAGAGATCTGAAGTGGCGTATTGATGCCGACAAGGCTAACGGCTCGAAATGTGACGATGCTATCAGCTTTGACTGGGAGCATGGTAATGCACATCCGGCAAACAGCACACTTTGGTATCATGCCGAACTGAGTCCGGAGCGCATCCCCGAAGACAAAGACCTGCGTATCCATGTTGTAAACTGGTCAGAACGTGTGGCAAATACGACGGGAGATATGTACTTCGACTGCAACGAGGCTGCTACTGTAAGCACACCTTACACCCTGAATCCTCTGCAGGATAAATACAAAGATATCGACCGTGACTTGATGGAGCAACTCGGTTGGGCTCCGCTGCTGATTGAGTACTTCTCTGATGAGGATACCTATATCTGGGCAGAGCTTGTTCCGAACGTTCCGCGTGACACGCTGCGCGATACAGTAGTTGCGTATGTATGTTATGGCGAACCGTATCAGGATACTATTATTGCCGAGCACTCGATTCCGTCTGTAGAGCAATTTGTAACTTGGAACGATACCATTACTTTCCAGGACGGTGTATTGCTGAAAGACTCGATCACCAAATTTGAGATTCATCCGATTGTTGAGCCGGTATTGCTCACCATTGACGAGATGAAGGCTCAGGGCGCAGCTCCGCTGCTCGTTCAGGGTATGCAGTTGTATGTTGATCCGTCGAATGCAGCTCTGTTGGCTTACTATCGTAACCTGAGTGCACAGTACGATTCGATTATGAATATCGATACTGTTTACTGGGCAAAACCGGTTTACAAGGGCGATGGTACGTTGAATGACAAGAAGGATGAACCGCTGGATCTGCTTACGTTCTATCAGAAGACTGACCTGCAGGATACCCTTCTGCTCGTCATCAAGGATACTACGGTCTGCGACAACGCTATTCGCCGTGAGTTCGTATTTGCGCTCGACGCATACAAGACTGTTGCATTTACGGATACACTTTGTCCGTCACCGACAGTTCCCGGCAATGAGACAAAGACTGTCCTCGTTGCGGATACTCTTGGCCGTGATCGTTACGTAGATAGCGTTTATACGCATGTGGCTCTTGTTGAACCGACACTTATTGAAGATGCCGAACTGCAAGACAATGAGAAACCGCAGGTTGTAAGCGGTGTTATTGATGAGACATCGTCCGCAATCAGCAGCAACGTAATCAAGCAGATGATTGAGGACAAATCCGCTCCTGGAACGATGGATGTAACAGCTCTGACCTGGGAAGTAGATAATGGTACTGCATGGCAGGCTCTGCCATATACAGTTCCTGCAAATGCTACCACAGTGACGATGCGTTATATCATCACCACCGAGTGCGGTACGCAGAAGACAAGCAACAACTTCGTTATCAATGTTCCTGCTCCGACTTACAAGAACGATACGATTATGCTCCGTGATACGACAGTCTGCGAAGTATTTGTATGGGAGACCACCAACCATGGTGACGGTCAAACCTACACCGCTTCCGGAACGTTGTATTTCAAGAGCAATGAGCCGATCGACGCTGATCCGACTTCTACTACCTACTTCAAGGTTTATGGTTTGAATCTGACCGTTAACCATAATGTAGAGAACATTATCAACGAACTTCCGGCATGTGGCTCTTATACATGGAATCAGGCAGGCGTGGATACAGTGATTACGACCAGCAGTCCTGCTGAGGGTTACAAGCACGTATTCCCGAAGGCAGCAGCAAGCGGTTGCGACTCGATTGTAACCTTGCATATTACGATCAACAATCCTGTTGAAGTAGTAGTAAACGAGACTCCGGTATGTGATTCCTACACATGGAAGATGGATACCAAGGATAGTGTGATTACGACCAGCAGTCCTGCTGAGGGTTACAAGCACGTATTCAAGGGTGCTGCAACGAATGGTTGCGACTCGATTGTAACCTTGCATATTGTTGTTAACAACAGCGTTGCTGTTACAGCAGCTCCTGTTACCGAGTGTAACTCGTACACATGGAAGTTTGATGCGAACAACGATACGTTGATTACGACCAGCAGCACTGGAGCAGGTTATACCCATAAGTTCCAGACCGTTAACGGTTGCGACTCGGTTGTAACACTTCCTGTTACCATCAAGGTTCCGTATCAGTCTTCGCTGTCTCTGGTATCTTACTATGGCGACCGTCTCCTCATGATCAACCGTAACGAGATTAATGCTATCGACGGTTGGAATCTGGATTCGCTCGACGTAGAGGATGGCCAGTACGTAACTTGGTATGAGATTGACAAGAGCGGCAATGAGACGAAGGTAGGTAACGGTTATACATATAACCTGCCGAACGGAGATCAACTGCCGACAGGCTACACGTATTACGCTGTAATTTCGTTGCCTGCTGTATCTGGCGCTTGCGGTGCCGAGGGTACTACTGTCAAATACACGATTCCTGCACACTCAGGCGCTCCGATGCTTGCTCCGAACTTAGCTCGTCCGGGAGAGCAGATGCGCGTACTGAACCTGAATCCGGATCAGACCACTTACATCCGTGTTTACACGGCTGAAGGTCACCTGATCAGCCAGTATGAGGTAAGCAACCAGGCTACCTACTACATGCCGGCACAGAAGGAGAGCGGCTTCTATCTCGTAGAGGTGGAGAGTGCTGATGTTAAGTCAACATTACGTTACATTGTAAAGTAAGGAGGACCATAAGATGAAAAATATTAAATCAATGCTATTCATTGCAATGCTGATGGCTGTTGGAGTTAGCTCCGCATCGGCCCAGCAGATTGAGTTCTCTGTAGAGAAGGGCGATACAGTGCTTATCGACCCCGAGTGCGAAAGATACCTCACCGGCGAGAGAATGTCGAAGTGGGTATATGGTTACAAGCATGTAGTTTACCAGTTGGGAACCAAGAAATTCCCGACAGGTGTGCTCCTGTACAATGGTGCTAAAATCGGTATTCTCTCTTGGGTTGCTCCTGAGTGTCTGAATGTTCAGACTCGTATCAAGGAGGACAATCCGCAGACTACGGATAAAGATACCGCTACTGCAGTAACGCCAAAGGATTCTATCCCTTCTACAGTAGGAACTGATAAACCGGACAAAGATTCCATTGATGCAAAACAGAAGGATGATACCGACAAACCGCAAGAGAAGAAGAAATCCGGATACGACCGATTCACGATCGGCGTACGCGGTGGTGCTTCTTCGTTGCTCCATTCGTCCATCCAGGGTAACTGGAACTGCGGTTTTGACGCTATTCTCGACCTTCAGTATGCTCACTATTGGACAAAAGAAGATCGTCCGATTGACCTTGGTATCATAGCCGGTTTGGGTCTGGGTTATTCCCAGAGTGCCCTTAAGGTGGATTATGACAGTACGAAAGTAACCGCAGCTACTACCTCTACTACAGGAGCAGCAAGCAATGTGGACTATACTGTTGTAGCCAAAGATGTGAAAGAGACGGATCGTACACTTCAACTCGAGGTGCCGGTAATGTTCTCGTTGATTCATGACAACGGCCTGTTCTTCAACGTAGGTCCGAAGTTCATGATTCCGCTTTACAGCCCGTACAAACAGACTGTAAGCAAAGAGGGTTCACATATTTCGGCTTACTTCCCCACGGAAGGTGTTACTACTCAAGATAACATCGTAACCGGTAAGTATGACGGACAAGAGCCTGTAGCTGACAACGGTATTCAGTTTAATATCAATATTATGCTGACTGCTGAAATCGGTTACGAGTGGATTCTGAAATCCGGCAACTCACTCGGTCTGGGTGCGTATGCAAACTATTGCGTTTACAACTCGTTCAAGAACCGTACCGACTCGAAGAGCCTCTTCAAGCTGACTGAGGCTTCCGAGGCAAGTATCGCTCAACTGGATGTGTTGTCTGCTACCAATACGTATGCAAACAAACTCGGATACTTCGATGTAGGTCTCAAGCTTGCTTACCACTTCAACTTTCCCAAGAAAGCTAAGAAAGCAGCTGCCGTTGAGGAGTAATGACAATACTTTGTATTGAAACCAGTACGCTCGTTTGTTCGGCCGCCATCTGTATAGGTGGCGTGCCGACAGACGAGCGTATATCGCTTAACCAAGCAAACCACGCCCGCATGCTACCGCAATTTGTGGATGAGCTTCTGGCAAATCTGACTCGGAAAAAACTGCGTGTGGAGGCTGTTGCCGTCAGCGCAGGGCCGGGCAGCTATACAGGTCTTCGTATCGGCACGAGCCTGGCGAAAGGCCTTTGTTACGGATGGCAGATACCGTTGCTTCCGATTGATACCTTACAAATACTATGCGCCGGCGCAGCCGCGCGCATGCCTATAAACGACGGGCTGCTGTGCCCGATGATTGATGCGCGTCGTATGGAGGTATATACCAACCTGTACGATGTCGACTTGCAACCGCAAGGAGAAACCAGTGCTGTAGTTGTTGAGAACGAAGATAGTCTGCTTTCGGCGTCAGGCTCCCAACACGCGGCGGTTTATTATTTTGGCGATGGTGCCGAGAAGTGTCAGTCCGTTCTGACACAACCTAAGATGCATTATATAGCGGGTGTGATACCCGAAGCAAAATATATGGGGATGCTGGCGGAGAGAATGCTTGCGAATGGCTATCAGGGTGCTGATGTGGCATACTACGAGCCGTTCTACCTCAAGCAGTTTGTAGCTGCACCCTCTCACGTCAAAGGACTTAAGTAAAGTGAAAACTGAAAAGTGAAAGGTGAAAGAAGGACATATTGCAGTGTATTGAGAGGGTCAATGATTCTTTCCGTTTTCATTTTCCTGTTATCCATGCTTTCGTGTTCTACGCAGAAGAATACGGCTGCTACGCGTTCGTTCCATCAAACCAAGGTACGTTACAACATCCTGTACAATGGCAATCTTGCTTACGAAGATGGTCTTCGTGCTATTCAGGCAGCTGCCGAGGATGATTATTCCGGCGTACTTTCGCTTTATCCGATCAGCGATCACAAGGCGGCGCAGTCTGCCGCTTCCCAGATGGACAGAACGATCGAGAAATGCAGAAAGTCTATTAAGTTGCATTCTATCAAATCGAAACCCAAACCTGACCCTAAACGTCGTTCCGACCCGAAGTACCGTGCCTGGCTTAAACAGGAGGAGTTCAATAAAGTGCTTTCCGAAGCATGGATACGTCTTGGCGAAGCGGAGTTCCATAAGGGCGATTTCCTGGGTTCGGTAGGTACGTTCAACTATGTTACGCGCCATTATGAATACGATGCCGATGTGGTGGCACGCTGCCAATTGATGACTGCTCGTGCGTACGCGGAAATGGAGTGGCAGTACGAGGCGGAAGATATGCTTGCCAAGGTGCAGCAGGATGCGCTTAAGCAACGTCATGCGCATCTGTATGGTGCCACTTCGGCAGATGTGCTGCTTCATGCCAAGCAGTATAAACAGGCGATTCCTTTCCTGAAAATAGCTGTCCCCTACGAGAAACGCAAGGTCTATCGTCCGCGTTTCCAATATGTGTTGGCTCAGTTGTATCAGTTGCAAGGCATGCGTCAGGAGGCGATCGAAGCCTATCGCAAGGTGATTCGTCTTGCGCCGCCCAACGTAATGGATTTTCATGCGCGGCTCAATATGGCGGAACTCAAAGGAAAAGCCGGCTTGAAAGGCTTGCGCTCGATGACGCGCCAGTCGAAGCACAAAGACCATCTGGATGTGATATTCGGCACAATGGGTAATATATGGCTTCAGGCAGGCGATACCGCCAAGGCGCTCGAGTTATACCAATTGGCTATTGATACGGCCAAGAATGCAACGCTTGACAAGGCGGGAATCCTTGTGCGTGCCGGCGACTTGTATTTCGACCGCAAGCAATATAACGAAGCACAGCCGTGCTATCGTGAGGCACTCACTATCTTCCCGTCCGAACATGAGCAATACCGTCGTCTCCAATCGCGTTCCGAGGTGCTTGACCAGCTGGTTATCCATGTCAATACCGTTACGCTTCAGGATTCGTTGCAGGCGCTCAGCCGCTTGCCCGAGGAGGAACAACTGGCGGCCGTCCAGCGGGTGATTCAGGCGGAAGAAGAGCAACGCCTTCGCGATTCTGTCCGAATGGCGCAACAGGCTCGTGAAGAAGAACTCGACGAAGGTCCTTTGAGTGTGAATACGGCGAATATGTTAGGCGGTGCAGGAAGTGCAGGAGCAGCGTGGTATTTCTACAACCCGCAACTTATGCGTCAGGGCAAACAGCAATTCCAGCGCACGTGGGGAAACCGTCCGCTGGAGGATCAGTGGCGTCGCTTGTCCAAGTCCATCAGTTCTTTTGGTGACGACAGTACGGAGGGTGTTATGGGCGGAGACAGCACGTCTCTCTCGCAGGACAGTACTTCTCAGGGACCTTTGGCCGGATTGGATGCCAAGGCGCGAATGTATTATGACCAGATTCCGCACACGGAGGCAGAGCTGCAGGCCTCGGATAGCCTTATTTGTGATGCGTTGACGCAGATAGAACGTATCTATCGCTACGATTTGCGCGACACGGTGCTGGCCAATCAGACACTTCTCACGTTGGATAATCGTTGCCCGAATCGTCCGCGTCCGCAGATAGACGATCAATGGCCGGAAATAACTGCGCGGCTGGATTCTCTCTACGAGTCCACGTACGATGCGTTCCGCGCGAGACAATATGCCAGGGTGAAGACGGATTATCATGCGGCCGAAGAGATAGCGGGCGAAACGGAGCAACCGAAAATCATGCCGCGTTTCATGTTCTTGTCGGCAGTGGCTATCGCTCGCACGGAAGGACAGGAACCGTTTGTCCAGCGGCTTCGTGAGATGGTGGAACGCTATCCGTCCCATGAACTGAGTGCAAAAGCCAAAGACATGTTGGCCATGATGGGGCAGGGACTGGAGTCGCAGAAAGGCGGCAATGAGACAGACTTGGCAGACGCACGCCAGAAAGCAGCTGAAGAAGCAGCCAAGGCGGCTGAAGCAGAAGCGGCTGCATCGGGAGACGTGTCTGCACTGGAGGGCAAATCGGTGGTTCTGCTCGTGTTGCCCAAGAAGGATGAAAAGTTGTTCAATCAACTTCAGTATGAAGTGGCATTGTTCAATTTCGAGATATTCCTGCTGCGTGATTTCGAATTGCATCGGCAGACAACGGCCGATGGACAGTGGGCACTTGAAGTCGGACCTTTTGATGCCAAGACAGAAGCAGAGTGGTGGATAGGATTGATGCAGAAGAATCCGACCCTGGAGACATTCATCCGTGGGAACGGCATTGTGCCGCAGACTAAATAAAAAAAAGAGAAACCCGAAAGTCTCTCTTTTTCTGTGTCGGGATGACAAGATTTGAACTTGCGACCTCCGGTCCCCCAGACCGTTGCGCTACCGGACTGCGCCACATCCCGCCGCTCTTTTTCAAAAGCGACTGCAAAATTACTGCTTTTTTTTGACATATGCAAGATTTTTGAATAAAAATGATAAAAAAATTTTATATCGAGACATATGGATGCCAAATGAACGTCGCCGACAGCGAGGTTGTCGCCGCTATTATGGGCACAACAGACGCCGTCATTACCGACAGGATTGACGAGGCGGATGTGGTCATTTTGAATACCTGTTCTATCCGTGACAATGCCGAGCAGAAGGTGCGTCATCGTTTGCAAGAACTCAATACGCACCAGAAACGCAGCCACCGGCATCCCATGATCGGCGTCATCGGCTGTATGGCCGAGCGGATGGGCCAGGAACTGATTGACCTGTGCGGAGTGGATTTTGTCGCCGGTCCGGACGCTTATCTCGATATACCCAACTTGATAGCTCAGCGCGAGCAGGGCTTCAGGCCGGTCAATGTGGAGTTGAGCACGACGGAAACCTATCGCGATGTGTTGCCTGCGCGTATTGGCAAATCGATCTCCGGCTTTGTGTCTATCATGCGCGGTTGTAATAATTTCTGCTCCTATTGTGTCGTGCCCTATACGCGTGGACGCGAACGCAGCCGTGACGTGGATTCTATTCTGCGTGAGGTGCGCGATTTGCAGCAGAAGGGCTATAAGGAACTCACGTTGCTGGGGCAGAACGTCAATTCGTATCACTATATCAAGCGCGGGGAGTCAGAAGAGACGGTTATTGATTTCCCCGATCTGTTGGCTATCGTTGCGCAAGCTGTGCCAGATATGCGTATCCGGTTCACGACTTCCCATCCCAAGGACATGTCTGACCGAACGCTGGAGACTATTGCACGCTATCCGAATCTGTGCCGTTTTATCCATTTGCCGGTGCAGTCCGGCAGCAACGCCATTCTCAAGGCGATGAATCGCAAATATACGCGGGAGTGGTATCTCGACCGTATTGCGGCAATCCGTCGTATCCTGCCCGATGCATCTATCGGAACCGATGTGTTCTGCGGCTTCCATGGCGAGACGCTCGATGACCATGCACAGACCTTGAGCCTGATGCGTGAGGTAGGTTTTGATACGGCTTTTATGTTCAAGTATTCCGAGCGTCCGGGTACGTTTGCCTCGAAGCATTTGCCCGATAATATCCCGGAGGAGGAGAAAGTGCGCCGTTTGAACGAGATTATCGCTTTGCAGTCCGAACTCTCATTGGCTTCCAACCGTCGCGAAATCGGACGTACGGTCGAGGTGCTGGTTGAAGGATTCTCCAAGCGCAGCCATGATGACATGTTCGGTCGTACCAGCCAGTACAAAACCGTTGTCTTCCCGCGTGCAGGGAGACATATCGGAGAGTTGGTGCGGGTGCGTGTCACGTCCGCATCGGCTGCTACGTTACGGGGAGAATTGGTGGAGGATTAAGTCCGGCGAATCAATCAGATCCGGTTTTCTATTTCGCTGTTGCTCAGCAGTGTCAGTACGCGCTTGCCGTCCGGTGTGCGCGAATAGGTCTTCATGGAAAGCAAGCGGGTGCACAGATCCTGCATCTCGTCTTTTGTCAATACTTTGCCGTAAGGAATGGCGGTATTGCGTGCCATGGACAATGCGATCTGTTCCTGCCATTTCTGTGCCGCATCGGCTCCTGTTTCTATCACGGAATGCAGGATGTCGCGTACGACCATCACGGCATCGCTTTGCGGCAGTTGAGCAGGAACACCCGAGATGCCGTAACTCGTCTTGCTGAACTGGTCGATGGCAAAACCGATGGCTCGCAAATCTTGGAGTATCGTTTCCATGACGGCCATCTCGTCGGCTGTCAGTTCCACCACTTCCTGAAACAGCAGTTGCTGGCTGACACCTTTCTGTTCGCGCAGTTGTTGGAGCAGCGCCTCGTATTCTATGCAGATATGCGCACGGTGCTGGTTGATGATGAGCAGTCCTTCCGTGGTCGGAAGCAGGATATAGCGTTCGGCGTACTGATACGGTGTCCCTATCGGAATGTCGTGCTCGTATAGCGAAGCCTGCGCCGTGGACGATTCGTCGGATATCGGCCGGTCTGGGTATAGCTGGTTCCAGTTTTTCGGGGCAGTCTGCTTGGCATGAAATGGATTGTAATTGGGGTCAACCTGTATATGCGGCAGCGACGGTCTCGTTGGTGTTCCTTGGGTGTTTGGGGATGTCCGCACAGGCATCTCTATTGCGCCCGAACGGTCAAAATCTATGGTCGGAACCAACGAGAACTTGCCGATGGCTTCACGTACGGAGGCTAACAGGATCTGGAATATCGTCTGCTCGTCGGCAAACTTTATCTCAGTCTTTGTCGGATGAATGTTTACATCGATGGCCTCCGGCGTGATATCAAAGTAGATAAAGTAGGAGGGGCTGTAGTCGTTTGGGAGCATGCCTGCATAGGCGTTCAGTATGGCTTTGTGGAAATAGGGATGACGCATAAAACGTCCGTTTACAAAGAAATACTGCTGTGCATTTTTTCCGCACGCTTCGGGTTTGCTCACAAATCCGCGGATGGACACCAACTCGGTATCGGTGTTTAAATCAATCAGATTGCTGGTAAACTGGCGCGTGTTGCTTTTTCCGAAGATGGATTCTATGCGTTGTTTCTCGTTGCCGATCGGCAGGTCAAACAATATCTCGTCGTTATGCACAAACGTGAATTGCACTCTCGGATAAACCAGTACGATGTGGTAGAATTCAGTCAGTAGGTTGCGCAGTTCCGTCTGGTCTGTTTTGAGAAACTTGCGGCGCACGGGAACGTTGTAGAACAGGTTCTTGACCTTCAGACTGGTTCCGACCGGGCACGCACATGCCTCCTGTTCGATCAGTTTGGAGCCGTCTATTTCCAGTCGTACGCCCACTTCGTCTTCTTCTCTGCGAGTGGTCATTTCCACTTGGGCTACGGCGCAGATGCTGGCAAGTGCTTCTCCGCGGAAACCCATTGTCCGGAGCGAGAAGAGGTCTTCCACGCGACTTATCTTGCTTGTCGCATGGCGTTCAAAGGCCATGCGTGCGTCGGTTTGGCTCATTCCTTTGCCGTTGTCGATGACTTGCAGCAGCGTGCGGCCGGCATCGCGAACGATGATCTGGATGTTTGTCGCACCGGCATCCAGACTGTTCTCCACCAGCTCTTTCAGACACGAAGCAGGACGCTGGATCACTTCTCCGGCGGCTATCTGGTTAGCTACATGATCTGGTAGGAGGTGGACAATGTCCATGGCGAATGATTATAGAAAGACGTAAAAACCTATGACCAGCGCAGCCAGCAGTACGACCCATAGTAGCAGTTTCGACTGTTGTTTCTTGCGCAGGGTGGTCATGTTCTTCTCATGTTCCTCACGGAACGAGCCCCGGTGGAGGCGCGCACGTCTCTCGTTGCGCGCCTCCTTGTCGGGGTCAAAGTAGATAGGACGGTAGTCCCATTCCCTCGGTTTGTTTACTTTTGGAAATAAAACCGACATTACTTAATAATACCTTGGAATCTGGAGTCCTCTTTGTACTTGGCGAACTCAACGTCCACTTGTGCACGGCTCTTGAACGAAGCGTCACCGGCAACGGCAGCTTGCATGTTGTTGTAAACGCCTTCGCGGTCGTTCGTGCGGGCTGCCAGAATAGCTCTCAGGTAAGAGGTCTTGGCATTCGGCTCCGAAATCTCGTCAAGCGTTGCGCGGGCTGCATCGTAGTCCTTGTCGATGATCTGCTGCAGCGCAGCGTTGTTCGAACGTGTGGTGCCGTACGATTTCTTGGCGTTGTTGTAGTCGCCCTTCATCGTGTAGAGTGTACCAAGCGCGCCGTCCAGGTCGCCTTTCGTGCCGGCAGCCTTGCCCAGGTGCTCTTGTGCTTGCGCTACGTCGCCTTTGGCGAGGTCAACAAGACCGTAGTTGTAGTTTACGTCCGGATTGCCGGGAGCCAGAGCCAGTGCGTTCTTGTAGTATTGCTCGGCTTCGTCCAGTTGGTTGTTCTTGTAGGCAATCATACCGAGGTTGTTGTATGCGCGGTAGTCTTTGTGCAACTCGATGGCTTTCTTGTACAGTGCCACTTTCTCAGCCTCTGTCGGGGCTACCGATGCGGCATAGATCAGCTCGTCAACCGACAGACTCTCCGGATTTTCCTGAGCGGCTTTCAGCAACTCCTCGTCCGACTTGCCTGTTACTTCGGTCGTTACCACAATGCGGCTGCGGCGCAGCTTGGGCAGGATGTTGTCGGCCAGATTGGTGTAAACCTGGCTCAGGTTGCGGATCTGGGTCTCGCGCTCGTCCAAATCGCTGTACATCTCCAGTACGCGGATAATCAGCTCTTTGTCGTTGATGTCGCTTTGCTCTACTTCGGCGCGGAAACCTTCCCAGTCCTCAGCTGTGCTGCTGCTGATGTAGCGGGTCTGGTTGCCGTTGATCTTGCCGCGGATGAATTTCTCGGTGTTCGAACCACGGCTGTTGGCCAGACGCTCGTTCAGGTCCTGACCGCCTTCCGGACTTGCGTAACCAGAAATCTCAACCTGGCTTACAGTGCGCTTCTCATCTTTGTTGGCAGCCTGCAGAGCTGCTACAAGAGCCTTCATGTCTTCTGCCGACAACTCGGTGTCGCGCAGGTTCGACTGAGCTACTACGAAATTGATGTCAGCTTCCGTAATGTCCTCCACAACAGTCTGGAACTTGCTTGGGGTCGGAACGGCTTGCTCCTCGGTGTTGGCGAGCGTAGCGGTGGTGTTGATGCCGTCGGCAATCAGCACGTCGGGAATGTCATACACTTTCTTGCCGCATTTGGCTTCGCAACGCAGATACAGTTTCAGCTCTTTGCCCTCCATGTCCGGAGTGTATTTGAACTGGCAGGATTGCGAGTACTTGCCGCCTTTCTTGTAAGAAACGGTCTTGCCGTTGGCCTTGGCTTTCTCGCCTACGTACGTCTCCGAAGTGGAAAGAACCTCTTGGTCGCCGTATTTCAGCACCGGAGTCACTTTCAGCTCTCCCTTGCGGGCGAATTTCTTAGGAGGGAAGGTTCCCGTGATGTCGGCTTTGATCTCGCCGCCTACTACGGCTACATCTTCCGGAGTGACCTGAATCTCTTGCGGCTTGTCCACAATCTTCGAGCAGGAGGTCATCATGACAATGGCAGCGAGTGCCATTAAGAATGTAATCTTTTTCATGCTTTTTGTTTGTTAATAATTAATTTTGGTTTATATTGTTTTTTGTTGATTTGAATCCGGTATATGTCGCAGGTGCACATTTATCAGCGTGCAAAATTACTGCTTTTTTTCCATATATGCAAGCCCTTGTGCATTTTTTATAATTTTTTATAAAAAAACAACGGAATAATTTGTGTATTTGCAAAAAAAGCCGTATATTTGCACCCTGAATTAGTTTGCCGTAATAGGATATGAACGATTTGTCTAACATGGTGGTCGAGAAATTGCTTCGCCTGCGCTCCTTCCAGATTCAGGTGAATAACCCCCTTGTGTGGGGCAACGGGTGGAAGGCGCCGGTATATCTCGACGACCGGAAAATACTGTCTTACACCAAGGCGCGCAACTTTATCAAGTTGGAGTTGGGGCGTCTGGTGGCGGAGTTGTACCCTGATGCCGATGTGATTGCAGGTATTGCGACCAATGCCATCGCGCATGGCGTGTTGGTGGCGGAGCAATTGGCGTTGCCTTTTGTCTATGTCCATCCTACGCCCAAGAACCATGGCCTTGAGAATCAGATCGAGGGCGATTTGCGCCCGAGGCAGAAGGTGGTGATTATTGAGAACCAGGTGAATATCGGTCGTAACTCCTTGCCGGTGATTGATGCTGTGCGTTCGGCGGGTTGCACCGTGCTGGGCGTGGTGACAATCTTCGACTATCAACTGGAGGCTACCGGCCGTAAGTTCAACGAAGTCGGTGTGCCGCTGGTGTCCTTGGCACGCTTCGACGAACTGGTGCGCCAGTTGCCGCAGTTCGGCTATGATGAGGATACAATCGCTTGCCTCAATATCTGGCATGCCGATCCCGCCGCTTGGTCAAAACAGCATAAATAGCCTTTCTAACGACTAACGACTAACGACCAATAACAAATTATGTCCGAATCAAAATATACCAGCCAGGTCCGCACCATCCCGTCGCCCGTGTCCGAGGTGTATCGTGCCCTGAGCAATCTGCAAAACCTTGAGCGCGTGCGCGGGCACATACCCCAAGATAAGGTGCAGGAGATGGAAATCACGCCCGACAGCGTCCGAATGAAAGTCGATGGGTTGGGGCAGAAGATCAGCATTGTCGTCGTGGAACGTATCCCGGACGATACCGTCAAGTTCGGAGCCGAGGGACTGCCTATGCCGATGAATTTCTGGATTCAACTCAAGCCTGGAGAGAACGATACTACTTTTGTGCGCCTTACGCTCAAGGCCGACATCCCGATGATGTTCAAGATGATGCTTGACAAGAAGATCCAGAAGGGCATTGACGACGCGGCGGAGATGCTGACCCAGTTCCCTTATCGCCAATGGAACGAAAACTAAATACTGAATATGAAACGCCTTAGAATACATCGTGAGGGTCGAAACCTCATTATCGGAACAGTCCTGTTGCTGTTCATCATCAATGTTGTGATTTATATCCAATTCCCGCAACGTTGGATTTTTGCCGTCTCGCTCATTCTGACGGCTGCTTTGTTGGTCTTTGTCACGTATTTCTTCCGCAACCCGGTGCGTGTCTTGGATGTCGATGATCCCAATTTCATCATCGCGCCGGCTGACGGACGGGTGGTTGTCATCGAGCCGACCGAGGAAAACGAGTATTTCCATGAGAAGAAGCTCCAGGTGTCTATCTTCATGTCGCCTTTCAACGTGCATGCCAATTGGTTTCCGATTGAGGGCACAATCATCGAGTCGTCGCACCAGAAGGGACGCCACAAGGGAGCATGGCTGCCCAAGTCCAGTATCGAGAACGAACGCTCGCTCGTCATCATTGAGACCGAGAACAAGGTGCGTATTGCCGTTCGCCAGATTGCAGGTGCGATGGCACGCCGTATCGTTACTTATGCCAAGGCGGGCAAGCCTTGCCATCGCAATACCCATCTGGGCTTTATCAAGCTCGGATCGCGCGTGGATATGTATCTGCCCTTGGATACCGAGATGTTTGTCCAGGTCGGCGAAGCCGTTCGCGGCAACGAAACCATCATCGCCCGCCTCACCGACAAAGAATAGCATCAGAATAGCATTATAGCATTAAAACTCCGTTTTAACATTAAAAAATACTTTTTAACAAAAAAATAACTACCATGAATTTTGAAGAATTATTTGCGCAGTATCCCTGCCCGTTTACCGATGAGCAAGTCAAGGCTCAAGTCGCTGACATTCAGGCGAAGCATTTCGCTGAGAACAACAACGTTGAGGTCTGGAAACAATGTCTCCACCAGATTGATCTGACAACCCTTAGTGCCGACGACACGATTGCCAAGGTCGAAGGAATGGCTACGGCTGTCAACGTCTTCGAGCAGCATTTCCCCGGACTGCCCAACGTGGCGGCCATCTGTGTCTATCCGGCTATGGCGGAGTATGTGCGCCGTACGCTCAAGGATCCCAATTTCCGTATCGCTTGTGTCAGTGGCGTCTTCCCGAGCTCCCAGAGCTTTATCGAGGTCAAGGTGGCGGAGACCGCTCTTGCGCTCAAGGCGGGCGCAACCGAGATAGATATCGTGCTTTCCGTAGGTAAGTTCCTCGAGGGACGTTACCAGGAATGTTTCGATGAAATCGTGGAATTGAAGGCGGTTTGCGGTACGCACCATCTCAAAGTGATTCTCGAAACAGGCATGCTCAAGTCGGCTGAGAATATCTGGAAAGCATCTATCCTCGCGATGGCTGCCGGTTGCGATTTTATCAAGACTTCTACCGGCAAGATTGCGGTCAATGCAACGCCGGAGGCAACCTTCGTTATGTGTCATGCTATCAAGGCTTGGCGTGAGAAAACGGGTGTCAAGATGGGCTACAAACCGGCAGGAGGCGTATCCACTACCGATGAAGCCGTACAGCATTTTACGCTCGTCAAACAAATCCTCGGCGAAGAGTGGCTCGACAACGAGTGGTTCCGTTTCGGCGCCAGCCGTCTGGCAAACAACCTGCTTACCTCTATCGTCGGCAAAGAAACCAAGTATTTCTAACATATAATAAATAGTAAGACAATGAAAAAACTTTCATTTTTCCTCGCAGCATTGGTAGGACTTGTGCTGCTGACCGCCTGTGATGGCGACAACGGAACGTACATGACAAGTAAGGACAAACGCTGGCCGGCTGGCGAAGACGGCTCTAACCTATGGGGCTTCATCGACGAGAACGGCAAGATGGTCATTTCGGCAAACTACTCCGAAACCTACAACTTTTCATGCGGTTGGGCACGTGTAAAAGAGGACGGCGAAAAGCAATTCATCGACAAGGACGGCAAGAGCGTTATTCCCGATCCGTTCCCTGAAAGTTATTTCAACTTCAACCGTATCCGCTTCGAAGAAGACGGCAAGGTTGGTATGTACGACGAGAACTGGAAGGTCGTTATTCCGGCAGACTATAAGTCACTTGGCGTTTGCACCGAAGACGGCTTGATTTCGTTTAGCGAAGACGGCAAAGAATACGGCTACTTGGACAAAGACGGCAAAGTGGTTATTCAGGAGCAATTCTACAATGCAGAAAATTTTGCAGGCGGCATAGCTGTCGTAGCCGAAGAAAAGGACGGGAACTTTCGATACGGTGTTATCGACAAGAAAGGCAATTTCCTGATAGACTATCAGAAGAAATGGTTGTCTAACATGGGCGAAGGACGTGTGTGTTTCTATAATGACAACACCAGCAAATTCGGCATGATGGATAAGAACGGCAATGAGCTGGTAAGTGCCAAATACGATGATATTCAACCTTTCACTTGCGGCTTGGCTCTGGTAGAAAAGAACGGCAAATGGGGCTATATCAATCCCAAGGGCGAAGAAGTCATCGCATGCCGTTACCCTATAGCTTATGAATTCTATGACGACGTAGCAGACGTGTATGATGAACACAATCGTTGTAGTATCATTAACAAGAAAGGCGAGACCTTGTTCAAACTGAAAGAAAAAGATTTCTTGATTTTCAGCTTCATCAATGGTCTCGGCTTGGTTCATAACGAACTGACAAACCAGTATCGCTACATCAACAAGAAGAACGAGATCATTTACAAGTGGGAAGGACCCGTATCCGAAGAAATGCCGGAGAAGCGCCTGAGCCCGGAGGAGCGCAGAATGCAATTCATGCTAAGCACCGAGTACGGTCCGCTTTTCCGTGACATGATGAGAAACAAAGAAATGCAGAAATAAATATCTGATAATTAACGATTTAAACTATGAGCGACTCAATTTCCTTTGAGCCGCTCATATTGTATCTGCATCGAATCAATCCTTCGTCCATTTCGAATCACCCGCAATGTCATCACGGGATCATCTTCCAATCACGACCCAACGAAGAGCCGGTCACGTTACGCCGGAGAATCCCGAGAACGACTCCCCCTACATTTAACGATTTGGGATTTTTCGCCTTTTTTTCAAAAAAAAGTAAGGTTTTAAATACTCCCTTTCTATCTCTTTCTCTTTTGCTTCTTTTCTCTTTCTCGTTCTTTTTGCAAATTGTCGCTTTTTCAGTTTTCCCAACAGACTCTTGAGACACTGTTCTGTCACGCTACGGTGACGTTCGGGATGCGAACGAGATGCAAACGGTTTTGACTTGGCAAATAAATCGCAATTTTCCATTTTCCATTGTCAATTGTCCATTTTCCATTGTCAATTGTCCATTTTCCATTGTCATTTTTCAATTTTTATTTGCACATTCCAAATATTTGTTGTAATTTTGCAGTCGAAATTCAAGAGTAATTCCTACTATTTTATGACTTGGGAAATAGCAATAGTACTGATCATCGGATTGATTGTTTTTGGAGCGTTTGTATTCTTCATTAAGTCGCGCTTCGATCAGGGCGTCGGTAGCAAAACAGGCTGGTGGGGATGGATCATAGCCATCATCATCGCCATACTGATTGCCGTCATCCGAACTTGGTGGAAGCAGGGGTGGTAGGAATGATGATTCATATGCAGTAATTTCGGGGATACCGACACTATATGCAGTACTTCGAGGGCACCGACACGGCTTTGCCGTCCCACCTCGAAATTACGTTCGCAGTATCCTGCAACCGCCAAGCTTTTAGCAAATAAATCGCAATTTTCCATTTTCCATTGTCAATTTTCAATTTTTATTTGCATATTTGATTATTTTGTAGTAATTTTGCAGCCGATTTTGTTAAAATGGATAATTATGCGGAAAAAATTAGTCTATATTTTAAGGAAACAAACAGCCTATATTATCATGTCGGGATGTATGTATTTTATGCCGGGCACCATGCAGGCGCAAGCGGCCGAAACGGCAACGAAGGATATAGCGGATGAGGTGCTGATTGACCCGCCTGTCGTTCAGCAAGACACGACGGTCTATATCAACGTGGAAGAGATGCCGAGTTTTCCCGGAGGCGATGCCGCCCTGTTCCGGTTCATCACAGACAACGTAAAGTACCCCTCCATCTGCCTGAACAACCATATCCAGGGCAATGTGGTATGCCGCTTCATCGTGGAGACGGACGGATCGATAACGGATGTGGAAGTGGTGCGCTCAAGCGGCGACGAACAGCTGGACAAAGAAGCCGTCCGGCTGATGCGCTTCATGCCCAAATGGTCACCCGCAAAGATAAGCGGGAAACCTGTACGAGCCGTATATTATGTGCCCGTACACTACAAGATAAAAGAACCCGACACCAACATTATCACCCGATGAACGAGTTTCTGGAGACAGAGGAAGAAGTACTGCGGATGCTCAAGACCGTCTTTGACCCCGAGATACCGGTGAACGTGTATGACTTGGGACTCATCTACGGCGTAGAGATCGACGGACGCAAATGCCATATTACCATGACATTGACCGCTCCGAGTTGCCCCGCAGGCGACTTCATCGTGGAGGATATCCGCCAGAAAGTGGGCAGCGTAGAGGGCATCGACGACGTGGACGTACAGATTGTCTTCGAACCCGAGTGGACCAAGGACATGATGTCGGAAGAAGCTAAACTGGAACTCGGATTCCTGTAGGAGGAATTTGAAGATTAAATTTGAAATCATAAATCATAAATTTGAAATCATAAATCATAAATCACACTTATGATATACTTTTTAAGCGATGCACACCTGGGATCGAAAGCTATCGGACGAGGATGGGCGCAACAGAAAAAACTGATCAAGATGCTCGAAATGATGGCGCAAGACGCGGTGAGCATCTACATGATGGGCGATATGTTCGATTTCTGGTTCGAATACTACACCCGCGACAAATCCAAAAAAGAGTTCTCTCCGCTGTTCCGGACGATCCGACGAATCGTGAAGAGCGGAATACACGTGCACTACTTCACGGGCAACCACGACATGTGGACGTTCGGCGGTCTGGCAGCGCTGACCGGTATGGAAGTGCATTTCGACCCGTGCACCATCAAGCGCTATGGCAAGACACTCTATCTCGCTCACGGCGACGGACTGACGCCGTTCGACATCGAGTCGTCGATCTACACCGCCGAAGCACGCCGCAGAATACGCCACTTCCAGTTCCTCAGGAAGATATTCCACAACGAGTTCCTGCAGTTCTGCTTCCGCTGCCTGCCGCCGAAAGTAGGCAACAAGTTCGGATACAGCTGGGCTGCACGCAGCCGCCAGAAAGAGTTGGAAAACCCCTGTCCGTTCAAGGGCGAGAAGAACGAAGAACTGGTGCTCTTTGCCAAAGAGGAAGAGAAACTGGGCAACCACCGCGACTTCTATATCTTCGGACACCGGCATATCGAACTGGATCTGCAACTGGAGAAAGGCGCACGCGTCATCATCCTCGGCGACTGCTTCCGCCAGTGGACCTACGCCAAGTTGGACCAACACGGGCAGCTGACGATGCATAACTTCGAGCCGGAGGCGGCAGAGGATTCGAAGATTTGAAGATTCGAAAATTCGAAGATCAACATTACAGATGCATAGTAGAGAAGAAAAATTGGCGGCATTCGGACGGCTGCTGGACATCATGGACGACCTGCGGGAGAAATGCCCGTGGGACCACAAGCAGACCTTCGACTCGCTGCGCGAAAACACCATCGAAGAGACCTACGAACTGGCTACCGCCATCTCGCGCCACGACATGACGGAGATAAGCAAGGAGTTGGGCGACGTACTGCTGCACGTCGTCTTCTACGCCAAGATGGGCTCGGAAACCGGCGACTTTGACATTGCCGACGTGTGCAACCGCCTGTGCGACAAACTGATCTTCCGCCATCCGCACGTTTACCGGAGTGGCTCCGGAGCCGAAAACGCGCTGACTGCCAATGTACAAAACGCAGAAGAAGTGAGCAAGCTGTGGGAGCAGGTCAAACTCAAAGAGAAAGACGGCAACAAGACCGTTTTAGGCGGTATTCCGGACAGCCTGCCGAGTCTGGTGAAAGCCTATCGGATACAGGACAAAGTGGCAAACGTCGGCTTCGACTGGGAACGACGTGAAGACGTGTGGGAGAAAGTGAAAGAGGAGATCAGGGAGTTTGAGCAGGAAGTACAAAGTGACAAAGGACAAAGTACAAATGACAATGGACAGTGTTCAAAGGAGATGACCGAAGAGTTCGGGGACTTGATGTTTGCGCTGATCAATGCCGCACGACTCTACAAAATTCGGCCGGACAACGCCTTGGAACTGACGAATCTGAAATTCACCCGCCGCTTTAATTATATAGAATCGCGCGCGAAAGAGCAAGGCAAGGCGCTGAAGGACATGAGCCTGGACGAAATGGAAGCACTCTGGCAGGAAGCCAAAGATTTTGAACGACGTTCAAAAATTTGAAGATTTGAAGATTTGAAGATTCCCTTATCGTATGGGGACCATGATCCAGGCATTGAGCGGCGAGTATTTCTCGCTGGCAGTGGAGGAAAGCGTAAACAGCACCTTCGCATCACCCGTCTTCTTTGCCACCAGACGCATATCCGTCGGATAGAGATAGACATCCTTGATAAACAGCATTTTGCCGTTTTCGGGATCGGAACCGCTCGCCAGATGTTGCTCGTAGCCCTCGGTAACAACCAACTTGCGGCCGATGACCGACGTGTCGCATGAGACAACGAGACCCGTGAGGTTGTTGTAACCTCCCATCAGCATCATGTGCGCTACAAGCGTATCACCCACATGCACGGTATCACCGAACTCAATGGAGTCATGCACTCCCAGCGAATTATACCGATCCATGTAACCTGCCAGCTGGATAACAGGCGTAGAATTATCCTCACCCGTCAGACAAGACGGGAAAACGACGGCAACAACCGCCAATGCGATAATATAGAAAACGTGCTTCATAGAAGTGCGGCATAAAAGACTCGAACTTTCACTCCGTGAGGAACCAGATCCTAAGTCTGGCGCGTCTACCAATTCCGCCAATGCCGCGGCGCGAGCGTAGCGAGCGCAAAAGCATCAACTACGAAAGCGGCTGCAAAGGTAGTACTTTTTTTTGACATATGCAAGAAAATACGCAAACTTTTTATCATATTTTACCAAACGGGCTGAAAATTGTGCACCGACGGACGGATTCTCCCGTAGCTTATACCGGCGTGATGGTCGGAGCAGGCACACGTGACGAACTGCCCGAACAGAACGGCATGGCGCATTATATCGAGCATTGCGTCTTCAAGGGCACTGCACGTCATTCCGCCAGGCAGATCATCCGTCTCGTAGAAGGCATCGGCGGCGAGATAAACGCTTACACGACCAAAGAAGAGACGACATTCTATGCCGCCACACCCGTGGAGCACGTGCAACTGACATTGCGTCTGCTGAGCGAACTGGTGACTTGCCCCACGTTCCCGAAACGCGAGACGGACAAAGAACGAACCGTGATATACGACGAGATAGAGAGCTACAACGACAGCCCGAGCGAACTGATTTACGACGACTTCGAAGCCTTGGTTTTCGACGGACATCCGCTCGCCATGCCTGTTCTGGGAACGAAAAAGACGCTGCGCCGCATCTCCCAAAAGCCGGAAACGGCAGTGGCATGGCTGCGCGAACAATACCGGCCGGAACGAATCGTCGTGTTCTGTCAGGGCAACGTGGCGCCGGACAGGATTTTCCGCCTCGTCGAACAAGCCTTTTGCAGCATAGATGGCGCACCATCTCTCGAAGTTGGCTCGACATTGGCTCGAAAACGGTTCGAGAACGGCTCGACATCGCCTCGTAGCGCCATCTACAAGAAACATACTCATCAGACGCATGTCATGGTCGGACAACATGCCTACCCTCTCGGGCACAAAAACCAGCTGGCGCTTTATCTGCTGAACAACATTGTCGGCGGCGGCAGCCTCAACAGCAGACTGAATCTGAGTTTGCGCGAGGCGCACGGACTGGTTTATCAAGTGGAATCCACCTACATGCCGCTGAGCGACACCGGCTACTGGGCGACCTATTTTGCCTGCGAACCGGAATATACGGAGCAATGTATGGCGCTGCTAAGGCACGAACTGGATCGTCTCACAGAACATCCGCTGAGCGAAAGCCAACTACGCAACGCCCTCCGGCAACTGCGCGGACAGATGGCGATTGCCGCCCAAAACCAGGAAAGCAGCGCACTGGCGATGGCGAAATCGATGCTCTACTGCGGCTCTGCGCCGACGTGGCAGGAGACATTCCGGAAAATCGCCCGAACGACGACGTCGCAACTGCTCGATATCAGTCGCGAAATTCTCCGTCCTGACAACCTGCTCACTCTTCGGTACGAATAACGCACATTTTGTCGTTTTTTCGTCATTTTCCCGTCATTTTTGATTTTTTTAGGGCAAAAAACGCATATTTTGTGTTAAAAAACATATTTTTTTGCGTAAAAGTTTGTCCATGTCATTTTTTTTGTGTAATTTTGCAGCGATTTTTGTGCAATCATATAAATCATTATAAATAATTATTAGTCATGAAGAAAGTTTTTACCCTCTTATTGCTTGTTGCAGCCACCCTGTCGGTGTATGCGCAAACAAAGCCAGTAAGCGGTGTAGTTGTTGACCAGAATGGCGAAGCCGTTATCGGCGCCAGCATCGTGGCCAAAGGAACTACACATGGTACAGTTTCTGACATTGACGGTAAGTTCGAGATGAACGTGCCGACGTCTGTGAAGACGCTGGTCGTTACCTTCGTCGGTATGACCAAGAAGGAAGTTCCCGCCGGTCAAAACATCAAAGTTGTGCTGGAGGAGAACGCCGAAGTGCTACAGGAAGTAGTCGTTTCGGGTTACGGTAACATCAGCAAGGGTTCGTACGCCGGTTCTGCTCAGGCCGTCAAAGCCGAGGAGATTGAGAAGAAGAACCCGTCCGACATCACCAAAGCTATGGCCGGTGAGGTGGCTGGTGTACAAGTCGTTAACTCGAGCGGTCAGCCCGGTTCGGTCGCTTCGATCCGTATCCGCGGTATCGGTTCTATTTCCGCCAGCAGCACCCCGTTGTACGTAGTGGATGGTATTCCATTGGATGCAGGATCCATCAGTTCGATTGACCCGGGTGACATCGCCAGCATTACGGTGCTCAAAGACGCAACGGCTACGTCGCTTTACGGTAGCCGCGGTGCCAACGGCGTTATCGTAATTACCACAAAGAGAGGTAGTTCGCACGGCGACGAAGGCAAAATCGAAATCGACGTGAAGGGCGGTGCCAACATGCGTCTGCTCCCGATGTACGACGTTATTGACAGCCCGGAGGAGTACGTTACCCTCTGCTGGCAGAGTCTGTACAACGAGCAAATCAAAAAAGGAAAGAACGAGACCACAGCCATCAAGAATGCAAGCGCAAACCTGTATGGCAAGAATGGTATTCCGACGATTTACAACCTGTGGAACACCCCAGGCAATATGCTGATTAACGCATATGACAAATTCGGAAATGTCAATCCGTCGTTCAATACAGACGCAAAACGTCTGGCGATGTACGAAAACATGGACAGCTGGTATAACACCTTGTTCCACAACGGTTTGAAACTGGAAGCTACTGCCAAGATAAGCGGCGGTAGCGACAAGCTGAACTACTACACCAGTTTCGGCTACCTGAAAGACGAGGGCTACTATACCGCTTCCAACTTCCAGCGTTTCAACACGCGTGCCAACATCAACTATCAGGCCAAGAAATGGCTGAAGGGCGGACTGAACATCCAATATTCGTACGCCACGATGAGCAATCCTGTTCAGGACGATGAAGCCGCCAACAACGGTTTTGCGTTCGTGAACCAGATTCCGTCTATCTATCCCGTCTATGTTTATGATCCCGCAACCGGCCAGGTAAGAGTGGATCCGAAGACAGGCGGCAAGATGTATGACTACGGTGACAACGGCAACGAGAAAATCGGCGAAGAGGGCGGACGTTCGTACTCGTTCGGTATCAACCCCGCCGGTGCCCTGGAGTGGGACAAACAGCGCACCGTTCGCCACCAGACGGTAGCCAACGCCTTCCTGGAGTTCAAACTGTACGACGGACTGAAGTTCACGTTGAACGTAGGTGCACAGTATATGAACAACCGCGTTAACGCGCTGACTAACAAGTACTACGGCGATGCTGCCGGTATCGGTCGTGTTGCCAATGCACAGTACAACTACCTTGCCGTTACGAGCAACCAGCTGTTGGAGTACAACAAGACCTTTGGCGACCACACCATCCGCTTGATGGCCGGTCACGAGACCACGTACTTCACCTACAACTACCAATACGGTTACAAGAAGAATATCGTTGAAGATCATGTCAACGAATTGAGCAACGGTGTCAGCATGGACGGCGTTGAGGGTCATTCCCGCACGAGCACTCTGGAGTCGGCACTGGCAACCGCTACTTATGAGTACGACAACCGTTATCATATCACAGCCAACTATCGTGCCGACGGTTCGAGCAAGTTTGCGAAAGGACACCGTTGGGGTCACTTCGGTTCGGTCGGTGCAGCCTGGAGCTTCACCAATGAGAGCTTCCTGGAGCCTGCCAAAGAATGGCTGAAGAACGGTAAGTTGCGTCTGAGTTGGGGTGTATTAGGAAACCAGGATATTGGCGACATGCTGTACACCGACCATTATACTGTTGAAAACGTGGACGGTAACAAGGGTTACGTTTGGAGCTACAAAGGCAACCCGAACCTGACGTGGGAGCGCACCAGCACGATAGACCTCGGTCTGGAATTCTCCATCAACAAGTATCTGGACGTTGAGTTTGACTACTTCTATAAGAAGACGGACAACATGTTGTTCCCGCGCTACGTAGCTCCTTCGCTGGGCTACAGCGGCTACTACGTGAATGATGCAGCCATGGAGAACCAGGGTGTCGAGTTCGACTTGAAAGCCCACTTGGTTGACATGCGTAACATCAAACTGGACTTCCGTCTCAACGGTGGCTACTACCGCAACAAGATGCTCTTGATGCCTATCGACGGTTACAACGAAGACGGCTCGGAGAAACGCATGGTGATGTCCGGCGGTATGTCGGTAGGTCACTCCACATACGACTATTATATGGTTCACTACGAAGGTGTTAACGAGAACGGTGAAGCTACTTACACCGCATACTACGATGCCAAGAAAGGTGGATTCGGTACAAGTTCCGCAGACCTGATCGGCGCCGGAGAGACTGGTGATAACTACATCAGTTCGGTCTATGAGTATATTCAGAAGAACAAAGAAGCCGGCGTTGAAACCGACGTAAGAACCACCAGCGTAAGCGGTGAGGACTACATCTATGCCGGTGAGAACTATGTCGGCAAGAGCGCCATGCCTGACTTGGACGGCGGCTTCGGTCTTGACTTCGAGGCTTACGGTGTAACACTGAGCATCAGTTGCTCGTACCGCATCGGCGGTTACGGTTATGACAACCAGTACGCCTACCTGATGCACAGCGAGAAAGTCGGCAAACAGAACTGGCACAAAGATATCCGTAACGCATGGACACCGGGTACAGTTGTCACCGACGAGAACCGCATGACGCTTGTTCCCCGTCTGTCGAACGGATCGGATCAGTACGCCAACGCTGCCAGCGACCGCTTCCTGACGAGCAACTCGTATCTGAGTCTGAACAACATCAACCTCGGCTACAAGTTCCCGAAGAAACTAATCGAGAAAATCAAGCTGAACAGCTTGCAAGTATGGGTAGCCGCCGACAACCTGGCTATCGCTACAGCACGCAAGGGTTACAACCCGATGATGTCCTCTACCGGTACCAACGGATACAGCGATTACAGCCCGCTGTCCACCATCATGGGAGGTATCAAAGTTCAATTCTAAACCATAGGAGATTAAAGATATGAAAAACGTAAAGTATTTATTTGCAACAATCGTATTGGGCTTCGCGCTCACCTCTTGTGGTGACAGTTTCTTGACCCAATACCCCGAAGGCGGCGTACTCTTGGAAGATCAGTTCTCCAAGTTGCCGGACAACCTGCAGGGCTCTATCCTGGGTATCTACTCCAAACTATATGAGCACGGAGGCGACCACGACGTGTTTGGTCTGCGCTCCATCGACATGTACGGCGATATCCAGTGCGGTGACATGGCTATGGCCAAGAGCAGCTACGGATGGTTTGAAACCTACGAGCGCGGTTATTTCTACGCCTACGCACGCGGTTATCTATGGTCGTTCTATTACGACATTATCAACCTGGCGAACCTCGGTACGATGGCTGTAGAGCAGAACTCGCAAGAGATACTGAAAAGCATCGGAAGCAGTGAAGAGCCATCGGAGATAATCAAACTGCAGGGCTACTATTACGGTCAATTGCTCGCCATCCGCGGATGGGCATATGCCTGCCTGCTGAATTTCTACTGCGACCCGATGGATCAGTTGGAAAACCCGATGGAGTCGGAGAAGGCAATTCCTATTTACACCGAGACCGAAGTGAAGAACGGTGCTTTAGGTGCTCCGCTTTCTACGATAGCCGAGGTATATGACCGCGTATATGAGGATTTGTCCACCGGTATTGAGGTGCTGGACTACTACAGCAAGTTCAACCAGCGCGGTTCGAAACTGGAGGTTAATGCAGACGTTGCCCGTCTGATGTTGGCATATGCCATGCTAAACCACGGCGATACGAAGATGGTGATCGCAGACGGCAAGAACGCCTATGACATCGCCTTGGAACAAGCTAAAACCGTTATCGACGGCGGCAAATATCCGTTGCTCAAGAAGGCAGAGTTGCTGACCACCGGTTTTTGCGACGTGAATGCAAAGAACTGGCTCTGGGGCGAGGACGTAACGGTTGAAAACACCACGGCTCTGGCTTCGTTCTTCGGACAAGTGGATATTCACACATACAGTTACGCCGCAGCCGGCGACGTTAAGGGTATCGACTCCAAACTGTACGACGAAATCGTAGCGACCGGCTGGGACGCACGCAAGGATTGGTTCAATGCCGGCGACCAGCCATCTCCTTATTGCCCAAATCGCAAGTTCTATTGTCCGACAACCAAAGACGAGACAAAACTGGACAAAGTGGATCGCGACTGGTTGTGCGACAACGTGTTCATGCGTATCGAGTCGGCTTATCTGATAGCAGCCGAAGCCGCTTATCGCCTCGGCAAAGAGGATGTTGCCAAGAGCTATATCCAGCAGCTCTGCGACGAGCGTGTACTGGACGGACAGGAAACGGCTTACAGCACATGGCTCGGCACCTTGACGGGCGATGCGCTCAAGAATGCCATTATCTACAACTGGCGTGTTGAGATGTGGGGCGAAGGCTACGGATTGCAGACCCTGCGCCGCTTGAGCAAATCCGTTCAATTGGGTAAGAACCACTTGGATAGAGGTGAGCAAAAAATCAGCGTGGAAGGTGACGGACGTATCAGTTTCCAATGTGAAATTCCTACCAGCGAGGCGCGCTACAACCCCTATCTGGCAACAAAGGTGTTACAAAAAAAGAAATATTATTAACCCATTCTTCGAAAAGAAGAGTCTGTTATTTAAATAAACAAAACTTATTATTAATTAAAAACAAACAATTATGAAAAAGTATCTTGTTGTGTTGGCAGCTTTAGCATTGGTTTTTGCAAGCTGCAACCCGAAAGAGGAAGAAGAAAAAAGTGCATTGACAGGCATTTCGTTTAAGCAAGCAGAGGTAAATCTGATGGTAGGCGACACCGTTCAATTGGCTCTGCTGGGAACTCCCGCAGGCGTAGAAATTCCTGCTACTGTTGTTTTTGCTTCTTCCAACGAAGAAGTTGTTAAGGTCATTGACAACAAAGTAAACATCGTCGGTGTTGGTTCCGGCGAGGCTAACATTACTGCAAAAGTCGGCGAACTGTCAGCTGTCTGCAAAGTAACGGTTCG
>JAFPJV010000025.1 GCA_017425065.1 Paludibacteraceae bacterium
AGCTCCGACGACAGTGCACCCTTCTATAGCACCAGTTCGCAGATCACCTCCTTCACCTTTGGTGACCAGGTGGAGACCATCCCTGCCTACCTGTGCAAGAACATGAGCAAACTCGAAGCCGTCGTGCTGCCGCCCTCTGTCAAGTCGCTGGGGCAGTACGCGTTTATGTATTGCACCTCGCTCAAGTCCATCAACCTGCCCGTGACGCAGAAGACGCTGCCTGTCAGCTTCTTCGAGGGCTGCACCTCCTTGGAGTCCATCGAGCTGCCGGCAACGCTGACCACCATAAGCCAGGACGCTTTCTACGGCTGTACCAAGCTGGCGAATATCAACCTGCACGAAGGCCTGACGACCATCGGTCAGCGCGCGTTCTATAACTGCAAACTCACGTCGGTGACCATCCCGAGTACGGTTACATCTATCGGCAGCAGGGCGTTTGTGAGCTGCCCCTTGACGTCCGTCACATGGCTGCCTGCCAATTGTTCTATCAGTTCCGACGACAATGCGCCCTTCTATAGCACCAGTTCGCAAATCACCTCCTTCACCTTTGGTGACCAGGTGGAGACCATCCCCGCCTACCTGTGCAAATACATGAACAAGTTGGATCACATCGACATCCCTGCTTCCGTCTCCTCTATCGGCCAGGCGGCATTCATGTACTGTACGGGGCTTAAGAGCCTCACCTTCCCCGAAGGTGTCAAGACATTGGCTACCAGCGTATTGGAGGGTTGTACGGGCTTGGAGGACGTCGTTATCCCGTCTTCCGTCACCACCATCAACCAGGACGCTTTCTATGGCTGCTCTGCGCTGAAAGCCATTCATAACTTTGCCATCACGCCGCAGACCATCACCTCGCGCGCGGTATATAATGTCAACAAGGAGACTTGTATCCTCTATGTCCCGATGGATTATATCGAGCTGTACCGGGCGAAAGATGTCTGGAAAGAGTTCTTGAATATCGTCGGCGTGACTACCGACCTGACCTTCGAGGAGAAGAATGTCCAGATCAACTATCTCAAGCAGGACAACTCCTTGCTCTACATGGAGGTGCAGACCTGGCAAGTGCCGCACGAGCCGTATATCGCCGGTTTCACGTTCGTGGGATGGCAAGTGCAGCCCGGCATGCTGTCCGACGGCATAACGCTGCAGGCGGTCTATGAGGCGAATCCCGGCACCGGCGCTCCAGCTGTTTATACCAATCCTGCCAATACGGCGCAGAAACTCATCCGCGACGGCAACGTCTATATCCTCCGCGACGACAAGGTTTATACGCTCCGCGGACAGACAGTCAAGTAAATGCGCAGACTAACGATCATATTGCTGCTCTTGTCGGCTTGCCTCACGGGCTTCGCTAAGGTCCGTGAGCAGGCCGTACGCTATATGTCGGTCGATCAGCACGGCGAACCCGTCGAGTTGTCCGGCCTGCTGAGTGTCCCGGAACATCCGAAGGGGCTTATACTCATCCCGCACTATACCATTTCCGCCAACGACAACGCACCTTCCGTCAAGCCTACCGGCGAGGCGAAGTATTATCGCGAGGACTTTGTGCTGCTCATGCCCGACTATATCGGATATGGACTCACGCGCGACCGCGTGCATCCTTATCTCGCGGGCGAACTGACCGCGCGCAATACCGTGGATATGCTCTTTGGCTTGCGTCCTATGCTCGACAGCATGGCGCTGGGCATATCGCTCGACAGCATCTATATCGTCGGCTTCTCCCAGGGGGGCGCTACGGCGTTGTGGACGCTCAAGCTGCTGGAGGAACAGTATGCCGACCGCGTTACGGTCAGGAAATGTTATGCCGGAGGCGCACCTGTCGATGTCGCTTCCGCCTACGACGTTTCCGTCTCCCGCGGCAAAACCCTTCTGCCCCTTTTCATCCCTATGCTCATGGCTGGCACCAACGAAGCCTATGACCTGAATCTGCAGTTCGACCGTCTTTATACGCCCGCCATGAAGCGTTACGACGAGAAATATGTGGCCGCCAAACGCTATAACATCCCGCAACTCTTCTTCCGCTTCCCGAGCCGCAAGATGACGCATTGGCTCACGCCCGACGGCATGAACTTGTCGAATGCCGAGGCGCGGCGTTTGTACGAGGGACTCAAGCGTTCCAGCCTCGTGCATTATCCCATCAGCGAACAGGTGCCGGCGGACACCATTTGCCCCGCATGGGTGCCCCGCACGCAGCTCTATGTCTTCCATTCTACCAAGGACGATGTCGTCACCTTCTTCTGCGCCCGGCATCTACGGAGTTGCTACGGACACCTGCCCAATATCACCTGGGATTTCGACAACTACGGCAGCCATTATACGTCTGCACGCATCTTCTATCCCCTAGTCAAGAAGTTCCTCGAACAGGAATAACTGCCATTTTGTCAGTCCTGTTCTGCCAAAACGATACGAATCCTGTGCCAAACCCCATTTGGCACGGGATTTGTCATTATAAGAGTGACTCGGTCGCTAGAAATCTAGAACTCTAGAAATCTAGAAGACTAGTGGACTAGTAAACTAGGAATATTAACTTAAAAACCATACAACTATGTCTAAGATTATTGGAATTGATTTAGGAACTACCAACTCCTGTGTTGCCGTAATGGAAGGCAACGAACCTATTGTAATTGCTAACTCCGAGGGCAAGCGTACCACTCCTTCGGTTGTCGGCTTTGTAGAGGGCGGCGAGCGCAAGGTGGGTGATCCGGCGAAACGTCAGGCGATCACCAACCCGACCAAGACCGTCTATTCGATCAAGCGCTTCATGGGCGAGACCTACGATCGCCTCCAGAAGGAGATCGAGCGCGTTCCTTATAAAGTAGCCAAGGGAGACAACAACACCCCGCGTGTCGATATCGACGGACGTCTCTATACCCCGCAAGAAATCTCGGCTATCATCCTACAGAAGATGAAGAAGACAGCCGAGGACTATCTGGGACAAGAGGTGACAGAGGCTGTTATCACTGTGCCGGCTTACTTCAACGACTCGCAACGTCAGGCTACCAAAGAGGCAGGCGAGATAGCTGGTCTCAACGTACGCCGTATCGTCAACGAGCCTACGGCGGCCGCACTGGCCTACGGACTCGACAAGTCCAACAAGGATATGAAAATCGTCGTCTTCGACTGCGGTGGAGGTACACACGATGTATCTGTCCTCGAACTGGGTGACGGCGTCTTCGAAGTAAAGGCTACCGACGGTGATACACACCTCGGTGGTGACGACTTCGACCACCGTATCATCGAGTGGCTCGTCTCGGAGTTCAAGGCTGAGAACGGAGGCGCAGACCTCTCCAAAGACCCCATGGCTATGCAGCGACTCAAAGAGGCGGCGGAGAAAGCCAAAATAGAACTCTCCAACACCACCTCCACCGAGATCAACCTGCCGTATATCATGCCCGTCAACGGCGTTCCGGCACACCTCGTCAAGACACTCACACGGGCTAAGTTCGAGCAACTCATCGACGACCTCATCCAGCGTACAATCGCTCCATGCCGCACTGCCCTCCAGAACGCAGGTCTCAGCGTTTCCGATATCGACGAGATCATCCTCGTGGGCGGCTCCACTCGTATCCCCGCTATCCAAACGGCGGTCGAGAAGTTCTTCGGCAAGGCTCCGTCCAAGGGCGTCAACCCCGACGAAGTAGTCGCTGTCGGCGCTGCTATCCAGGGAGGTGTACTCACCGGAGACGTCAAGGATGTACTCCTGCTCGACGTCACTCCGCTTAGCCTTGGTATCGAGACCATGGGTGGCGTGATGACCAAGATGATCGAGGCGAACACCACCATCCCGACAAAGAAAGTCGAGACCTTCACCACTGCTGTGGACAACCAGCCTTCTGTCGAAATCAAAGTGCTGCAAGGAGAACGACCTATGGCGGCACAGAACAAGCAGATCGGTATCTTCCATCTCGACGGCATCATGCCCGCACGGCGTGGCGAACCACAGATCGAAGTGACCTTCGATATCGACGCCAACGGTATCCTCAATGTTACCGCCAAGGACAAAGCCACCGGCAAGGAGCAACAGATCCGTATCGAGGCTTCCAGCGGTCTCTCCGACGACGAGATCAAGCGCATGAAAGCCGAGGCGGAAGCCAATGCCGAAGCCGACAAACGTGCTAAGGAGCAGGCCGAGAAACTCAACAAGGCGGACGCTACCATCTTCCAGACCGAGAAACAACTCCGAGAACTGGGCGACAAGATCCCCGCTGACAAGAAAGCCCCGATCGAGGATGCCCTCAAACAACTCAAAGAGGTCTATGAGAAACATGACGCCGATGCCTGCGATGCAGCTTGCGAGAAACTGATGAACGCGTTCCAGGCGGTAGGTTCCGAGATGTACAACCAGGCTGGTCAACCCGGCCCGCAAGGACAACCGTCCAACGACCAAGGACCAACGACCAACGACCGGAACGACAACTCCGCCGAAGACGTTGACTTCGAAGAAGTGAAGTAAAATGGTACATGGTACATGACCAAATGGTAAATAAAATCCCCCTCTCTCACCGCAGAGTGGGGGATTTTTCTTTTTGATTCTTCTTTTGTGCCGATTATCAATCGGCTTCTTTTTTTTCGTCTTCTGCGCAAAGCAAAAGTTTCGCGTAAATAGTAAAATTTATTTATTTTGTCAAATTCTCCCTCCAAAATTTGCACATCTCATTTTTTCTTCGTACCTTTGCAGCGAAAATTGGCGGTGTAAACTCTCCAATTGGCGGTGTAAACGATGGATTTGAACGAATTAAAACAGAAGCTACCTCAAATCACTTACCGACAAAGGTCAAATAACCTTCCGCGGCGTTGCCAAAAAAGGCGGATATTATCCAATATAAAAAAGTAGACCTTTGCGCGAAAATCACGCAGTAATAATCATTTGAGGCATTTGCCGAGATAAGAATACACACATAAACGCCATGATTACACTATCCAAATCCATAGAATACTACCAAGACGACAAGTACAGTAACTTGCCTTATGGTACTATTTATTATGTAGCAGGTACGCAAACGCCGTATATAGATAATCTCTTCCGCGAAAATATCCCTGTTTTCATTGAGCGCTTGAATCAACGGGCGGACAATATCCTAACTTGCAATATTGTCTATCTGGAGCCGAAGAACGATTTGTTCAAGACCAAGCACGTCTCCGCATTTTATGCTCCTATATTACCTACGCGCATTAACTACGCAAAAGGTCATGCTTTCTTTGTTGCCGCTATTCAAAATTGCTATCCGGAAGAAATAGAAAAAGCGCTTAGCGAGTTCTATTTCATACTACTAAAGATTTTTGATGCGATTTTGGACCATGGCTCTTTCCCGTCGAGACTTGTTTATGACATTGAAGTTCCTGAATTCATGATTGTGCCAAACAAGCCGAAACCGCTTCCACAACTGCTTAGCCGCTTGGAAATCACGCCTAACATATATGATGTATTATTGCCTGATTATGAAAGGAAGTTCCATTTCACAGCACAAGTAAAAGCGTTATATGTCTTGTTTTTATTGCATCCCGAAGGCATTTTGATGAAAGAGTTTGACAACTACAAAGACCAATATCGTTCGCTTTATTTCCGCTTTACTAATCGCTCGGATATGGAGAAATTGCATCAATCTATCGAAAAGTTGTTTGATGTCTTTTCTCCTAATGCCTTGAATGTCAAGAAGTCTCAATGTAACAGCCAAATACGCTATGTTATCCCCGATGAAGAATGGAATAAGTATTATATCATTGAGGCGCCCAAAGGCCGTGAGCATAAAATCCTTTTGGACCGCGAATTAGTATCTCTGCCGGAAAATTTAATATAATTGGTTACAAACTTTTGGTCACACCAACAAAAAGCAGTAATTTTGTATTCGCATAAATAAAAAATCATGTAACACTATGCTTTCCAAGCCGCAAATAGATGCTAAAGAGCAACACAAGAATGATTTGTTGTTAGTTTCTGCATATCAGGTTGCAGCAAAAAGCAAAAAAGAAGACTCTATTGTATACGATTTGCTATGCAAGCGGGCAGAGGAAATCAAAGAGAAGGTAGAGAGAGCAATAATTGAAACAATTAATATGCCCGAACTTATCTTTCCTGAACTTGAGCACATAGAAGTTGAACCTGGGAATTGCCTTTGCAATGATTTTCCATCAAGAATTTTTAATTATACAGATAAGCTGACACTTCTAAACGAGGGTTATGCCTTATATTTGGAAGAAGATGATAAATGGAAATTAGAAAACACGTTGGAGGGTATCATTCATAGTGGCTTTGCTTGTTTGTCTACTATTGAAAAAGATATTCTCAATTATAGTTGTGATTTTCATGAATGCAATGCTGGAATGCCTTGGTACGAGTGGGATGTTTTGTCACATCTTCTTCGTGGTGTTGATTACACAGAAACCATGTGTAAAGTTGACGAGTATAATGAAGAGGGATTGTGGTATGAAGGATATAAATTATCTCACGAAGAATTAGAGGAGAATGAACAAGGCGGTTTTAGTGATATAGCTGGACTAGACGAACTCAAGGAACTTTTACAATCAGATTTTATAGATGTTATGAAAGAACCGGAGCGTGCAGAAAAATTAGGATTATCTCTTCCTAACGGCATGATGCTCTATGGTCCTCCGGGATGTGGTAAGACGGCATTTGCAACAAAATTCGCCGAAGAAGCCGGATGTAATTTTGTACTTGTAAATTGTTCTGATATTGCGTCAAGTTTTCTACATGGAACACAAGCAAAAATCGCTAATGTATTCAAAGAGGCAGAAAAGAAAACGCCAACAATTATATTCTTTGAT
>JAFPJV010000003.1 GCA_017425065.1 Paludibacteraceae bacterium
CACAATAGAGCAAACGCAAACGAAGAAAACCGAAGGCATACTGTTCCAGCGCTTCCACGGCGCTTCTCCCTACTCCACGACCGCGTACTTCCCGAGCTATATACATGCCAATGGCGGCACGCCGGTTTCGGATATCCAGATCAAACAAGTCGATGCAACCAACGGTTTGCTCACCATCCATCACAATAAGCCGCAACTGTCCGTCGCGGTAGATATCTCCCGTCGTTGATTTGATATATTCGCGCAAGTCTTGCTGCGAGAGAGGGTTATGGTTGTTGCCATCACTCCATGCTGTCGCATCGTTCTCCCATTGATACAAGAACGGCAAGTCGGTCGGCTCCAGTTTACGCAATGTCACCATTTTATCCAAACAATCGGGCAAAGAATCCCTTTTTCTTCTTGTACGGGTGCAAATCTTCCATATTGCCCTGAGGAGCAGGTTTGAACATGTTGCCGGTATGAATCATGTTGTAGATGATTCCCCAGTCGGGCAAACCGCCCAAGTTGCGGTCGTCTATCCACAGGTCGGCAACCAACTTGCGTGCCGGACGGTGAGCCGGTTCTTCCTCCGGATAATTGGAATTGACGGCATAGAACTCCAAACCTTTGCTCTTGCAATAATCGATAGCTTCTTGCAACAGCGCACCTTCTCGAACGGTCCAAAGGATAATCTGGTGGTGATCATCCTCCTGCAATTTCTTCAGCGCTTGAATAGCAAACGGAATAGGTTTGCCTATCTTCGGATACTCGTGCGTAACGATTGTACCATCAAAATCACATGCTATAATCATAAGGCCATTCTGTTTTTAATCAGTTATTTATCTCTTTTAATAAGTTTCTTCATTGGGATCCTTCGGAGCCATCTCCTGCTCCGCCTTGCCGATGGTAGGTTTGGAGAAATACCATGCTATTGCAGCAATGGCAGCCACCCAAATCATCGAGCGGTAACAATCCATCCAGTAGAAAGCCGCAATACCAAGCGGCAGCGTATTACTGACCAGCAAGATGCGTGCTGCCGCACATTTGAAGTACATGGTCTCTGTCTTGGGATGGAACAATTTGATCAGATACAATCCTAACGGAATAGTGACCAACGCATCAAAGATGATAATGTATTGCACCGCTTGCCCTAATCCGGACATCTTGTCCAGCGGTTCGTACAAACCGTGCATGTGCATATAATACATCGTCGTCAGTACAATCATCGCAATGACCATCTGGCCGTAATAAATCCAGTTCAGTTTTCTAACAATCTGTTCCATACTGCTATCAATTATCTTCGGTTTTTATCCCTTGAATTCTATTCGGTTGACAATGGATCTTCCCAACGTGATTTCGTCGGTATATTCCAATTCGTTTCCTACAGCCACGCCACGTGCAATCTGACTCACTTTAGGCGGATTGGCGAGGCCGGCATTCTGTATTCTGCGATAGATATAGAAATTGGTGGTGTCGCCTTCCATCGTTGTGGGCAGTGCCAGAATGACTTCCTGTATTCCTTCCGGTTCCAGTCGCGCCAGCAACGAGTCGATTTCTATATCCTTCGGGCCGATACTGTCCATGGGCGAGATAATGCCGCCCAATACATGATACAGACCGTTATATTGCCCCGTGTTTTCTATCGACATCACGTCTTGCACGTTTTCCACGACGCACATGATCCGTTGATCTCTGCGTGTTGACTGGCAAATCGGGCAGATGTCCTGATCGGTGATATTATGGCACCGGCGGCAATAATGCACTTCTTTCCGTAGGCGGGTAAAGGCTTCTGCGAAATGATCGACATCCTGTTCGGAACACCGCAACAGGTGCAAAACGTGCCGTAGCGCCGTCTTGCGACCCACTCCCGGAAGCGAGGCCATCTGATTTACCGCATTCTCCAGTAATATGCTCGGATATTCATTCACTCCTTAATTCTTTAACTCCTTCACCCCTTCTTTGCCCAGCGTGCCGGTATCATACGGTAGGGATAATGCTCGCGGATATTCACGGCATTCGGGCAATCGATACGATGGATTCGTATTCCTTTGGTCACGGACACAAAAGCGAAAATCGGTTCTCCCGGTTGCGGATTACAACATTTCGAAATATTGAAATCCACATTCTTCACGTTCATATCCACCTCAATGGCCAAGCCCTTCAGTTCGTTTTTGGGGATATATTCCGGTCGGTCGGTATGAATCGGCTGCTGATCGTCCAGCGCCATGTATATATCACGCAACCGCAATATATCCTCTTTCCCGAGTGCCAGCGACTGGTATAAGTCCGAAACAGCCTTGTAGCCCAATTTTTCTGACAGCCGCGCCACATCGCCCTCGTTGTATTCTATCTTCCAGTTCTTGAATCGCCGTTCGAGCAGTTCGCGTCCGGCGGCTGCGTTTCGGTATTCTATCTCTTTGAGTTGCTGGCGGATTTTGTTTTTCGCCTTGCTGCTTGCTACGAAGTTGAGCCAGTCGGCATTGGGATGCTGATTCGGCGAAGTCAGGATCTCCACCTGATCGCCGTTTTGCAACTGCTGACGAATGGTAACCTGCTGGTTGCGAATACGTCCGCCCATACAATGACTGCCTACATCGCTGTGGATCGAATAAGCAAAATCCAGCACCGTAGCTCCGGCTGGCAAGCGGCGAAGGTCGCCGGTCGGCGTGAACACATAGACATACTGTTTCTCGCTGTCCAGTATATTGCCTTTGACGCCTTTGTACGCCCAGTGGGCAGCCACTCCTTTTTCAGCCACCTCGTCCATGCGCTTTGTGCGTATCTGCACTTCCACCCATCGGTTGTCGGGTCCCATCACCGTTGTATGCAACGACTCATACCCGTTCTCCTTGGGCACACTCAGCCAGTCGCGCAAGCGCTTCGGATCCGGACGGAAAATATCCGTTATCATGGAATAGACCATCCAGCAATCCGATTTCTCGCGTTCGGGAGGTGAGTCCAAAATGATACGAATGGCGAACAAGTCGTATATACGGTCCACGTCGCAGTGTTGCACCTGCATTTTGTGGTATATCGAGTGAATGGACTTCGGACGGCCTTTGATGGTGAACACAAAACCGGCATCTTTCAGTTTTTGTTCCAGTGGAGCGATAAAACGCGCCACGTATTCTTCCCGTTCTGTCCGCTTGGCGTTTAACGCGTGCGCGATATATTTATAGGAGTCGTAGTCCAGAAACTTCAGAGCGATGTCTTCCAGCTCGGTTTTGATTTGATAAAGACCCAGTTTGTGTGCCATCGGAGCGTGCAAAGTTTGCGTCTCACGAGCCACATGACGACGGCGAGCCGAGTCGCCCTCTTGATCCAACTGACGGAGCAATTCAAGCCTCTCTGTCAGGATTTGATATAGTACCTTATTGCTATCTTCCATAAAAAACGGCACAAAGTTACGATTTTTTTTGCATATATAAAAAAAAATAGTAATTTTGCAGCGATTTTTCGCAATTATGCTCATTTTAGGACGAAATTAATACAAAATAATACCAAAAAATGAAACCATTAAAGATTACTGCATGTGTACTGCTCGGCGCGAGTGCCATTGCGATTGCCGTTATGTGCGTAACGAGTGTTATCACTCCGATTAAGTTTGAAGAGACGCGTATGGAGCGTCAGGATGAAGTTGTCAAGAATCTTGTTGCTCTGCGTACGGCGGAGCTGGAATTCCGCAACCAACGCGGATGCTTTACAGACAACCTCGACTCGCTCATTCTGTTCCTCAAAACCACTCCCAAGAAAGAAATCGTCAAGATGGGAAGCCTGACTGAAAAACAACTGGAGGCAGGTATGACCGAGGAGAAAGCCAACGAGATCTTCAAAGCCGCGAAGGCGCGTGTTGAACAGAAAGACACCGTCTTCGAATCCGATTCCGCCAAGTTTGCCTATATCTGGGCGACCGACAAGCAGATGATTGATGCCGGACTGCAAGGATTTGCACGCGACACATTGCGTCTGAACATGCTTCAGGCTGTTTTCAAGGGCGAGTACAACGAAGAAAACATCGCCGACATCTGCATCATTCCTCACTCCGGAGGCAAGAAGTTTGAAGTGAAGGTCAACAACGATTATACGACCGCTTCCGGTACGCACGTGCCGCTGTTCGCCATCTTTGCTCCTTTCGAGACATTCTTGGGAGACTTGGATGCGCAGGAACTGGTGAACCTCATTGATCAGGAAACCAAACTGGAGCACTATCCCGGACTCAAAGTGGGCGATGTAGAAGAGCCGAACAACTACGCCGGTAATTGGGAGTAAGAAAGAATTACCATGCGGATCATTTCCGGAACATATGGGGGGCGGCGATTGTCGCCCCCTAAAAATATAACTGCAAGGCCGACGACCGACTTTGCCAAGGAGAGTCTGTTCAATCTCCTGCAGAACAGAATGGATTTTCAGGGCATTGACATGCTTGATCTCTTTGCCGGAACCGGAGGTATCGGATTAGAATTTGTCAGCCGCGGAGCACGCGAAGTTACCGCTGTGGAAGTGGCACATACCCAGCAGAACTTCATCATTCAGACATGCCGCCAGTTAGGGATTCGCAACCTGACAGTCATTCGCGGCGATGTATTCAAGTTTCTGCACGCATGTCATACCTGCTACGACTTCATTTATGCCGATCCGCCATATGCCTTGGAGCGGTTGGAGGAATTGCCGGATCTGGTGTTGCCCCGTCTCAAACCGGACGGTTGGTTTGTGCTGGAGCACGGCAAGGATAACAACTTTTCGCTCCACCCTCGTCATGTCGAAACCCGACGCTATGGCAGCGTCCATTTCAGTTTCTTCCAGTAAGCCGATTATTTACTGTTTTGCCGGGGCCCCCGCGAACTGCTAACGTAGTGATAGTTCGTGGGGAAAGGAGGAACAGCGGCAAGTTAAACGCGCTTAGTGCGTTTCCGTCTTGTGAGCTTGTTCCGACGCCGGGACCATCTTCCGAGGAAAGCTCAAAAACGGCTCAATGAGTGGACTTTTGGTTAAAAACGGCATATCCGCAAATCTAAACCGCATTTGAACCTGCTCGCATACTGCCGTCATCCACGTTCGCATTACGTTCGCATCCCGAACGTCACCGTAGTATCATCATCTTGTCGTAATCGGGTCGTGATTAGTTCGTGACCGGGTCTTGCTCGGATTGTGATTGGAAGATGATCCCGTGATGAGATTGTTCTTTTCTAACAAATAACTGCAGCCTGCCTGCCTTGCCTGCCAAAAAAATACATATTAGCAGGCAGGTTATTTATTTTCATATATTATTATATGTGTCCGGATTTCGGACAGTCGTGCACGGATTTCGTTCATGTGTGTCCGAAATCCGTGCAAAACACCTACTTAAAAGGGCATGTCGCTACCTCCTATACTTGAAAAAGTGTCCGGATTTCGGACACTTACAAAACAGAACACACGAACGCACGAACAGTTGTTTTTCAAAATACATATATACCCGTGCGCGCGGGTGATAGTTTATAGAAAGAGCTGTTCGTGCGTTCGTACTGTTCGTGCGTCAGGGCTTTACTTTACTTCTTGCCCGGTGGCAGTGTAGGTATTGTCGCCGCGATGGATGTAGATTTGGCCATTGATCAGTATTTTGCGATAATCAGTAACATCATTGTACGGAGGATTCTCAATTACCATTTGATCATTCGTCGTTCTAAAGATACCCTCATCGGTATTAATCAGTTTGTTATCCTCGTCCTTGGTTTCCATTTTGTAGTAATACTCGGTATTAGCCTCCAAACCGGATACAGTATAGGTAAAACTTTCCTCTTGCGGCATACGTCGCGGAGCCATATTACCGAAATAGATTCCGATGAGTTGTCCATACTGGTTGAAGGTAATGGTGCAGAGCGGTATAGTGCATGCGAAGTCCAGATAGATTGTGAGCGAATAACTGAAACCACCGAAGATGAACGGCCAAGTAAAGGTCGCGGAGTTGGAAGATGGTTGCACAGTCGTGGTGTCTTGTTCTTGTTCTTCTTCCATGAAGATTGCCAGCAAGTACTTGTCATCCAAGAGTGTAAACCTATAGGGGTTGAACTTCTTCCCATCATTCCATTTCACGAACTTGTAGCCCGAATTAGGAGAAGCTTCTACGGCAATCTGCGTGCCGTATTTGTAGAAGGGCTCCGTGAAATTCGTTATGACAGCACCCATCGCAAGATCGTTGCTCTCAACGAGCCAACTGCACATCTTCTGCGTTTTTAATTTGACATGCAACTTCAAAGTATGAATAGAGTCACAGCCACACTCCTTGGTCTTCAAACTATCATACATCGTAATCCACCATCCTTCTTCATCTTTGGAGTCTGCGATAGCGTCCAGATTATTCGTCGGGATAGCACTATACTTGTTTCCGAACTTATCGCGCAGGTTCTCCATATGCGCTTTACCAGTAGCAGCATCAATCC
>JAFPJV010000026.1 GCA_017425065.1 Paludibacteraceae bacterium
AAGACCGCCTTTATATTGAATCTCGCATGGAATCCGACATATGGTCTTGACGGGGATGAAAACTGGATAGATGGTCTGGATGGTGATTACGTGGCATGTCAATATGAGGATTATACATGGTATGACAGCAGGACTGGCAAGCCGCATAACAAGGGACTGAGAGATAAATTCGGTCATAAGTACAAAACTATTCCGACCGGGAATGTGGAATCTATCGCCGATGCTTCCGACGAAGGTGGATGGTGGATTACTATCTATGATAGTCTGAAGACGGAGACGTGTTTCTGTGATTCGGTACATACCTTGAAACTGTATGTAAAGAAAGCCTTGCGCGATACTGTCTATGCCGAAAATATCTGTTTGGCAGACGATGTGGATGAATATCCGTACGAATGGACGGATCATAAGGGCAACAAGCACGTGACGGATTTAGCCGTATATCGTCCCGGACATCATGTCATCCCTGAAGAGCATTTGAGTGTCAATGGATGTGACTCCTCTTATTATTTGGATATAAATATTGACAGGAAATACGACCTGCCGGTTCGTGATGTCAACCTCTGTTCGGATGTCAAGCATTTCGAGTTTGCAGGTCAGAGTTTTGATGAAGAATTGGCAGACTCGCGTAACTGGACAGAGCCTAAGAGCTGGGATCTGGAGCATACCTTCGAGACGACGCTTTGTGGATGCGACTCTACTGTCCGGATACATCTGACAATCGGTCCGAGTATTGACTTGTACGAAAAAGTGACGATATGTACCGGCGAGAAATACACCTTCGACGGCAAAGAACTGGGCAAAACAGGAATATATACCAAGCATTTCCAGAACGAGTGGGGATGCTGGCAGGATTCTACGCTCGATTTGTTGGTGGCTGAGCCGACTCCGTTCGAAATCTTCCCGGAGCCTGTCTGCCCGCCGGAGCCTAATATTACAAGTAGTAACTATACTATAAGATATATCTTCAAGGGCGAATACGCACCTATCAGTTATAGTATATACTATGATGATGCAGCTTTGGCGGCCGGATTTGTAGATCTGAAAGATATGCCGATTACTATACCGGAAGAAGAACATCTACCGGACGTTGAACACCAGCTGACTGTGCCTGTAATGGATATCGGATATCCGCGTCCGGGTTACTATAAGGCGAAGATAGGTTTCAAGAATGTCTATTGTGAATCAGAGGCTCTGATGACCTATCCGTTCGAAATGACAGTTCAATATCCGTCATGGATTACATCCCAGCACTGGAATGATGCCATCTTCATTATGGATTCTACGCAGAACGGCGGTTACTCGTTCTCGAATTTCCAGTGGTATCGCAACGGAGAGATACTCTATGGAGAAACGCGTCCGTATCTCTATATGCCGCAATATCTGGAGGAGGGTGTGGAATATAGTGTGGCGCTTACCCGTAGGGATGATGGTGTAACGGTTCAGACATGTCCGATTGTGCCTGTTGATCGTCCGTGTCCGAACTCGCCGCAAAAGACATACGTATCTGTCGTGCCGACCGTAGTGGCAAAAGAGAATCCACAGGTATATATTCTCTCGCCGACAGGAGGACAATACAAACTGCTTAATCCGCAGGGAGTGCTTATCTCGCAAGGTGCTTACCTGACGGATGAAAAGGGAACGTATCCTATTATGCTTCCTGGCGTGAGCGGTGTGTATGTCTTCCATCTGATTGAGAATACAACAGCCAATACGGGTGGTGATTTGAGTAGAACTATAAAAGTGATTGTACAATGATGAGAACAAACCATAGATATCTACTGTTAGCCTTGGTGGTGCTGTCGGCTTTGTCGGCAGCAGCACAAACGCGTCTTTACGGCGATTGGGGTTCTAACTACAAGAAACCGAAGTTCAAAGTGAATAATGCCGGTTTATACACCGACCAGTATGATGGTGTGCACCATTTAGTCGGTATCCAGGTTGATGGTGCATATTCCACTTTCTTCCATGCCAGAGAGGTGGCTACCAATGCGCCTGGCGGTTATTCGGTTGGAGCTGCGTTCCAATATGCCTACGTGAACGGTACTTTCCTCGTTCAAACCGGCGTGGGAGTTCGTTTCCAGGATGTCAAGAATCGCGTGTTCGATCAGAAGTACATGCGAGAATCCTTCGACGTTGTCGGCGCGGTAAACCAGATGACGTATGACTTTACCCAGCGTACTGACGAAATGCGTGAGTTGTATGTCCAGGTACCGTTGTTCGTTGGAGGTTATATCCGCGGCTTCTATCTGCTCGGCGGACCGAAATTGTCTATACCTGTTTGGGGTAATACCAAACTGGATCTGCTGACGACCAGTACGGCTACTTACAAGGGCTATATAGGCACGATGGCGGAAATGGACAACCATGGTATCCGTCGTGAAGTACCTCTTACGCCCGATCAGCAGAATCGTGAAGCACTCAAACTCAGATTGGACTTGATGGGAGTATTTGAGTTCGGCTACGAGTTGGCTTTCTCCAACAAGGGCGGCCAGACGTATCATCGCACGAATATGGTGGATCAGCGTCTTCGTATAGGTGCTTTTGCAGAGATCGGTATCCTGAATGTGGCACCTCGCACAGAACAGCCTTTGAATGAGGTACCGGAAACAGCACCGTACGATTTTCAGGACTTCCAATACAACCATGTTTATTCAACCGGTATGATCAGTTCGCTGCATAACTTCTATGCCGGTCTGCGTCTGACCTATATCTTCTCCGGTATTCAGACCAGCGAGAAATGCTTGCTTTGCGGCTCTCGCGGATTGGTATCGCCTTGGTAAGATGAGTTAATTCATACACTGGAACATGGAAGAAAACTATATCGTATCAGCACGCAAGTATCGTCCGCTCAGTTTCGAGTCGGTTGTTGGTCAGCAGGCGCTTACCCAGACGCTGCGCAATGCAATTCGTCAGAATCATCTGGCGCATGCATACTTGTTCTGCGGTCCGCGTGGAGTAGGTAAGACTACTTGTGCGCGTATCTTTGCCAAGACCATCAACTGCCTGCAACCGACAGCAGAACACGATGCCTGTAACGAGTGCGAGTCATGTCGTGCGTTCAACGAGCAACGTTCGTTTAATATCCACGAACTGGATGCCGCCAGCAACAACTCTGTCGATGATATCCGTTCGCTTATTGAGCAGGTGCGCATCCCGCCACAGATCGGTAAGTACTCCGTATATATTATCGACGAGGTGCATATGCTCTCTGCAGGCGCTTTCAATGCTTTGCTGAAGACCTTGGAAGAACCGCCTTCGTATGCTATCTTCATTCTTGCTACGACGGAGAAGCACAAAGTGCTGCCGACTATCCTCAGTCGCTGTCAGGTGTATGACTTCTCGCGTATCACGATAGCCGACACGATTGCCCACCTGCAATATGTGGCACGTCAGGAAGGGGTGGATGCCTCGGAAGAAGCGCTGAACGTTGTGGCGCAGAAAGCCGATGGCGGTATGCGCGATGCACTTTCCATTTTCGACCAGTTGGTTTCTTTCTGCGGCAACAAGATAACGTATGAGCGCACTATTGAAGTGCTCAATGTGCTGGATACCGATTATTATTTCCGGTTGGTTGATATGGCTTTGTCCGGCGATGTGCCGGGCAGTCTGCTGCTCTTCAATGAGGTACTCAACAAGGGATTTGATGCGCATCATTTTGTGACCGGATTTGCACAACATCTGCGCGATGTATTAGTGTCGAAAGATCCGCAGACTGTTTCGCTTCTTGAGACATCGGAGGCTATCCGCCGCCGTTATCAGGAGCAGGCTACCCGTTGTGCCGCCCCATGGCTTTTCTCGGCACTTGATATGGCCAACACTTGTGATATCCAGTATCGCACGGCCAAAAACAAGCGTTTGACTGTGGAACTGATGCTCGTCAAGTTAACCCAACTCTTGCAACCGGCTTCTCATTCGCATCACAAACCAGCTGCCGAACAGCCCAAGCTGCAAGCTCAGCCACAGCCGAAACAGGAATCGCATCAGCAACCCGTACAACCGAAACCCGCGGCTACGCCTGCACCTGCACCTGCACAACCGAAACCCGCGCCTGCGCCTGCATCTGCGCCTGTTCCTAATATACCTAATTTGCCGCAGATACCGACCATCCCGTCTATCCCTTCGGCGACGGCAGGCATGCCTAAGGCGGAGCAACCCATGGCGCAAGCCGCAGAAGAGAAGCAGAACGCCCCTTTTTCAATAGGCCAGTTCAATAGCGCGTGGGCTGGCCTGAAAGATCTCTTCCCGGAGGATCCGCGCTTGGCATCAGTCTTCTCGCTTTATACACCGGAATTGAAAACCGAGGAACAGCAATGCGTTCTGACGCTGACTAACCCGTGGCAGCACAAAGAGGTGCGGGCTCATATGCGCGTCATTGAGGACTATTTGCATCGTAAGTTGCACAATGATTATCTGAAGCTCGTTCTTCAGGTGGCGGAATATATGCCGGAACTTTCTGCTGTCACCGCAGAAGATAAACTCAAACGCATGATAGAGAAGAATCCGAGTCTTTCCGTGATGCGGACTCGTTTGAACTTGATTCTCGACTAACCGACAAAACATGTATGACCTGAAAAAATACCTGCCGACTACCAAGAAGGAACTCGAACTGCGAGGCTGGGATGAAGTGGATATTATCTTCTTCTCCGGCGATGCTTACATCGACCATCCTCAGTTTGCGGCGGCAGTGATAGGTCGTACTTTGGAGCATGCCGGTTATCGTGTAGCTGTTGTCCCGCAACCCGATTGGAGGGGCGACTACCGTGATTTTCGCAAACTGGGTCGTCCGCGTCTCTATTTTGCCGTTTCGGCAGGCAGCATGGATTCGATGGTCAATCATTATACAGCTGCCCGTCGCCGCCGTTCGGACGATGCTTATACGCCTGACGGGCGTGCCGGTATGCGCCCGGATTATTGTACGGTCACTTATTGCAAGATTCTCAAACAGCTCTATCCCGATGTGCCGGTCATTATCGGTGGCATCGAGGCCTCCATGCGGCGCCTGACGCACTATGACTACTGGCAAGACTGCCTGAAACCCTCTATTCTGGTAGAATCCGGTGCTGATATGCTGGTCTATGGCATGGGCGAGAAGGCAATGCTGGAGATAGCGGATACGATCGCCGACGGAAAGTGGAATATGGAGAACGGAAAACGTTTTTCCATTCCTCAGACAGCTTTTCTCGTCAGTGATTCTTCGCCGTACCGCAACGACGATACCATATGGCTGCATAGCCACGAAGAGGCGGTTCGCGAAAAACGCTGTCATGCAGAGAACTTCCGGCTGATAGAGACCGAGTCGAACAAGATTCACCAGAAGCGGATCTGCCAGCAGGTCGGCAACCGCACGGTGGTGGTCAATCCCTCTTATCTGCCGCTCACGACCGAAGAGCTGGATGCCGTCTATGACCTGCCATATACCTATCTGCCGCATCCTAAATACAAGGGCAAACATATCCCGGCGTATGAGATGATACGTTTCTCGGTGTGTCTGCACCGCGGATGTTTCGGCGGCTGCTCGTTCTGTACTATTTCTGCCCATCAGGGCAAGCAGATCACCTCGCGCAGCAAGCAGTCGATACTTCGTCAGATAGACAGGCTGAAAGACTTGCCCGAATGGCGGGGCAATCTGAGCGATTTGGGTGGCCCGTCGGCAAATATGTACGGTATGCACGGCAAGGATATGTCGCTTTGCCAACAATGTGCAAGAGCCAGTTGTCTCCAGCCGGCGATATGCAAGAATCTCAATCAGGACTTCGAGCCGCTGTTGGATATCTATCGTACGGTGGACGCTCTTCCCTATATTAAACGCGCGTACGTGGGCTCGGGCGTGCGATACGACTTGATGTCGGAGGAGTACGGCCGCCAACTCATTACGCGTCATGTATCCGGTCGGCTCAAGGTGGCGCCGGAACATACATCGCCGGATGTTCTCCGCCTGATGCGAAAGCCTTCGTGGGAACACTTCATGCAGTTCCGTGACTTCTTTATGCGCGTCAACGCCGAGAACGGTCTCCGTCAGCAGTTGATACCGTATTTCATCTCCTCTCATCCGGGTTGTACCAATCGCGATATGGCTCATCTGGCGGAGTGGACGAAAAAGATGCATTATCATCCGGAGCAGGTGCAGGATTTTACACCTACACCGATGACGCTCTCTACTACTATGTTCTATACCGGCCTGAATCCATATACCATGAAACCCGTCTTTGTGGCACGCACCAAAGAACAGAAGGAGAAACAGCGTTCATTCTTCTTCTGGTGGAAAAACGACAAGAATCAACGCCTATGAAACGTCTGACAAAATATCGCATCAATCCCGACACCCTGCTGCTGGAGCGGGTGGAGCGGAGTATTATGTCCTGGATAGGACGAACCAGCGCCGTGTTGCTGATCGGTATAGGTGTGGGAATCGGATTCTATTTCCTGTTCAACTATCTGTTCCCTTCGCCCGAAGAAGCGCGCTTGCGTCAGCAGAACAGAATGATCAACCAGCGTATGCAGGTGCTTGACAAGCGTACGCGTCAGATCCAGTTGGTGGTGAATGATTTGAGTGACCGTGACCGCAATTTCTACCGTGTGCTGTTGGGTGCCGAACCGCTTTCCGATGCCGAATTGGCAGGTCAGCAGCATCGTACTGCCTATTACGATTCCATAGCAGAGATATCAAACAGTACGCTTTTTGCACGTCTGAACCGCAAGCTGGACGAACTGGAGACGCAGGTATATCAGCAGTCACTTTCGTATGATGATCTGGTGCGGGCTGTCAAAGACCAGTCCAATCGTATGGAATGTATCCCGTCTATCCAGCCGGTGATGAACAAGGATCTCAAGCGGATGGCTTCCGGTTACGGATGGCGTGTCGATCCCGTTTATCATGTGCGCCGTTTTCATTCCGGTATGGATTTTACGGCTCCGTCGGGCACCGAAGTGATGGCGACGGGTAACGGCGTGGTGGAGTTCGTCGGTTGGAAACAGGGCTACGGCAATACCGTTATCATCAATCACGGCTATGGCTACCAGACGCTCTATGCCCACTTGAGCAAACAGCTTTGTCGTGTGGGGCAACACGTCACGCGGGGTGATATCATTGCCGAGGTGGGTTCTACGGGAAAATCGACCGGTCCGCATCTGCACTATGAAGTGCACGTCCAGGGACAGCATCAGGATCCAAGCAACTATTATTTCTACGACTTGTCGCCGGAGCAGTACGACCAGATGCTGCGTCTCTGCCAGAATGCAGGAGGTATGCTGGATTAACCGAGTCGGGAGATATGTTTCAGTTCGTCTTCGTTCAGCACGCGTATCTTGCGTCCGTCAACGGATACCAGTCCTTCTTGTGCAAACTGGCTCAGTGTGCGGATGGCGTTGCTCGTCGTCATGTTTGACATGTTGGCAAGGTCTTCACGGCTGATATAGAGCGCCAGCGTACAGCCGTCTTCGTCATAGCCGTATTTCTTGCGCATGGTGATAAGCGATTCGGCCAGACGGCCGCGGATATGCTTTTGTGTCAGGTTGATGGTCTGTATCTCCGAAACGGCCAGATCCGTAGCTAATTTCTTGACGACATGGTAGCAGAAAACGTTGTTTTCCTGCAGCAGGGTGACAAAATCTTCGCCCTTGATTTGATACACCTCGCAGGGTTCAAACGCACTGGCGCAAGAGGTGTAGGTGTCGCCTGCAATAACGGCGCGGAAACCGAATGCTTCGTGCGCTTTCTGCAGACGGATAATCTGGGCGCGCTGTCCGACGCCCTCTTTGTAGATACGCACTTTGCCGGTGATGAGCACCCACATATACATGGCTTGCTCACCTTCCGAGTGAATCATTGCATTTTTTGGAAACCGGACTATCTCGATGCGGCTGTCAAGCCACTCTTTCTGCGCAGGGGTCAGTGTGTCCCAATCGGGATCCAACTCCCATAGCTTCTTGTATTCGACGACTTTCTTCATACTTGAATATAACAGCAGACTTATACCTCTTTCGGACATCTATTTCCGAATACGTGGTGCAAAGGTACGATATTTTTTTTATATACGCAAGTCAGGGCATGCTTTTTTATAAAAAAAGAATGATTTTTCCGTGCTTTCGTTTAATTTGTCAAAATTATTTTTCCCATATTGTTTTTTTTTTGTATCTTTGCAGGCAAATATCAATACTTGTAATTATCGTGAAAGCAAATTATCTTGCCTCGAGGCATATCGGCCTCACTGAAAATGACCGAAATGTTATGTTGCGCGCTGTCGGCGCCGAGTCTGTTGACCAACTTATCCGTGAGACGATGCCTTCGGACATTCTGATGCCCGGGCAGCCCGATTTGGATGAACCGCTTACCGAGCAGCAGCACTTGCAGTCGATGCAGGAACTGGCTGACAGCAACCGTATCTGTCGCAGCTATATCGGTCGCGGATGGTATGGTACGATCATGCCTGCCGTTATCCAGCGAAACGTGCTGGAGAATCCCGTTTGGTACACGTCCTACACGCCTTATCAGGCGGAGGTGAGTCAGGGACGACTGGAAGCGCTCTTTGTGTTCCAGACGATGATAAGCGATCTGACCGGTCTGCCTTTGGCGAACTGTTCTTTGCTCGACGAAGCGACAGCTGCCGCCGAGTCCGTCACGATGATGCGCAACCTCCGTTCGCGCGAGCAAGTCAAGAACGGTGTGCGCCGTGTCTTTGTGGACGAACGTATATGGCCCAACACGCTCAGCGTCCTTCGCACGCGTGCGGCTGGTCAGGATATTGAACTTGTTCTCGGACGCTACGAGCAGTTCCGTCCGTCGGCCGATTTCTTCGGCGCTATCGTGCAGTTGCCGAATGCCAATGGCTCGATAGAAGACTATAGTGCGATGGTGGAGGAGTGTCATGCTGCCGGACTGAAAGTGACCGTTGTTGCCGATTTGATGGCTTTGGCGCTGTTGCGTCCGCTGGATGCCGATATCTGTTGCGGTACGGCGCAGCGTTTCGGTCTGCCGGTCGGTTTCGGCGGTCCGACGGCCGGATATATGGCTACGCGCGACGAGTTCAAGCGCGACATGCCCGGACGCATCATCGGTCTCTCGAAAGATGCATACGAACATCCTGCCTATCGCCTGGCTCTCCAGACACGCGAACAGCATATCAAGCGCGAGAAAGCTACGAGCAATATATGTACCGCCGAAGCACTTTCGGCGATGATGGCAGGTTTCTACGGCATCTATCACGGAGCGGAAGGCCTGCGCGAGATAGCCGAAGGCATCCATGGCAAAGCTGCCTATCTCAATGAGATGCTACAGGCATACGGCTATCGTCAGGAAAATACGGAATTCTTTGATACCTTGCGTATTACCGCTTGCGAACGGGATGGATGGCTGCCGCTCTTGCGCGAGAAAGCCGAAGCGCTCGGCATCAATTTCTACTATGGCGAACCCGACGCAGTCAGTCTCTCTCTGGACGAGACAGTGACGCTCGACGACATGAACGATCTCATCACGCTCTTTGCCGAAGTGGCGGGTGCAATGCCGCAGACCGAAGAGTCGGAGGACGCTTTCTCTGCTTGCTGGGCGATTGACGAGAGCCGTGTGCGCGAGGTGGATTATCTCCGTGCGGACGTCTTCCGTCTCTATCGCACCGAGACCGAGATGATGCGTTATCTCAAGCGTCTCGACCGCAAGGATATCTCGCTGACCCATTCGATGATACCTCTCGGCTCGTGTACGATGAAGCTGAATCCTGCCGCCTCGATGATTCCCATCACCATGCAGGGCTTCACGGCTATCCATCCGTTGGCGCCCGCCGACCAGACGGAGGGCTACCGCACCTTGCTAAGCGAACTGGAACAGCAGCTCTGTGCCATCACCGGCTTTGTGGCTTGCAACCTGCAACCTACGTCCGGTGCAGCAGGCGAATATACCGGATTGGTTACTATCCGCGAGTACCATCGTCGCCACGATGCCTCCGCCCGCAATATACTGCTTATCCCTGCTTCGGCGCATGGCACCAATCCCGCTTCCTGTGCCCAGGCTGGCTTCACGCCTGTCGTTGTCCGCTGTGACGAGCACGGCAATACGGATATCGACGACTGGTGCGCCAAGGCGGAGCAGTACAAGGACTCGCTGGCGGGCTGTATGATCACGTATCCTTCCACCCACGGTATTTTCGAGATGGCTATCCGCCGTATGTGCGATACCGTGCATCAATGCGGCGGACTCGTCTATATGGACGGAGCCAACATGAATGCCCAGATAGGCTATACCTGTCCCGCCTTTATCGGCGCGGACGTGTGTCATCTGAATCTGCATAAGACCTTTGCTTCGCCGCATGGCGGCGGAGGACCGGGCGTGGGAGCCGTATGCTGTACCAAGCAATTGGCTGATTGTCTGCCTACCGACGACCATAACCGCGTCAGCTCGGCACTTTATGGCAATGCCAATATGGCGCTTATCTCCTATGGCTATATCCGTATGCTTGGTGCCGAAGGCTTGCGCGAAGCGACAGCGGCGGCTATCTTGTCAGCCAACTATATGGCGTCGCGCTTGAAAGATGCGTATGGCGTGGTTTATACCGGCGAGCAGGGCAGAGTGGGACATGAACTGATTCTTGACTGTCGTCAGTTCCACGCGATAGGTATTACCGAGTCGGATATCGCCAAGCGTCTGATGGATTTCGGCTACCATGCGCCTACGCTTTCGTTCCCTGTACACGGCACGCTCATGATCGAGCCTACCGAGTCGGAGTCATTGGTGGAAATCGACCGCTTCTGCGATGTGATGTTGCAGATTCGCGAGGAGATAGCCGAGATAGAACGCGGCGATGCCGATCCCAAGGACAATGTGCTGCTCAATGCGCCGCACCCGGAGTACGAACTCGTGGCGGACGAGTGGCATCATGCCTATCCGCGTAGCAAGGCGGCTTATCCGACGGAGTGGGTGGCTGCTTCTAAGTTCTGGATTCCTGTTGCCCGCGTCGATAATGGATGGGGTGATCGTAACTTGGTAGCTCGTTTCTGAAATGCACTTGCCACGTCCCCATATACCGCGTTTCGGCGACTTTGCCAATCCGCATAATGTGTCGCAGCACAACCGACTCAAGACCATTTTTGAGTATGTCGGAATAGTGCTCGGTATCTTTCCGATGGCATTGATGGTCAACTGGGTTTTGCTGCCGCATGCCTTTGTGGGCGGCGGACTGACGGGTATATGTTCTATCATCTATTATGCCACAGACGGAGCTTTTCCCGCTCTATTCCCGGAGTACGGTGGAGCCGTCCCTGTCTGGCTTACTACGTTTCTTATCAATCTTGTCTTGCTGGTCATTGCCGGCAAGACGGTCGGCTGGCGTTTCTGTATCCGTACGATAGTGGGCGTGGTGGCTATCTCTTTCTGGTATCGTGTGATACCCATCTTGCCTCAACCGCTGATTGAGGATCCGTGGCTTGGCGCTATTATAGGTGGTTTCGTGTTTGGATTGAGTCTGGGTATCGTCATGGCATGCAACGGTTCGTCGGGCGGAACGGATATCGTGGCGATGATTGTGAATCACTATCGCGACATATCGCTCGGCAAGATGATGCTCATCTGCGACATACTGATTATCCTCTCGGCTTTTCTCCTGCCCTTACCGGAAGGAATGGTGGAGTCGGGGCAGAGTGTCACCTATCTCAAGATCAAGCGTGTCTTGTGCGGTTTCTGTATGACCATCAGTTATACCGCGGCGGTGGATGCCATCATGTCGCGTATGCACCAGTCGGTCCAGGTGCTCATATATAGCAGTCATTATGCCGAGATAGCAACAGCCATCAACCGGAAGGTCAACCGCGGTGTGACGGTGCTGGACGGGATGGGGTGGTATTCCAAGCAGCCCGTCAAGGTCATTTCGGTGTTGGCGCACAAGGCGGAGAGCCAGATGATTCTTCATCTCGTCCACTCGATTGATCCCAATGCCTTTGTCAGCCTGGCGAAGGTCACGGGTGTTTTCGGATCCGGATTTGACAAGTTTCGCAAATAATAATTACTCGAAATATGGAAAAGAAGTTTATTGTCACTATCGGCCGCGAGTTCGGTACAGGCGGTCGCCAGATAGCTACCGAGTTGGCGGATATGTTGGGCGTCAAGCTCTACGACCGTCAGTTGCTCGAACCGCTCAAGGAGCGCTACAACATGACGCAGGAGGAGATCGACCGCGTCAAAGCGGTCAAACCCAGTTGGTGGTATGAGAACATGTCCCAGGAGATGTACAACGACGAGGAGTTTCTCGTTCGTTCGCTGGCGCATCAGGAGTCGTGTGTGATACTCGGCCGCACGGGTTTTCATATCTTTCGTGACGAGCCGTGTGCCTTCAAGGTCTTTCTGATGGCCGACAAGGCGTTCCGGAGAGACAAGGTGGCGCGTCGCTTGAATATCAACGAGGGAAGTGCCGACGCCTTAATCGACAAGGTGGACGAGGCGCGTGAGAACTTCACGAAGACGTTCAGCGGAAAGACGCGTTACGATGCGCGCAACTATGATCTGGTGTTGAATGTCACGGGTCAGGAGCCTACGGAGGTGGCACGTTTTATTGCCGACTGTGTAAAGCGCAAGTTTGCGCTAACCTGCTAACCTGATCTCCCGATTTTTCTTGATTATAGAATTTGGGCACTGTGATTCTTGGTGTCCACTTTCTCTATGATACGCTCCAGAACACCTTCGGCATTGAACACGAAGGTCTTGCGAAGTGTGCCGAGTGTTGTCTTGCCGTATAGTTTCTTCTCGCCCCATGCGCCGAAAGCTTGCAGCATGGCTGTTGTCGGGTCGCTGAGTAGCGGGAAGGGTAGGTCGTATTTCTCTTTGAATCGCTGGTGGGAAGCCTGCGAGTCTTTGCTCACACCGATCACGTGGTAGCCTTGTGCCAGAAAGGCGTGGTAGTTGTCACGTATATTGCAGGCTTCTGCTGTGCAACCCGGAGTGGAGTCCTTCGGGTAGAAATAGATGACTGACTTCTTGCCGATCAGATCGGCATTTGTTACGATACGTCCTTGTTCGTCTGCCGCCTGGAATGCCGGCATTTTGTCTCCAACTTGAAGCATAATGTGTTGTTGTTTTTAATTTGTGTGCAAAGGTACTGCTTTTTTTCGACATATGCAAATAAATCTACTGATTTATGGAAAACATCTGGGATTTTCGGAAAAAGAAAGCTTATAAAAGAAAAGAACCAAAAGAAAATTAATAAAAAAAAGTCCAGTCCACAGCAAAGCTGTGAGTCCCGCGCGAGAGGCGCGGTCGGACAGACTAAATATTGTTATTAGGTCGTTCTCGGAACATGATCCCGTGATGCTCTGGTGATTCCAAGGGCATTCCAATATAGTTCCAATCACCTTATTACAATCTGACCATCACGGGACCATCTTCCGAGAAAAAGCAATTGGGAGGAGGGAGAGAAACCGCGCATAAATGCGCGGGCATAGACGCGAGTTTTTAGTTACGCAGGGATGCGCAAAGCATAGACGCTATATTATATTAGTAACGCGCATACAGAAACATGGCAGAGCATTGCACGCCGTGTTTTGGTTTATATCTACCATGCTACTGCGTCATACAGGATTTGTCAACAAGGTTCAAAAATATATAACATAGACCTGAGCGTAGCGAAGACCTTATTAAGGGGGGCTTTTATAAAATCAAACCAACAAAGAAAGAAGATACAATGATGTGTGAAAGTGTGAGAGAGTGAAAAAAGAAAAAACGCGGCACTTGTGGTGTCGCGTTAGAAGATTGAAGCCCGAATGATATTACGGGAAACAGACGAAACTTACTCGCTGCGGTAGAGGTCATCGAGTGACTGACCGGCATCGTTGATCCAATGAATCCAACCGTTGCAACTACGCCCGGAACAATAACTTGCTGCCGTGCTTGGACTATTGACTACATAATCTCGTTGCAACTCCCAGAAACCGTCTTTGGTCGGCTTGGACATCGCTGCAATAATCGCATTGCGCTTTTCTCCGTCTCTATATGAAGGCACAGTGCTTTGCGGCAATAGACTGCCTTTCAAGATACGAAGCGAATGATCTGTTTCGTTGTAGATAGCATGAGCGTCACAATCGCGCACTTTGATATGGAACAAGTTTTCGCCCTTCTTCAGTTTGGTCATTTCCTGTTTCTCAAAGATAGGACAACCAATGAAGGAAGCAAGGAGTTTGACATCATCGAAAAACTCTTCCATAATATCTATTTGATATTTAGACAAAGATATTTCCGTGCCGGATTGCTCGTTGATTACACCAAATTGAGCGCAATCAGTTGCCAGTTTGATAGCTTGACGCTCCAAGTATTGCACATCTGCTTTGTTGATGCTATCATCTTTAGCAATAAACATCAGGCACTTATTCCAAAAGAGTTTGTGGCTTTTATGGTTGTATATTCGTTTGATGCCGTTGGCACTTTCTCCGATATATGCTTGCGCAATACCGTTTTCGTCCTCGCCCAATAAGATATATAGTGCAGGTCTTGCGCTTTCGTCCATCTTGCTTACCTCACCAAACTCAGATTTCGGAAACACAATCATTTCACAAATCTTGTTGCTGATGAACACGGTGCGAATACTGTTTGGATCTCCATTCAGCAAATGCGTTGTTATTACTTTACCTCTTGCCATATTATCTGTTTCCTTTCGCTCTATTGTGGGTTTTGCATAACATCTGACAATTATCAATCGCTGTGCTTCCACCTTTCGACCAAGCCGTCACATGATCCGCGTCCATCTC
>JAFPJV010000027.1 GCA_017425065.1 Paludibacteraceae bacterium
GCAACAAGATGCTCCTTGCCACCCACCGCGTAGCACCCAGTGCGAGCGACAAGTGTAACCGTCTCTACCTGCGCAAGCCCGTACGGCGTACCAAGTTCACCGCCGAGGAACGCACTCGTCAGACGATGTTCTCGACGGCAGCTGCCGCTACCCGCGTCCGCCTGAAGAACGCCTCGACGATCCAGCAGGACAAGGCCGCCTTCCAGGCACAGCATGAGTTCAAGACCCTGTATCAGTTCGTCTTCAACGACGAGTATGACAAGCTCCGTCAGTAAAAGCCTCCGGCGTTAGGCAGGTCGCTGCGCGACGTAAAGACGAAAGAGGCGACCTTTTGCGAGGTCGTCTCTTTTTGCTGCATTCTTACCAAAGGTTGCTTTACTTTATTGAGATTTCGAACCAATCGACATCAAGCCATCCGGTATCGTTAATCGTTTTGGTTCGCGTGCAGAAGAGACCTATCTGTGCACCGGTCCAATACCCCTTTTCCGCTTGGAAGACGTCACCGGATTTGGTCCACTGTTGGCCGTCCGAAGAGGTGTAGAACTGTCCCTGCTGATGCTCGTTCATCGTTAAACGCAAGTAGGTCCATTCGTCCGAAACGGCGGGTCTCAGCGTGAATGTCTTGCGTCCGAAAACAATCATTCCCGCCTGCTCTGCCCCTGCCATTTTCTTATCCGGACAAGGCTGGAACCGAACACGCGCAGTAGCAGTAAACGCTACGGCAGGAATCTTCTGCAACAACATATTCGGCATAAAGCCATCCTCGTGTTGCGGCGCGCTATACAGCCGCAAGAAGCCGTTGCGGGCATCGCAGTAGAACCACTTCGGGTCGATGTATCCTCCCGCCCATTGCCAGTCGAGCGCCAAGGCCGTGCTGTCGAACTCATCCCGCCGAAGGAAGTTCTTCCATGTCGGATCATCCTCGCTGATTTCACCATCCACCTTCAAGACGGGTTCTCCGCTGATACCCATCTCGGGCCAGTCATCGACCCATCGGACGGGCTGCATATGAACGATTCGACCGGCTACGCCCACATCCTGAAAATGCAGGAACCAGTTCTCGCCTTCAGGCGTCTCGACCCACGCTCCCTGATGAGGTCCGTTAATAACCGTTCGTCCCTGCGCCAAGGTCACTTTCAGTTCGTAAGGGCCATAGATATGCTTACTGCGTTGCACCACTTGCCAGCCGGTAGAAACCCCTCCTGCCGGGTGCATGATATAATAGTAGCCGTTGCGTTTGTACAGTTTCGGTCCCTCGCAGGTAGGATGCTCGGCGTGGCCGTCAAAGATGATACGACTTGGCGTTTTGACACTCATCGCGTCTTCGTTCAGTTCTGCCATGAGCAACACGCTCTTCAGCCCTGCCCGACTACCTGCCAAGGCATGAACCAGCCACACACGACCGTCTTCGTCCCACAGCGGACAAGGGTCGATCAGTCCTTTGCCCGCCATCACCAAGACAGGTTCTTCCCATGCGTGCAGTTGGCCGCGAATACAATAAATGCCGCGATCCGGGTCTCCGTAGAAAATATATAGCTGTCCGTCATGCTCCCGGATGGAAGGTGCCCAAACGAAATTACCGAGCACCGGAGAGGACTCTTCGAGACCCGGCAATCGATTAGGAATAGCGGCATCCACAATCTCCCAATGCACGAGGTCTTTCGAGGCTAAGATCTGCAAGCCGGGCACGTTGTTGAACGACGACGAAGTCATGAGATAGGTGTCGCCTACACGAATAATATCCGGATCGGAATAGTCGTACGGAAGGATCGGATTGATATAGCCTGGCACAACTGCTATCAGCGAACATGCCCAGAGTAAAAACAATATGGTAACGGATTTTCTCATATAATTGTCATTGGTGATTGGTGATTGGTCGTACAAATCCATTTCGGGCGAAGTCAAACAAGGCTTTCGGCAAGTGACAATAGCCATCGGGATGCTTGTCCAAATAATCCTGGTGGTACTCGTCCGCAGGATAGAACTTCTGCAAAGGCAGTTTTTCAACGACAAAAGCTTGCGCGCACTTGGTTTGCTCTTCGGCATAGACTTTGTCTATGATCGGCAGATCGGCTGCGTCTGTAAAATAGATGCCTGTGCGGTAACGAGTGCCTTCATCGTGCCCTTGCTTGTTCAGGCTGGTCGGGTCGATGGCTACGAAGAACATCTGCAACAGATGCGTCAGACTCACCCGGTCGGGATCATAAACCACACGCACGGTCTCGGCGTAGCCGGTTGTGTCGGTATAGACCTGCTCGTATGTCGGATTGTCCGTCTGCCCGTTGGCAAAACCCACTTCGGTCTCGACCACACCGGCTATCTGTTTGAAGAAATGTTCCGTGCCCCAGAAACATCCTCCGGCAAAATAGATATGTTTAGGCGTCATATTAGTATTCGTGTTTGTTTGCGGTAGTCGGCATAGCCGGGTTTGTTGGCGAGTTGGCGTTTCTCCATGAGCGGGATAGAGATACCGAGGAAGAGTGCGGTCATGGCAATCGCGCCACCGATATACATGTCAAAACCGTTCAGGGACGCATACATGATCCATATGCCCCACCAGAACTGTATCTCGCCGAAGTAGTTCGGATGGCGACCATGTTTCCATAGCCCGACGTTACATACTTGACCGGGATGGGCAGCACGGAAATCATGGCTCTGCTTGTCCGCAATCAGTTGGATAGTAGCTGATGCCAGGCAGAGGAGGAAGCCGATTGCCAGTAGGCAATAATTTATGATTTCAAATTTAGGATTTATGATTTCAAATAGTTTGAGTCCGGGCAACATGGCCGCAAAGACCACCAGCGTCGGCATCATGTTCAGACCAAAGAGGTTGATCGTATGGAACACCAACGGATGCCGGTCGCGGTATTTGGTATAACGCCAGTCTTCGTGCGCGATACCTTTGAATGTAATCGCCCAGTTGCGCGTGAGTCGCCAACCCCAATACAACGATGCTACAAGCAACAGGATAACCGGCAATGACCATACGCCGGTATAGAATGCCCACAGCAGAAAGGCAATCGGCGGGAAGACGCTCCAATAGGGATCATAGACGGACACGTTCTCGTAGAGCAAACCGAATGCCCAGACGACGATTGTCGCCAGCACGTCGGCTACGAAAAGACGGGTTAGCGGGTTAGTGATTAGTGAATTAGTGGATTCAAACAGCAGCCAGCCGGCTACGCCTGCGAGCGTGTATATAGCGGCTATCAGCGCCACGCTACACCATTTGGAATAAGCTCGTTTCATACGCATTCGATATTAAATTTTCAGAATCAAACCGGCAAAATAGGTGCGGGGCATAGAGGGACCATAGATATAACTGGCATCTCGGAATTCACCTTTGTCGATGTCACGTTGGTATTGATCGAGTATATTCTTCACGCCGCAACTGATCTCCAGACAATAATGCTTGTACAGGTGTACGTCGTACGCCAAGCGGATTCCCAAGTCCCAGAAACTCGGTGTAAGTGTTTCTTCGTCTTGCGGGATATATCCTGCGAGATGCGGCACGAGCATTGAACCCGTAGCTTTGCCGTTGATGGAAATCGTAAAGTCTTTGATCGGCTTTACATCAATCAGCACGTATCCGTAGTGGTCCGGGGTTCGTAACATACGCGTGTTGGCCGGCACGTCGGGGCTCCATTGTTGCGGTTCGGTATAGCGGCTCTGCTGGTAGGTGTAACCGATCTGGAAGGAGACAAGCGTACCGTAGTTCACTTTTCCTTCTATATTCAGTCCTCCCACCCAAGCCGCTTTCGCGTTCGTGCGGACAAAGAGCAGATTCCCTTCTGCATCTCTGCCGTTCTCGCGGAGCATAAAGATATCTTGCAAGTAGGTATAGAATCCTTCTGCGGTCAAGTTCAGTTCCCATTTACCAAACTGGCGATACCAGTCGGCACTCAGCGTAGCGCTATGCGAGTACTCGGGACGCAGGTTCGGATCAAGCGTGATCAGCGACACTTGTCCTCCGACAGCGGCTACATGCAAGTCCTCATCGTACGCCTGCGGAGCTCGGTAACCGCTGCTGTAACCGGCACGCAGTACCAAGCCGTCGATAGGCGTATAGCGGAAGGTAGCACGAGGTGTACAGACCGGTTTAGTCAGGAAATTATGCTTCTCCAGTCGCGCTCCTACCAACACGCTCCATTGATCGCCTTTCCATTCGTTCTGCGCATAAGCGCCTACCACATGTACATCTTGTATCAAATCCCGATGATAACCTAACATCCTGTCGTGCAGACCATTGTAGTTATATTCCGCGCCGACACTCAAATCGCCGTTTGCCCGTCCGCAGGGATACGAAAAGCGGTATTGCAAACCGGTGATGGAAGTCAAGTCGGTACTGCGTCCATACGCCGCGGTGTCTTTGCCGGTACCGAAATAACTCTCGCGTCCGATATGCTGGATGGCTGAATAGGCAGAGACGAAATGCTTGTTATCCGGCGAGAACCAATCGAAAGCCACCGAACCGGCATCGATGTTATGGCGCAGTTGTTCTGCTATATCCGCTTGATGCGGTTCGAGATCCAAGCGGTTTCCTCCTCGCCGGAAATCCGTGGTGTGATGGTATTCAAGGGTGATCTTGCTATATGCGCTGGTCTTGAAAAACGCCCGTGCGCCGGCTGTCGTGGCACGCAGTTTCGGTAGTTCGCTGAAACCGTCATTATCCCGGTCGTACTCGCTTCGCGTGCGGTGGGTAGCAAAGAGGTACGCACCTACCTTGCGGTTCTCACTCATTACCGATGCATTCAGGTCGGTATGTATGTCGTATCCGGCATGCTCGTTGATATGGCTTGTGTTGGATAGGTTCACGAAGTTACGAACCGGTTCCTTGGTGATGACATTCACCACGCCGGCGATTGCGTTGGCGCCGTACATCGCCGAACCGCCGCCGCGCACGACTTCGATACGGTCAATCATCGCCGAAGGTACTTGCTCGAGACCATAGACGGCGGCCATAGACGAGAATACAGGACGACTATCCATCAATATCTGCGTGTACTGGCCTTGCAGACCGTTGATGCGCAACTCTGTCTTTCCACAGTTCGAACACGTGTTCTCTACGCGCAAGCCCGGTTGAAAACTAAGCACATCCGCCGCGCAAGTGACCGCCGTTGTTTCAAACATCGTCGGCGACAGTACATTGACGATGGTTGCTGCCTCTTGCCGTTTGGTAGCATAGCGGTTCGCCGTCACTACGACACTATTGAGTTGCTGCGACACTTCACGGATCACGGCCTTCAATTCCGATGTTTTGTGTGCCGATATGTTCACCGGCAATTCCTCCGTCTCATAGCCTACATAGGAAAAAACAATCGTCTGCCTGCCTAATGGAAGATTCTTCAGGAAATAGTGACCGGATTCGTCGGTAACGGTGCCTATATTCGTACCTTTGACCTGTACATTCACGTACGGCAAATGCTCTCCCGTTTTCTCATCCAGCACGTGTCCGACCAAGTGCGCGTCATACTCATCCTGCGCCCATAACGGCACAGTACAAAGCAGCGCCAAGACTAATACCTTTATCGTTTTTGTCATTCTTTTATATCCCCGTTTTGAAAATCGGGCGCAAAGGTACAAAAAAAAACTGAGATGGGCAAATGAATAGGGGATTTTTTTGCTTTTGCAGCCTTTTTTAATACTCATTCTTGCGTTTAGGGTTCATGGGAAACCAACCTTTTCGGACACGCTCACGCTGTTTGAACACTTCGCCGATACCCCATAAGGACGAGAAAGCAAAGATGCCTAAGAAGATGGACAGATACGTATTTTCCACGAACAACGAACCTACAGCTGCCAGTAGTCCGATGATGAGAAACGCCCACCAGGACTTGACGCCGAAATAGTACTCCGCCTTGATGACCAGCGGGTGAAAAAGTCCGATACACAGGAACGCCCCTGCGCCCAAAAGAATTCCTTCAATATGCATAAAGCCATTTACGATTTAGTCATTTACCATGTACCATTTATTTAGTCATTTAGTGACAAAATATAAAGCCGAAATAGAGACGCGGACCGGTCGGCATACATAGTTCGCGCTTGTGGAAAGCCAACATCCAATCCAGTCGAAACGTCAAATGCACCTTGCGCGTCAGGCAATAATCGCAACCTACGTACGGCGTGACATAGAAGAACGATTGCTTGTGAAACGTGCTGTTGGCGTCCGGAGTCCAACTGTTCTGATCGCCTTCCAAGATATACAGCCCTTTCATCGAACCACCTCCGATAGTGCCCCCGATATACGGCCATGCCTTATCTAAGCGCCAGCAGCAATCCGCCAGCACACCACCGCAACCGACACGTACATAACTGCCGTTTCGGAGGACATCCCTACAATCGGTCATGGCACTCGGCATGGTACTCACAAAACCTTCAAAACCCGTCCGCAGGTGTTTCCACAGATGCACACGCAACGCTCCGCCGATACCGAATAACGCACCTTGCGGAGAACATAAACGTCCGTCTGCGGTCTTAGGTGCGTTGCCATCCTGACCGAACAAATAGCCGGTATGCAGCATCATGCCGCCGGAAAAGCCCTGATAGACCTTCGTTTTGGCGATACTATCCGTTCGCGCCCATGTTGTGCACGCAAACAACAAACATATAAAAAGTATTCTTATTCGCATCGTGTCAAGCACTTTTTTACAAACAAACAACCTGCTACCACGAGAGCAGGACCAAGGCCGGAATAGAAAGATGCCGTAAATTCTACTGGTATGCAGGAAATAATTTTAAGGGCTATACCGAGGCTGGACATACATATAATCAATACCCATCCTCGAAGAGGAAAAGTATGCCCGATGGTGGTTTTGTCCGGTAATGCCGCTATAAGGTTACAATACCTGTTCACAATGCGCCGGAACATCCATATAAAGCTAATCAGGAC
>JAFPJV010000028.1 GCA_017425065.1 Paludibacteraceae bacterium
AGCAATATTGTTAGAACTGATGTCTATCGGTTCGGATTCATCTTTTTTGGTTATATCTAAATTGTTTTCTGTATTTTTGTCTTTGTTTTTTATGTTTTCTTCTAATAAATCAACCGCATCGCGCAGCAGCGCATAGTTCTTCCGCAAATTGTCGAATGCACCACCAAACAATATATATTTCTTATTCGCCTCCCACCCGAGCTGTTTGCGGGCATCGTCTTTTGGGGTGATAATCATCTGCTCCATCGGCACCCCGCAAGGTATAATCGAATAGTTCCGCGCCTTAAAGTACGACAGGTCTCGTATGTGCTGCGCGACGTATATCACATGCTTCGCTCTGAGCGACATCAACGAGCACAACAGATTCACATGCCAGTTCAGCGTCTCCCCGTTATGGAACGTCGTCACCACCGGCACCTCGCTCTGCAACTCTGCCGTTACGGCCGACAAACCATAATGCGCATGCACGATATCCGGCTTGAATTCCCGAATCTTCTTTTTTAAAGCCTTCACCGCCTTTACATAGTTCCCCCGCACAAGGAAATACTCAACTGCCGAAGGCTCACTATACACTTTACACTTTACACCATACACTGGCGATTCACGAAGACACTTCGCGATCGCCTCACCTTGCTCCGTCACAAACGGTAGCTGATGATCTGCAAAATTGTTTTTGTATCTCGATACTTCTAAAATTCGCATAATTTTATCGTGTATAGTGTACTGTGTATGGTGTACTAATCTTTCGAAACATACTTTCCTCTCAATGCGGATAATTGCTTGCCTACTGAATGAATCATATCAGACATAACTGCAAACTGATCCTTATTAATATATTCCAAGTCAACGGATATATCCAATTGGCTCTCGACTTCCATCATAGATGCATACGCGATTTCCAAGAAATGCCCTTTCTCTTTGTCGGAGAAACGGCTCATTCCTTCTGCAATGTTCGAAGTAATAGATATAGCGGCTCGACGTATTTGGTCGCATAGCGCATAACGCTCCTCTACCGGATATTGCTTCAGCAAACGATATACTTCTACTACTAATGCTTTAGCATCTTTGTACACATTCAATGTCTGATACGAATATTCATTCATAATTTTCACTCTTTACACCGTACACTTTACACCGTACACTGATGATTTAATGCCCATTGAAGGCATTAAATCATCCCGCGTCCTTTCAACTTAAACCAATTCCACCCCAAACATATCACCACTTCCAGCACAAGCGCAATCTGGAACCATCGTCGCATTTTCGCATTTCCCTTTGCTATCTGTATTCCGTATGCTGCAAACAGCATCAGCATTGGAATTACCGGCATATGGTAACGTCCAGACTGAGCAAACTCACTCAGCACCAATACCGCAAGATATCCTGCCGTATATGCCAATATAAATACATGCCGTCGCCACTCACCGCTAATCAGCATCATAAACATCACTAAAATCACGAAGAAGGACAATACGTTCTTGATATAACTTCCTCCTGATAACTGCCGTTGAAGTATCTGACTCTCAAGTGCCACGTTGAAAGACGGGAATGGAATCGTAAAAATCAGCGGAGCAAATACCGCAGCACCGGCATATTTAGCAAAACTATTTCCTCCGTCTTTGCGCGTACTTCGCCACTCCATATTGGTTTGCTGTCTATTCGATTGTGCTCCCTCTATCATATCTTGCGTTTTAGTTCGCAGGCTGTCGCCAAAACCAACCAATAATGTGAGTGCCACCAATAGTCCGGCAATAATCTTTTTCCCATAACTCATTACTCGGCTGGAAACCATAATAACATGGGCAAACATCGCCATAAAGACCACAGCACCTAATGCAGCACGAAAGAAGAACAGAGCAAAGCCCGCCAATATTCCGGGAAGCAGACTGCGGAAAGTCAACTTTTTGCCGGATGTTAATGCTTTATCTACCAAATCAACACATAAGCAACACAGGAACACCATTTCTGCTTCTTTAAACATATTTCCGCACCAATAAATCATGTTCGGATTAAATGCCACAAATACCGCAGCCATATGCGCAACCCCTTCTCCATAATGTCGCTTCGCCACACGATAAATACATACAGCACAATAGGCACTTACCACGGCTTTCACTACGAACGGAACAAACACATCGCTCTCCTTTCCTGTTATTATAAAGAGAATTGCCAGCCATAACGGATAACCAACATCGTCAATTTGGCTTCCCCATTGTTCACGTAATTGTTCAAACGACAACTGGGATTCGCCTGTCAGCCATTCTGCTATTGCTTTTCCAAAAGGCATATACCAATCCACATCTGCCCGTTCACCAAACGTATTTCCATAATAGAACGGATTGAAAATATAATAATTATATAGCACCCAAACGATTCGGACAGCAAACCCAATCCAGAAAATGCGCTTGATGATATACTTCTCCGATTTGTTCGCCAAATTGGCAGCTAAGTTTTTTCCGCCATAAAAGAACAACAGCACGGAAAGCGACGCGACAACGGCATATAGCAACTCCATCGGGTAGCCAAATGCTATGATGCATGCCGCGAAAGAAACAAAGAAGAACACCACCGATTTGCCTATCAGCCAGTTTGGCATGGTCAACTCCCCGCCACGCAATGGCACCGCCAGATCCATACCGAATCGCTGCATCCAGCGTTCACGCCATCCGTGAGGGTGAGACGGCCCCATCATCGGTTCCGGCATAGGCGGCATAGGCTGTCCCATCGGCCCAGGTTGCATCGGCTGCCCCATCGGTCCTTGCGGCATCATTCCGGGCGGCATTGAGGGCGGCATTCCCTGCTGTTGCGGGTTATATGTATTTGGATTTTTATTCACTTTTTCTCGTTCAAGCCGCAAAAGTACAAAAAAAATCGCACATGTGCAAATTTATGTGCGATTTTTTTTGCAGACCGGCTCTTTTTAGAGCCTGATAGAGCGTTTTACTGATAGACCGTTGCAGTCTATCAGCCGAAGGCGGTCTATACTCTATCAGCGTAGCGGTCTAACAAATTGCGCTTACTGGCGCAATTTGTCATACTCGTCGTTGAAGACGAACTGATACAGCGTCTTGAACTCGTGCTGTGCCTGGAAGGCAGCCTTGTCCTGCTGGATCGTCGAGGCGTTCTTCAGGCGGACAGCCGTTGCGCGGGAAGCAGTCGCAAACATCGTCTGGCGCGTACGCTCCTCGGCGGTAAACTTGGTGCGCCGTACCGGCTTGCGCAAGTAAAGGTGGTTGCACTTATCGCTCGCACTTGGTGCTACGCGGTGGGTTGCAAGGAGCATCTTGTTGCAAGAGTGTTGACCGCTCTTGCTCGGCTTCGAGAGTGCGCCGGATACACTGTCGATACCGGCGCTGTAGGTTGCATTTGCCATAATAGTTAAGGTTTAGGTTTTTTGTATCCGCCAATCTTGACGGATTTTCATTTCGTTTTTTGTATCCGCCTATTTATGGCGGATCTGGTTAATACTTAGTGTTTCTCGCCACGGTACGTTTCCGTGGTCTTTGTCATGATAGTGGTCGTTGTGTCGCCGTGCTGGACGTACGATGCGCTGGTACTCACCACCCTTGTCGCCGTGCAGCTCTGCAATCCGAGCGAGGCTGCCAATGCCGTCAAGGCCGCAATCAATACGGAGATGACAATCTTCAGAATCTCTTTCTTGCTCATAACTCGTTAACTCTTTAATTCCTTAATTCGTTAACTCCTTACCCTCCGATGAGATTCCCATCGGAATCGTAATTGGCATTCAGCTTCTTCATCGCATAGCCGAACAGACTGCCGATCTTGTTCTGCGCCTTGTACCCGGCCACCAACTGGGTCTTCTGCTCGCTCGTGCCGGCGAGAATCGCACGTACAGCCGCCGCCACTTTCGCAAAACGTGCTTTCGCTGCCGTTTGCGACGCACTCGGCTCTTTCGTACTGGGGTTACACAACTTGCCGGTCGTCACTTTGCCGGTTCGTTTGTTC
>JAFPJV010000029.1 GCA_017425065.1 Paludibacteraceae bacterium
ACCTTCTACAAACAGTGAGCCATCGCGCTCAGCAGAGAAAAGTGTGTCCTCTGCCGCAATATCTTCGATATAATCATCTGGCAGTGCGTTCTCATCGCTAATAGGCAATGGGAGGTTATGCTCGATGGCATAGAGATAGAGCACATTGCGCAGGGCGTGACGATAGAGAGTCAGTAGGAAAGAAAGACCGCTGGAGTCCATACGTTTGTAGAACGTACTGCGACAGAAGCCCATCATTCGTTTTCCTGCACGGCTTAAGTTTTCCAACTTGCGTTTGTCGGCAGGTGAAGCAGCGGTTAATTCGACAGCATTGATGTATTCTGAGAGACCATAACGCGGCAAGTTGAGCGACGTCATTAAGTCGTCCATCTGCGTGGAATAGAGACGTCGGTATTGGTCGTCTGGATGTGTCGTAAATTTGAGGGACGACGGAATACGTTCCGGGAAAGCTGCTTGTGTGCCATCGGGGAAGACGAGATATTTGCGACCGTCTTCGCCTGTTTGTGCATAATTCTCTTTGATGAACGTACGAGTACGACGAACGAGGAATAGCCGCATAAGTTCAGCCCAGTCATCAGGATCTTCACTCTTCTCGAATGCACGAATCGAACGAATCGGGATGTCGGGATTATTGCGGATAAACGCGTGTTCACCGCCTATGCTTTCAATATAGCGTTCGGGGCGAATACCCAGGTCTGCATCTTCGTTAAGGAAGAGACGCAATTGGTTGCTCAAATCGGAATAATCCTTGTTGTACGGTGTTGCAGAAAGAAGCAGCACTTGACAATCTTGGTGTTCGATGAACTTCTTGATATTCTGATAGCGTGCTCCTTCGCGATTACGCAAGTTGTGCGACTCATCAATGATCACCAACTTGTAGAATGGCATGTTGTCAACGTCAATCGGTTTATCCTTAGAGATGATATCTGCTTTGAGATCGTAACGGATTTTGTACTTTTTCCACATCTCTTGCAGGTTAGCCGGGCAAATAATAAGCGTCGAAGCCGTGAACATCGTCTCGTACATCTTGGCGATAGCACACGCGGTGATGGTCTTACCAAGTCCCACGACGTCACCTATCATGGCACCGTTCAGTTTCTCATTGCGCAAGTGGCGCACGGCTATCTTGACCGCGTTCTGCTGGAAGGGGAAGAGGTCGTGTTGGAAGACAGGAGGCAAGGTATATTCAGCAATACCGGCACGTGCTTCTTGACTCAGATGGTAGGCCGTCTTCATATATATGTAGTACGGCTTCAAATCTTGTTGTCCGGCCCAACTATTGTCGATAACATTAAGGAGCTCTTCCGTGATATTGAGACACTGCGGATCATTCCAATGCGCGTCAAACCAGTCAGCCAGTTTCTTGGTGTTATCCTTGTCGGCTATCTGCGTATCCAACTCGCCTTGACCCGCCATACCGGCATAAGTCAAGTTACTACTACCCATAATGGTTGGACGCGGGCTGGCATCGTCGTCACGATATGCGAGGTATAGTTTTGCGTGCAACGGGCGACGGAGATAGAGTTTAACACAGACACGTCCTTCCCGTAATTGCTCAGCCAAATGACGAAGCGTTTGCTCGTCTTTGTTGGTCGGAGCGCCTAACATCAACTGCCGTTGAAACTCTGCCGCAATCTTCAGCTTGCACCGAAGCATTTGTTCGTTGTCAATCGGTTCCGGTTCACGGCAAGAGTATAACTCACGAATGAGTTCCTCGTCGGGGCGGTGCATACCGATGAGCAGACGACAGAAACGATTCTTGCGGATGTCTTGCTGGAATTCATCCAGTTCATAGATGGTTTCACCTTGGAGCAAGTCCACTTCTTCGGCAATCTGATCCCAACCGCGGAGGTTGAAATAGCCGATACAGAAGTCCACTCGCTTGACTCCGATTGCGGTGATGTTTTTCTTTAAACCCTCAACGAACTTTCGTTCGGGACTATTGTCATATATATCTGCCATAGCTTATCTGTTATGCGCAGCGCTATGACGTGGCAAATAAAAAAGCGGGACAACTTGTTGCTGATCCCGCACATCTAGGCTTCGGAAAGTGCCCACTTTAACTGGATAGCAATCAAGAAGCCCGCCGTGTATAAATACAATAAGCCCTAAGAGGAGGCATATGTATATACATACACAGACAGACATTCATTGATGCAATGCCTTGGTTAAAGTTTTTTGAATTTTCCGAATTCAGACGTGCCAATAACAAAGCGAAATAAACGCTGTTTATAATCTCAATTTGTCCGCAGAGACGCCTCTCTGCGATCCAGATTTACGTCATGGATGGGACGCGCCTTTAACTTAGCAATAGATTATTTTATAAGTTGCCAAACTCCTTTAATTTTAGCATTCTCTTTGGGAATGTATCCTAACTCCTTCAAAGTGTCAATTGCACGTGCTATGGTACGCTCAGTGACACCAAGATTATCTTCCATCTCTGCGTATTTTATCTTCGGATTGAGACGGATTAACTCGTATACGTTCTTTACCAACAAACTAGGGAATTGCCTAATGTCAGTTTTTGATGGAACGATGTCAGTTTTTGAAGGATCAATGTCAGTTTTTGAAGGGTCGATGTCAGTTTTTATGTCAGTTTCTGCAGAAATAAGCCCTTGGGCAATAGCTTCTTTAATCAGTCTATCGGGTTTTGCAGACTTAAACTCAACAACAAAAACTGCTGTCCCATAAGAGAAATCGTAATGCGGTGCACCGTTTTCGTTTTTCTCCAGTTCTTCTTTCACCCGAATAAC
>JAFPJV010000030.1 GCA_017425065.1 Paludibacteraceae bacterium
AATCGTATCCACATTTGCCGAGATTACCCGACCAAGTTTTTCCTTGAATTCTTCATACGAGATACTTGGATTTCTCGTTCCAACAATAGCTAATTTCATATTGACTTTAATTTTGGTTAAACGGTTTTCCTTCCATCGCCTGACGAATGAACCAGACGGCATAAGGAATAAATTTGCATCCACTTTCAGGATTGTACCGATGCCAAGCTTCCACCAATCCTGTTTCTCCTCTGGTCAGAAGTTCCTCCATCGGAGCCGGGTTGCCGCCGCGCAGTTGACGACGAGCAACCGACTCAACGAAGGGATGAAACTGTTCTTTGACCTGTTCGTCCGTAAGTATTTTAATTCCGGACTCAATGTTTTTTACCAATTCCAAATTTTCGTTCATATAGAAAAACATTTAGTGTTACAATTCAGTATGTAAAAGATCGCTACATTATATATATACGAACGAGAGGTGTTATCGTTTTTGCTAACGGGTAATGGAACGCACTTCTTCTTCAAGGAGTTTATAACAATCGCTATCTTTATCCCGAATAGTTGCAAACGCATCCAAAAACTCCATCGGATAGTGTGCTTTGAGATACGCGGCTTGGTAGGCGAGCCAAGTATAGCATGCTGCATGAGACTTCACGAAGGCGTTTAATGCATACTTCTTGAGGTCATCCCAGACAAGTGTAAGCACGAGTTCATCATAGCCGTTTTGAAGACCTTGACGGATAAACGTACGCTTTAGTTCTTCCACGATGGGAGAGACTTTACCAAACATGCGGCGAAGTTTGTCGCTCTCTTCAGGAGTGAAGTTAGCAAGCCTCTGAAAGAGCAACATGACTTGCTCTTGATAGACGATTATACCGCGCGTCTCTTTGAGGATATCTTCGATAACAGGATGACAGAAAGAGATTGACTCAAAACCTTTCTTGCGAGCGATATAGTGCGAAATATTATCCATCGGCCCAGGGCGGTACATGGCATTCATCGCAATGAGTTCTTCAAAAGTATTCGGAACGAGTTCTCGCAAATACTCCTGCAAACCTTCCGATTCGAATTGTATCACTCCAACCGTACGACCTTCTTGGAAAAGTCGGAATGTTAGTTCGTCGTCCAAGGAGATGGTGTTGATGTCAAGATCAATGCCATGCACCCGCTTGATGTTGTGCAGACAGCGTTTGATTATTGTCGGAATGTATAAGCCCAAGATATCCAACTTCACAACTCCCACAGACTCTAAGGCTCTGTCGCGATAACTCGTAACGATAACTCGTTTGCTGGAGTGTCTGCCCTCAACCGAACACAAGGGAAGTACGTTACTCAAATCTTCTCCGGATAGCGCAATACCGCAAGCGTGGAAGGAGGTTCTGCGGATAGAATCTTGTGTGTAAGGCATGAAGATATGGGCAACATGCTCTTTTCCGTATTTCTGCATAAGATAATCTACGAGCCTTTCGCGTTCACAATCCTCGACATCCAAATCGATGTCCGGCAAGGTGCTTGTATCGTTATAGAAACGCTCAAAGAGCAAACCATATTTCAGCGGGTCGATGTTGGTTATCTTGAGGCAGTACAACACGAGTGAACCCGCAGCGGAGTTACGACCCGGTCCAACTGCGATATCCATTTGGCGTGCAGTGTTCACCAAGTCAGCAACGATAAGAAGATAGGACACCGTCTCTTCATTTGCGCATATTGTCTGGAGTTCCGTTTCGACGCGATGCGTGAACGCAGACGATTGGACGAATGCTGCGCCATAACGCTCAATGCCTCCCTGCATCACTTGTTGGCGCAGATATTCCGAAGGAGATACCGGAAGTTCCAACTTTGGCAAAACGGGCGCACGCTCAATGTCGTATAGCTCGACCTTATCGACTATCTCCTGCGTGTTGGCGAGTGCTTCAGGCAGGTCACTGAAGATGGCTTCCATCTCCTGCGGGGATTTGATCCATTCCTGTTTGGAGTACCGAATCCGGTCTTTATCCTCGACCTTCTTGTTAGATTGGCAACACATGAGAAGATCCTGTGCGTCGGCATCATCCTTGTTTATAAAATGACAGTCATTCGAGCAGATGACTTTCACGCCGTACTCATGTGCAAGATCTATCAGCACGGGATTGATAGCAGACTGCAACTTGAAGGTTTGGCGATTAGCCCCTCTTCTGTGCGTTTCGTGACGCTGAATCTCGATGTAATAATCATCGCAAAATAGGTTCTTGAACCACTCCAATGTTCTGCGAGCTTCAGCCATGTCGCCGGACTGCAAACCTGCAAGCACTTTCTGCGGCAGTTCACCTCCAATACAAGCGGAGCAACAGATGATGCCTTCGTGATACTGCTCCAGCAGTTCGTGATCGATGCGAGGAACAACGAAGAAAGCATCTTCCTGATTGCTTGCAGAAACAAGACGGCAGAGGTTCTGATAGCCGGTCTTGTTCTTGGCTAATAGGATGACATGCCACCCACCTCGGTCTACTGCGTCGGACATCAAATGACGACTGCGGCGGGCGCAGTACGCCTCAACTCCAGCGATAGGGATGAACGGCTTAATGCCGTCCAGACTGCGCTCCTCGTTAATTAACTTGCAATAGTCGAACAGTTCCTTGATACCGCACATATTGCCATGATCGGTCAGAGCAACCGCGTTCATACCGGTCGCGATACATTTGTCCACAATGTCTCTATACTTTGCCAAGCCGTCAAAGCGTGAATAATTAGAATGGACGTGTAAGTGTGTAAAGTTCATATTATAGAAGTTTTTAAAAATTAATACGGAATACCTTTCTTATTAAAATACATAGCAGTAGCCATGTTAGAAGGTTTCAGTTGGCTGACAAAAGCCAGACGCCGCTTGTAATCCTCTTTCTCAATGGCGTATTTCACCGCGTCAAATGAGGTGACTTTGGAGAGAGGTAGGCTGAGA
>JAFPJV010000031.1 GCA_017425065.1 Paludibacteraceae bacterium
GTACTTTTGCGTTCCCCATCCGCAAAAGAACGTTTTTGATTGAGTACATTCCGCCTTTTTTATCTTTTCGTATTGGCGGAATGTACTCAATCAAAAGAACGTTTTTGATTGAGTACATTCCGCCAATACGAAAAGATAAAAAAGGCGGGCAAGAAAAAGGCACGGAGGGATCGCCCATATATGGTCGATACAAAGGGGGAAAATGCAGTTTTTTGCAAAATAATTTGCATAGATGCGAAAAAAGCCGTAACTTTGCAAGCGGAAATAAAAAGCGCATAAAAGCAGAAATGAAAAAGCGCATAAAAGCGATAATAAAAAAGGCAACAAAAGCGGAATGAGAAAGAGCATCTATATAGCAATCCTGCTGACAGCATTGGCAGGAGGAATGCAAGCGGCGGAAAACGTGGCAAGTGCGGCGCAGATAGAAAGCGTGGCAAACGCGGCGAAGACGGAAAGCGTGGCAAGTGCGGCGAAGACGGAAAGCGTGGCAAGTGCGGCGCAGATAGAAAGCGTGGCAAACGTGGCGAAGACGGAAAGCATGGCAAGTGCGGCGCGGATAGAAAGCGTGGCAAGTGCGGCGCAGACAGAAAGCATGGCAAAGACGGATAGTGCGGGACGGAAAAAAGCGGTGCCTCCGATGGCATACCGGCTGTCGGGCATGGCGGGCATGATGATGCCGGACGGGAAAGTGGATGAATTCATCCAGCGTCCCGTATTGGGCGGCAGCTTCGGCGTGGAGTTTCTGCCGACAGGCAAATGGCATTGTTTGCAACAATGGAACAATGCATCGGTAGGTATCGGACTGAGTTATCTGAACCTGGGCAACGAAAGCAAGTTAGGTTCAGCTTTCGCACTATACGGCTACATGAACCAGCCGTTCTACAGCGGCACGCATTTCGGCATCGGTCTGCGTCCCTCCGTGGGAGTCGCCGCCGTAACAAAACGATACAAAAACACCTACGAGGGGGCAGCTCCGTACAAAGACCATACAGGTGCCAACTGGTCGATCGGATCGATACTGAATGCCTATCTGGCGTTGCAACTGTATATGGATTTTCCGATCAAAGACGGCTGGGCTATTACCGTGAACGGCGGCTGGCAGCATATCAGCAACGGCAGCTTCATGCACCCGAATGCGGGATACAATATATTCGGCGGAGAAGTGGGACTCCGGTATACACCGGAAATGGAAAATGGAAAATGGAAAATGGAAAATGAGCCGGAGCCGGATGTGCCTCGGAAGCTGTATGACGGTGTGGATAAGCCATGGGCTGTGGAACTGAGTGCGACGGGTGGCGCGAAACAAAACTACTACGCCGACAACTACCCGAAGATGCAGTTCTTCGGCGCCGCCACGGTGAAACTGGCGGCTTACTGGGTGCCGGTGAGTATCTTCCGCGTGGGATTAGGCGTGGACGGCTTCTACGACGGCTATTATGCTTGCGTGAGCCGCGAGTTTGCCGCCGCGAATCCCGATGCGCCGGAAACACATTTCGGCAAGACCTATCTGAAAGAAAGCAAGACGGCGAACTGCTTCCGCGTGGGCATGAGTCTACAACCGGAATTCATCATCGGACGACTGACGGCAGGTATTCATGTCGGCTTCTATCTATACGACCCGATCAAGAACCTGGAGCCGTACGCCGAAGCCAAAGCCGCCGACCAAGCAGGGACAACACTCGACCGCGGCATCTTCTACAGCTATGATTTCTCGAAAGCAAGCAACTACCAGGACGGCTGGTGCTACATGCAGTTTGTGCTCAAGTATCATGTACTTGACCATATGTTCGTACAGCTTGGACTGAAGACACACGGCGTGCGTGCGGAGTTTATCGATGCCGGTTTAGGCGTCGCCTTCTGAGCGGATAATCTGGTCCTCCATCATATAGACCTGCTCCAACGGAATGCCCCGATCGACGAGGAAGCCGCGGTCGGGCCGGAAGATATTATAGAAAGAGCGTAACGAGTCGCACATCTTACGCGCCTGACGATAGCTCTCGAACGCCATCATGCGGTCGCCGCGCAGAAAACAGCAATGGCCGTAGTTGAGGTAGTCGAGTGCGTTGGCCTTGTCGGAACGCAGCCGCTCCACGAGCCATCGTTCGGCTTCGGGCAGCCGTTCAAGCATCGGTTCGAGACGCCCGATCTTCAGGTAACTCTCCTCCACCCTGCTCTCGCGTTCCTCGTTATCCTCGACGAGCACATGGAAGACCCATGTGTCGGGCAGGATAGCCACAATGCCCTGCATGTATTCGCGTTCCGATTCGGGCAAGAGCGTCACCAAGGCATCTTCGCGGGTGCGTTTCTCTGGCGGCGTCTGCATGAGATGGAGCAACTGATTCAGCGTCTCCTCCGCCGTCTGCTTCCGGCGGGAAACCACAGAGGGACGGCAAAGTTCGATATACTGAACCATCGTCTCAAAGGCATCCGTACCATCGCCTATCGCATTGAGAAAATCGCCCTGCATCTGGTGGAAATAATCCACGCGCACATCGTAATGAGCGAGCAGGAAAATCACGGCACTCGTCGCATGAATCGCCACCTGCTCCACCTCGGAATTCATCGCCTCGATAAGTGCCAGCATCGCCTCCTCGTTGAAGCACTCGCGCAGGTTGATGCTAAGTGACTGGATGGTCAGCATCGCCATCATCTGGCGCTCCGGGTCTTCCACCAAGTTGGCAAACCAACGCAGGTCTTCCTCCTGGAGATGCACGCAGGAATTGAAATACTGCATGACACTCTGCAAGTTATCGGGATTGTAGCCGATCATCTGCGGCGACAAACCACGACGCAGACGGACATCGGCATAGACATCGTCCACGAGCAGATAAGCCTGATACGTCAGCTTGTCCAACATCTCCTCACGCTCGGGATCGTCGGCAGAGAGATAATAATCGAATAGCCTGTCGTAATTGTCAAGCAACTGCGCCATTCTGTCCTGATAATGAGGCAATCCAAGCTCGTGCACCCAGGTATGCAGGATGCTGAAAGCATGGTGCAACATCCGTTCGCCCAACGCCCGTTCGATGGTATTGACTTGGTCGGCAATGGTCATCAGATTTCCTCCCGAATCAGGTAATCGTTACGCGAAGGCGAGTTGCGGATGACGATCTCCGCGAGGAAGCCCGCGAGGAAGAGCATACAGCCCAGAATCATCATCAGTATCGCAATATGGAAATAAGGATTCACGCCCACGAGCATCGCGCGCACATGATGAGCGATGGCATACAGCTTCATCGAGCCGACCACTATAACCGCCACAAAACCAATAAAGAACATCAGGCTTCCGACAAGTCCGAAGAAGTGCATCGGCTGCTTGCCGAAACGGTTGAGGAACCAGAGCGTCAGCAAGTCGAGATAGCCGTTGACGAAGCGGTTGAGACCGAATTTGGAGACGCCGAACTCACGTTTGCGATGCTGCACCACTTTCTCGCCGATCTTGGTAAATCCCGCATTCTTAGCCAGATACGGTATATAACGGTGCATCTCGGAGAAGACTTCGATATTCTTGACCACCTCCAGGCGATAGACCTTGAGTCCGCAGTTCATGTCGTGGAGCCGGATGCCTGTGACGCGTCGTGCGGTAGCGTTGAAGAGTTTGGATGGCAAGTTCTTGGTGAGCTTGTTGTCGTAGCGCTTCTGCTTCCAGCCGGATACGAGGTCATAGCCCTCTTCGCGTATCATCCGATAGAGCTCGGGAATCTCGTCGGGCGAGTCCTGCAAGTCGGCATCCATGGTAATCACGACGTCGCCCTGCGCGGCCTTGAAACCGCAATAGAGCGCCGCCGACTTGCCGTAGTTGCGACGGAAACAGATGCCGTGTATGTGCTTGTCATCCTGACGGTTAAGCTCCTGAATAACATGCCATGAACCATCCGTCGAGCCATCGTTGACGAAGATGACTTCGTAGGAGAACTTGTTCTCTTTCATCACGCGCGCAATCCACTCGTAGAGCTTCGGGAGCGACTCCTCCTCGTTGAAAAGAGGTACTATTACGGAGATATCCATATGATTTACTGCCTGGTCGTTTTGCATTTGTCGTTTGTTTTTCGGTTGAACCATTTTCCGTTTTGCGGTGCAAAGGTACAGCTTTTTTTCGAATTATGCAAATTTATTTGCGTATATGGATTTTTTTTCGTAACTTTGCAGTCAAATTGAGATGTTATGGATTTTACACACTTACATGTACACTCGCATTACTCCGTATTAGACGGGATGTCGAAAGTGACGGACATCGTGGACAAATGCGTTCGTACCGGCATGCACGCCGTGGCGCTGACCGACCACGGCAATATGTACGGCATCAAAGAGCTGCTTGACTACTGCAAGAAGATCAACAAAGACCGCAAAGCCGCGTGCGAAGATAACGGCGAAACGTTCGTGCCGTTCAAACCCATCGTAGGCTGCGAGGCTTACTGTGCCCGCCGCGGACGCCACTCAATGAAAGACGACAAAGCCACCAACGGCGAAGGACGGACGTACCTGATCGACCGTTCGGGCTGGCACCTGATCCTGTTGGCCAAGAACATGCAGGGCTACCGGAACCTATGCAAGATAGTGAGTGCCGGCTTTATGTCCGATGCCTTCAACTACACGCCGCGTATCGACAAAGAGTTGCTGGAACAGTATCACGAGGGCATTATGTGCTCGTCGGCCTGTCTGGGCGGCGAACTGCCGCAGAAGATACTGAATTCATTCAGCCGTCAGCCGTCGGGAATCAGCCCGGAAGAAGCCGTTGAGCAAGGAATATATGCAGAAGCGGAAGAGACCGTCCGCTGGTTCAAGAACCTGTTTGGCGAGGACTATTATATCGAATTGCAGCGCCATGAGACGCAGAAGCCGGGCGGCGACCAGGATGTCTATCAGCGTCAGAAAGAGGTGAATCCCGTGCTGATTGCATTGGCTCGCAAATACGACATCAAACTGATTGCAACGAACGACTCGCACTTTGTGGACGAAGAGAACGCAGAGGCGCACGACCGACTGATATGCCTGAGTACCAACCACTATGTGGATGACCCGGACCGCATGCATTATACCAAGCAGGAGTGGCTCAAGACGCCGGAAGAGATGGAAAGCATCTTCCGTGACATCCCCGAAGCACTACAGAACACGCAGGAGATAGCCGACAAAGTGGAGATTTACGACATCGACTCCGACCCTATTATGCCCAAGTTCCCCATCCCGGAGGAGTTCGGCACGGAAGAGCAGTTCGGCAGCCGTCTGCAATTAGAGAGTGCGTACCTACGTCACCTGACGATGGAAGGTGCGCTGAAACGCTACGGCAAAGAGCGGCTGGAGAAGGACGATGTACTGAAAGAACGCATTGAGTTTGAGTTGAATACGATTATCTCTATGGGTTTTCCGGGCTATTTTCTGATCGTCATGGACTTTATCCGTGCCGCCCGCGAAGAATTGGGCGTCAGCGTCGGTCCGGGTCGCGGATCGGCTGCCGGCTCGGTAGTGGCTTATTGTCTGCGGATTACCGACCTCGACCCGCTCAAATACGACTTACTGTTCGAGCGTTTCCTGAATCCAGACCGTATCTCTCTGCCCGATATCGATACGGACTTCGACGACGAAGGACGCGGCAAAGTGCTTGACTGGGTGAGCAAGAAATACGGCGAGACACACGTGGCTCACATCATCACCTACGGCAAGATGGCTGCCAAGTCGGCAATAGCAGATGTTGGGCGTGTGCAGCGCGTCCCCCTGAGCGTGGTGAACGAGATAAAGACGTATATCCCCGACCGCGGTTTCCCGGACAACATCAAGGACGAGAAAGGTAAGTCGCCCAAAGTGAACCTCAAGAACTGCTACAAATACGTGGAGGAACTGCGCGACATCTACCGCAACGGCGAGCCCGAACTGCGCAGCATGTTGGAGTACGCCAAACAACTGGAGGACACCATCCGGCAAGTGGGCGTTCATGCTTGCGGCGTCATCATCGGAGCGGACGACCTGACGAACTTCGCGCCACTCTCCAGCGTAGAGGACAAACTGACGCACAAACGCGTACTGGTAACCGAATACGACGGACATGTCGTGGAGTCAGTCGGGCTGATCAAGATGGACTTCCTCGGGCTTATCACGCTGACGATCATCAAGGAATGTCTTGCGAACGTCAAGAAGACCCACAACATAGACATTGACATCGACCATATCCCCATCGACGACCCGGAGACCTACCGTCTGTTCCAAGAGGGAAGGACGATAGGCGTCTTCCAGTTTGAGTCGGCCGGTATGCGCAAGTACATGAAAGAGTTGAAGCCGACCGTCATGGGCGACCTGATTGCCATGAACGCGCTCTACCGCCCCGGACCGATGGATTACATCCCGCAGTTTATCCGCCGCAAACAAGGGCAGGAACCCGTGACATACGACATCCCCGTCATGGAGAAATACCTGAAGGACACGTACGGCGTAACGGTCTATCAGGAGCAAGTCATGCTGCTGAGCCGCCTGTTGGCAGACTTCACCCGCGGCGAGAGCGACAAGCTGCGTAAAGCCATGGGTAAGAAGCAGATGACCATCCTGGAACAGCTGAAAGGCAAGTTCATGACAGGCGGCAAGAAAAACGGCTACGACCTGAAAGTATTAGACAAGATTTGGCATGACTGGGAGAAATTCGCCTCGTACGCCTTCAACAAGTCGCACGCCGCCTGCTATTCCTGGGTTGCCTACCAGACGGCTTATCTCAAAGCCCACTACCCCGCCGAATTCATGGCTGCGAACCTAACGGTCAGCAAGGATGACATCAAGGAAGTAACCAAGTTCATGGACGAGTGCAAAGCGATGCGCATCCAAGTGCTGGAGCCGGACGTCAACGAGTCGGAACTGAACTTCACCGTCAACAAAGAGGGCGACATCCGCTTCGGACTTGGCGGCATCAAAGGTGTCGGCGAAGGGGCTGTAGAAGCCATCATTACGGAGCGTGAGAAGAACGGCAAGTACAAGAATATCTTCGACTTCTTGGAGCGCGTCAACCTGCAAGCATGCAACCGCAAGACGGTCGAGTCGCTGGCTTTGTCGGGCGCGTTCGACTGCTTTGAGGACATCTACCGCGAACAACTCGTTGGAGTGAACAGCAAAGGCGAAAACGTACTGGAGACGCTGATGCGCTACGGCAACCGTTACCAGCAAGACAAACAGCAGCAGGAGAACTCGCTCTTCGGCATGTTCGGCGACGAAGCCATCGAGATACAGAAACCCGAACTGCCCCGTGCATCACGTTGGAACACCATCGAACGGCTCAACACCGAGAAGTCGCTGATCGGCATTTTCCTGTCGGCACACCCGCTGGATGAATATGAGTTTGAGGTGCGCGAGATGTGCTCGCTGACAGCCGAAGAACTCAACCGCTTCGACGGATGGCGTACTCCCGAAGCACGCAAAGCCGCTGCCGCTCCTCAGGAGGAAAACGAGGAAGAAGAGACCGAGCAGAAAATCACTCCCGAAGAGTTTATTGCAAAATACAAGAACCAGCCGATTCATTTTGCCGGCATCATCACCGAGGCGACAGACAAGACGTCACAACGCGGCAACGCCTACGGGCAATATGTCATCGAGGACTATACGGGCAGTTTCCGCTTTGTGCTGTTCGGTCAGGCCTACGAACAGTGTGCCGCCTTGCTCAAACCAGACCGCTACGTCTATGTCACCGGCCAGATACAGCAGCGCGGTATGGGACAGAAATGGTTCAAAGAGAAACCCGACGATCAGGCTGAGTTTGAACTCGTCATCAGCCAAGTGGAACTATTGAACGACGTGCAACGCCGCCACCTCGAGAAACTGACACTACAGATCCCGCTCGACAAGATAACGCCCGACTTGGTGGACGAATTGGCAGATATGTGCGACAAGCACCCGGGCGAGATAACGCTGAACCTGCAAGTAGTGGATGAGCAACAGAAGACCGCCCTGACATTCATGGTCAAGAAAAACAAAGTACATATCGACCACGCCTTCTACCACTGGCTGCAACTCAAGCAGATGGACGGCGTGCTCCAACTGATTGTCAAATGACCTACGCCGAAGCCATCGACTATCTCTATGCCTCGCTACCCGTCTTCCATCTGACAGGCAGCGCGGCTTACAAACCGGGCTTGGACAACACCGTTGCCCTGATGGCTCATCTCGGCAACCCTCACGCGCGCGTGCGTTCCATACATATAGCGGGCACAAACGGCAAGGGCAGCACGTCGCACCTCATCGCTGCCGCGCTGCAGGCCGCCGGAATGCGCGTCGGACTTTATACCAGCCCTCACCTCGTGGATTTCCGCGAGCGGATACGCATCAATGGCCAGATGATACCGGAGGCGGCAGTCTCAGAATGGGTGGCGACCCATCGTCGTTTCCTGGACCAACTCCGTCCCTCGTTCTTCGAGACCACATTTGGCATGGCGATGGACTATTTTGCCCGCGAACAGGTCGATATTGCCGTCATTGAGACAGGACTCGGCGGCCGGTTGGATGCGACCAACATCATCACGCCTCTGCTCTCGGTCATTACCAATATCGGCATGGATCACACGGAGTTTCTGGGGCATACACTCCAGAAGATAGCACAGGAAAAAGCCGGCATCATCAAGCCCGGCGTGCCGTGCATCATCGGCGAGACACATCCCGCAACGATGAATGTATTCCTCCGCCGCGCACAGGAATGCGATACACCGATATATTTCGCCGATCAGCACGAGTACCTGCGCCGTACACGGCTGCGCTATGCGCCGGAATGCGAACTCAAAGGCAACTACCAGGAGCAAAACCTGCAAACAGCTTTTGTCGCGTTGAGAGCCCTCGGCAGCCATCAGTCAGGTTCCCGCGTTCCTACTTCTGCCATCGCCGATGGTTTCAAGCATGTATGCACCATGACCGGGCTGCGCGGAAGATGGGAGACGCTTGCCGAACACCCGCTCACCATTTGCGACACAGGCCATAACAGCCACGGCATCCAATACGTGGCTCGCCAATTGCGCGAACTGAAGAATCCGCATGTCTGGATTGTCTTCGGCATGGTCAACGACAAGGATACTGAACTCGTTATGAAGCTGTTGCCGGACGAAGAACGGTTTCATTATATCTTCACGGCTCCCCACACACAGCGCGCCCGTTCAGCACAAGAGATGCTGGCGCTTTGGGGCAAAGAAGGGATAGCCATTGAAAATCCCGAAGAGGCGTTAGGGTATGCCAGGGAACATGCGGCAGCAGACGATGCCATCTTTATTGGAGGAAGCAATTATTTAGTAGGAGATGCGATATCACTTTTTACACATTAAAACCTCCTTTGAGGAAGAATGGCAACAAGATATCTTTGACCAGGAGCTGGCTCATTACGGTATTGATACCATTGTTGCCAAAGGAAGTGCTTTTGACGGATATGAGTCCGAATATTATCTTCCGTCCGAAAAATGGGAGCAGAACAAGAATGACATAGAGGCATTTGTTGCCCGGAGAAGAAATGCACGATTGATACGGGTGGAATCTTGTCCGGACAGGAACTGGAATGCCGCATGGGAGGCAGAGCACCCCGTACAGGAACTGCCGATGGGCGTACGTATCGTGCCGCATTGCGCTTTCGGCGCCGGACATCATGAGACGACCAGCATGATGATCGACGAACTGATGGCACGTGATTTGAGCGGCCTCACCGTGCTTGACAACGGGTGCGGCACAGGTGTACTGGCTATTATGGCGGCAAAACGGGGTGCAGAAAGAGTTGTTGCCGTCGATATCGATGACAAATCGGTCGTGAATACACGCGAGAATGCCGCGATGAACGGAGCAGAGATAGACGTGAGGCTGGGTGATACACCGCCTTGCGGTAGTTATGACCTTATCCTGAGCAACATCCACCGCAATATCCTTCTTGCGCAGATGCCCGTATATGCACAATGTCTGCGACCGGACGGCGAACTCTGGTTAAGTGGTTTCCTGGCGGACGACTGCCCTGCATTATGCACCGAAGCGGAACGCCACGGACTGCAATTTCTTGCACAGCACACACGCGGCGAATGGCAAATGCTGCAATTCCGCAAATAGCAAACGAATCACTTGGCAGTCAGCCAATTATACAGGGCATTCATGTCCGGAAAAACCTGATCGGCGCCCTCTTTCCGAAGCATCTCGTCCGGCAGCGGCCCCGTATTGACCGCAATGGTATAGAGTCCCGCAGCTTTTCCGGCGCGTACACCCAGCGGCGCATTCTCTATCACGCAGCACTGCTCTTTCTGAAAACCGCTGCGTTCCCACGCCTTCAGATAAGGTTCCGGATCCGGCTTGCCGCGCTCCACATCATAGGCAGTCACCATCCGTTCGGGCGCAAATATCCCGTGGAAATACGTATCCAGCCGATTGAAGAGGCTACGCTGTCCGCTGCCTGTCACGATCCATATCGCGCGTTTTCGCTCGCGCAACAGATTCAGCACACGCTCTACGTCTTTCATCGGTTTGGCTTCGCCGCGACGCGAGAAAGCTTCGTTTTTCTCGCGGTAAATCGCCCATATCTCTTCTTCCGTCGGTTCGCGGTGCTCCAAGGTCGTAATGGCTTCGTGAATGACCGACTGCCCTGTTCTGCCCTCGTTGATATAGACGTCCTGCGCCGTAAAATGCAAGTTATGGCGCGTCATGACTTCTTCCCATGCCGCCGCGTGATACGGCATGCTGTCAAACAACACGCCGTCCATATCAAAGAAGAAAGCACGCAACTGCTCCTGCTTGGTGTACATCCGTTCACCGAAGATGGCGGAGCCGACACGTATCATGGTGCTACCACACTCGACAGCAGCAGGGAAGTCGTCGGACATCCCGCAGGACAGCGTCGTCAGTCCATACTGCTGTTGCAACATACGGAGTTGCCGAAAACACCGCCGAATCTCCTGTTCGTCGTCCGTATTGGTTGCCATGCCCATCAGTCCGAGCACCGATATATTGCGATAGGTATCAAGCGAGGCAAAAACCGTCGGGAGTTCCTCGGGCAGAAAACCGGATTTGGTTTCTTCGCGCGCCACATGTACTTCGAGCAGAACATTTTGCACTATTCCCTGCTTCCGGGCCTCGTCGTTGACTGCCTGCAAGATGCGTTCTGAATCGATGGATTGAATCAGATACGGACGTAGCTGCAGCAGTTCGCGCACCTTGTTAGTCTGCAGGTGCCCGATGAAATGCCAGCGAATATCTTGGGGCAAAAGAGGCACTTTTTTCGCCAATTCCTGCACGCGGCTCTCCCCGAAATCACGTTCCCCTGCACGATAGGCTTCAAGCACCGCTTCCGCTGGATGGAACTTGCTGACACACACCAGATTAACATCGTCCGGTATCTGCGTGCGAATATCTCTTATGCGTTCTTCGATTGAAGCCATTCGACGTACGGATTGATGTATCGGATCTTCTTTTCCTCATAAACGGTGTGCAGATCCACCATGATGCCCGTCTCATAGACGTTGGCGAGCTCGTCGTTCATGGCGTTGCCGAAGAAAAGCAGGTCGTTGGTCAGGTTGAGATAGGCGGAGAACATCGGCGGGATAACGGTTCCCAACTCACGCAGACGCTGCAGCAGCAGTTTGTAGTTCTCCTGCTTGTCATCGCCATGATAGAACGAGTCGGCTATACGGTTTGCCTCCTCGGAGATAGCGAGCGGATGATAGGGCGCAAACAGATCGGCGTCGCCACGGTGATAACGGTCGAGATAGGTATAAATCAGTTCGCGCGCCTCGGCGGGATACGAGGGATAGATTGTCACTTTGCCCAACATATAGTATATATCGGGGTTGTTGTGCATGATGGCACCTATTCCGTCCCATATATTATCCAATGCGAAGAGCGCCTTGACACCCATCTCGCGCGTCTGATACATCGGTTGCACAAAGGCGCGGCCGAACTCAATGACATGCGGCAGGTAGTTGCGGATAAATTGTTCGGAGTAATGATACAGGTGCGCCGAGGTGATAAACGGCTGTTTCTCACCGTGTTCGTTCTTGCGCAACTCAGCTTCATGCCCCAGCAGGTAGCGATAGCCGCCTACTATCTCTTCGTGCTCCGGATCCCAGACGATGAGTTGGTGATACGGACGGGGCATGGTGTCCATTTCGTCCATGTCCATCTCTTTGCCCGTCGCACCTCCGCCGTCACGGTAACTGATCTCACGCAGACGCGCTATCTCGCGCATCACGTTCGGTGCGTCGTGTGCGGTAATATCATAAATGAGGTTTCCCGCTTTGTTTGACGGACGAAGCAGATGGCCCTCCAATTCATTCTTCAGGATTTGGCGTTCAACAGCCGGTATGATTGCTTGCATAGACTATATTTTTTACGTATTCTGCCCACTCTTTCGGACTGCGCGAGGCATCGAAGGTGGTATATGGTATAGGCGGCAAGACATGTACGGTAAAATGCTGTCCGTTAGCGCCGTACATCTCGTCCACCAGATAGAGCATCTCTATATTCAGTTTTATTCCAAGGCGTTTGCGCCAGTATGCGAGGCGGTAAAAGAAACGCGAGTTATGTCCCTCAAAATAGACGGGTATGACATCGCGTTTGTACTGCTGGGCTTTCTGTATAAAGCTCTTCTGCCACTCCAGGTCGCGTATCTGCCACTTCCCGTCAATCCGTTGCCTGCGCGAACAGGCACCGGCGGGGAAAGTCAGGATGTCCTGCTCCGCTTCCCAGGCGGCCTGATATTGGCGGGCATATTCCCTACTCTGCCCGCCCAGTTTGCTGATAGGCACCCACAGTTCGGCTATCGGACGCATAAACATCAGCAGGTCGTTGACTATCACACGCAGCGGTAGCGGCCGGTGTTCGTGGATCATCTGAGCAATAATCATGCCGTCTAATCCGCCCAACGGGTGGTTTCCGACGAAGATGACAGGCCGGTTGTCCTGCGGGATATTCTCCAGCCCCGTGATGGATGCAGTGCAGTTGAGTTCTTCGGCTATGACTTTGCGGATAAACGGATAGCCGTGCAAGTCGGGATTGTTGCGGAGGAAGCGGTTCATCTGCTCCACATGCGTGATGCGCTCCAGATAGCGGAGCACAAAGCCGGGCACATGGGCATTGGGTGCTTTCTCGCGGACGATAGCCGGTATGTCAAACTGCAGCGGCTCCATTTCAGTTCACGGCACGATAGAATTCCAAGATAGGCGAACGCTGGATGGATACTATCTCGCAGTCAAGCGAAGCCAAGTGCTGGCGGAGATTCTTCAGCGCGAAGTCAATAGTCGTGGCCTGCACTAAGATGGAAACCGTTTTGCGTGTCTCCTTACCGTTGTCCTCGACGGTGATCAGTTCCACGCGCGCTTTGTACCAGCGGTCGGCTTCCGGCGAAGGAACGATGTCGTAGTACTGCACTTTCTTGCAGACCGGCACCTCGCAGTCGCCGAAGATGAGCGGCTTCAGCTCATCCATCAAACGGTTTTCCACATCGGCACAATTGAGTCCTTCGACCAAGTAAGTCTCTTTGACCTTGCCCGGATTGTCTTCGCCTGTCTGGCGATCGTAATGTACTTTGATTTCGTAGAGTATCATATGTTTTACTGTTTAGTCATTTGTTTTTCGTTGTGTCATCCGCACGGCTCACAGTCCGAACAGCGACAGGAACTCTTCCGCCCGTATCTGCTCCGGCAGACGGGGGCTGTACTGTGAGAGGATGAATACCGGACTCTGCGGCGAAGCCTCCACGACGAGGTCGAGCGCGCGCCGGCTGTCCTCCTTGACCACCCACTGGCGTTCCAGTTCGAAGCAAACATCGCCCTGATGGCGTTTGCTGAGCGAGTGGCGCAGGTCGCTGTAGAGCAGTTCGTTCTGCGGGAAAGCGGCACGCACTCCTTCAAACTCGCTGACAAATTCTGCTGCACGGCGCTGTATTTCCTGCAGCGACAGCCGCTTCTGGGATATCAGCGAACGGTTGAGGAAGAGCGCTTGTCCGTAGGCACCGTCCACCCATCGTTCGCTGCCGTACAGCGCCATGAGATAGGTGCTTGTCAGGGCGGCCATCCGGTCGCAGTCGAACGACTGCACCTGCAGTTTGGCTTGCTGCATGGCCGTCTCGCCTATGCCGTATATGGGACGTCCGACGAGCAGAAAATCCACATTTGAATTACCCAGACGGCTGCGAAGCGTCTGAATAAGCGTTCCCAACTGTTCGTTCAGCCGCAGGTAGATGTCCTCCTGTTCGGCCGTCTGGATACGGTCGGACACAGCAGCCGGCGTCGTGGTTGTCAGTTCCAGCAGAAGCATGTCAGGCACCTGATCCTCTCCAAGCCGTTTGGCTTCTTGCAGACGAAGAGCCAAGTCAACGACCAGTTCGTTGGCCACCGGCGAACGGTCAAGCGTTGCCGCACCGCTGTAGGAGAAGCCTTTCTTGAGTTCCTGCGCAGTAGGCGAGCTGTACAGATCAAGAGGCATGGACGGCCGCCATATTTGCGAGGCTATCTCACGGAAACGGCCGTTGCTGTTATGGTCGTCCGCCGCACCCGGCAGACCTTGCGAATAGAACGAAGTGGTGCTCCAGCGATTCTGGGCAGCCTCTATCCAGCAACAGCCGTTGGCGGAATGCCCCGCCATCAGCACGGTGGTCTCGGGATGGATACCGATGGCGTACAGCTGTGCGTGCTGACCGTAGCGCAGACGTATCATGTCGGTCAGGGTCGGCGTATTGATACTGCGCGGCGAGATACGGAGCGAGGTGCCGATGCCTTTGGCCTGAAGGTCTTCCAGTGTAGAATGTGTCGCGCGGTCCGAACGGGAGAAATACGCCGACATGGAGTAGCCGTGCGAAGCAGGCAGGGTGCCTGTCATTAGCGTAGCTGTTGTCTCGTCACCTCCATAAACCAGGTGCTCGTAGCGGCACATGCCTGACGCACCTTTCTCCATGATGGTGCGAAAACCTCCCGGTGCCCAGTACGGACGAAGACGCTGGAGGTTGGTGACATCCATGCCGTCAACGACCACCACGACGGTCAGTCGCGGCAGGGTATGCGCCCGAATCTGCAGCAAGGGCAGCAGGGCGATCAGGAATGAGAGATATAACTTAAGCGTGCGCATAGGTGTAATATGGGCAGCAAAAGCAGCCGCCAGTTAAAGCCCACAAGGGGATGAATGGAATAATAACGCAGGAAGACGACCAATGCCAACAACAGCAGATAGACGATTCCCAACACGATATCCAGCCACCACGATATATGTCCGCGGTGCTTGTCGATACGGGTGATAACCAGCATAATCACAAAGAACATCGCCACGCCCACATACCAAGTGGCATACCATGGTACTTGCTTGATCTCAAAGGGCTCAACATCCTGTTTCTTTATGAGCGGCTCGCCCGAAGGCAAGGTAGCCGCAGCCATATAGTTCATCAGTTCTTCCGGCAGGAACAGGTTCTTCCGTCCGTCCATTTTCTCGTCCGCACGGCAGCCGAAGATCATGTTGATGCCGAAGTCCGCCCAAGACGACGTACGGGTATAATGGCTGATAAACTCACGATAAGTCAGTCCCTGATAGCCGCGGTATGTGGAGCGTATCGAGTCGCCTATCGCCTGTTCGATGATGGCCAGCGGGCGAGTGGCGCAGTTGTCGAAGACGAAGTTGTACAGGTACTCACGGTTCTCCGGCTTGTAGTTTTCCAGGAGGGCATTGAACACGGCCTGCCGTTGGTCGCGCGTCAGGTTCAGTTCCTGTTCGAAGACGCGACGATCATCCATCGCATAGGCCAGCATGAACTGACGATACACTTCCGCGCCCAACTGATAGTAGGTCTCGCCCTTGACGAACTTATAGTAGAAATGATCCACATTGAAGTCGAAAATCCCATAGTTGAACACCACTTCCAAATCCTGGGCCGGATCGGCTACCAACAGGGCGGTGTGCCCGTATCGCGCATAGAGTTCTTCACCCGGAGTGCAGGTCAGCAGCGACACGCGCGAACTGTCGCTCAGTTCAGCCGCATGTGTACTCATCACGGCACACAGCAGCATCAGCAGCAAATATCTTGTTCTCTTACACCACATACATCATTATCAAGTTTGGCAGCAGAGTCATAGCAAGTCCCAAGAGGAAACCGGCAACAACTTGCATGGAGTTGTGTGCACGCACGTACAGGCGCGCGTACATTAGTAATAGCGTCACGGCGAGCAGCACGATCGGCAGCCATGACGGTCCGCCCGGTCCGACCAGGTAGTGGCTCATCACGCCGCCTATGAGACCGCCCATGCCTGTCAGGTGGGCGGATATCTTCCATCGGAAGTTGATCAGCATCACGACGAACAGCGCCAACGTGGCACCCACGGCCACCAAGTCGATATACAACGGCGCACGCAGCACACAAATCACGAAGTAGCACCAGAAAGAAAAACCTACCGCCGTATAGAGATACGGCACGGTGCGTTGCTCCGGACGGGTGATATAGATATCCGATATCTTTCCGCGCCGGATACGGATCATGATAGCGGTAACGGGAATGAGCGCCGTCAGGATGAATGTCGTTCCGGCACTGACAAACCATGCGGAGAACGGCAGGCTGTTGCCCACCAGCGGCGTCAGACTCCAACAGAACAGCAACATGCCGTAGGTCGGTATGAGCAGGGGGTAACACACTGCGCTCAGCGTGTTGGCCGCTATGGTTGATATGTGCTGCCAGGTCTTCATCTATATCTGTCTGCGCAGCCGTGCCACGGGAATGCCTAACAAATCGCGGTACTTGGCTACGGTGCGTCGTGCCAGCGGATAGCCCCGTTCCGTCAGCAGGGCGGCCAGACCTTCGTCGTCTATCGGATTCGATTTGTCTTCGCTGTCCACCAGTTCGCGCATGATTTTCTTTATCGCGCGCGTAGATACATCTTCGCCGTCAGAGGTTTTCATCGTATCGGAGAAGAAGAACTTGAGCGGATAGATGCCGAAGTCGGTCTGCACGTATTTGTTGTTGCAGGCACGCGAGACGGTACTCACGTCCATGCCTATCTCGTCAGCAATGGTCTGGAGCACCAGCGGACGTATCAGCGACTCGTCACCGTCCAGGAAGAAATCCTTCTGTGCTTCGGCAATCGAGCGAATGGTCAGCAGCAGTGTCTCGTTGCGAAGCCGGATGGCCTCGATAAAGGTCGCTGCCGAATTGATGTTGTCGCGGATGAACTGCACCGCATCGCGGTTTTTCTGGCGCTGTTCCTTGGTGGACTTCATGTTCTCCATCATCTGCTGGTACTCGCCGCTCACGTGCAACGCGGGGATATGGTCGCTCATGAGCGTTACGCGCAGACGGCCGTCCTGCTGCGTGATTTCGGCATCGGGTATGATTTGCTCGCGCCGTGTGTCGATGGCGTTGGCCTCGAAGGCATTGGTCGGACTTTGGTTGAGACGCATGATCTCGTTAATACCCATCCGGAGTTGCTCGTCCGTGATGTCGAGCCGCTGTTTGACGCGTTCGTAGTTGTGTTTGGCAAAGGCTTCGTAACTGCGGTTCAGGATGCGCGTTGCCATACATACGCCCTCGGTCTGTTCTTTCTGGCGCAGTTGCGTGAGCAGACATTCTTTCAGGGTGGCAGAAGCGATGCCGGGCGGGTCAAACTCCTTGATCTGCCGGACGATGGACTCCATCTCTTCGTCCGACACCTGCAGTCCCTCCTTGAACGACAAGTCGTCCACCAACTGCTCTATGGTGCGCCTGAGATAGCCGTCGTCGTCTATGTTGCCCAACACCCACTTGGCGATATGGCGTTGCGGCTTGGTCATATTGGTCAGATAGACTTGCGACTTGAGGTAGTCGATCAGGCTGTCGCCGCCGTAGGGTATCTCGCGTGACGAGAACTGCTCGTCATAGCCGCCGTTGTTGCTGTACAGGATAGGCTCGAAATCGTCGTCCGCAGCGTCGTATTCGCGGCGGTCTTGCTCCTGTTCGCGGTAACTGTCCTCGATATCGCCACCCAGCAGATCATTCCGATCCTCCAACTCGTCGTGTTCCTGCGCGCCGGGATCAGGACCTTCTTCCAGCACCGGATTCTGCTGCAACTCTTCGTTGATACGCTGCACCAGATCCACGGTCGGGATTTCAAGCAGACGGATCACCTGAAGCTGGGCAGGTGCCAGTTTCATCTGCATTTTCTGCTGTTGTACAAGACTAAGCGAACCCATAGTGATATTATTTTTCGATAGCTTTCAGCACCGTGCCGGTGATGAATGCCAGTTGTTCTTCGTCCAGTTCGGTATGCATCGGCAGCGACAGTACACATTGTGCCAGGCGTTCCGCTACGGGGAAGTCGCCCTCGCGGTAACGCGGATCCTGATAGGCCTTCTGCATATGGAGCGGCACAGGATAATAAATCATGGCGGGGATGCCGGCTTCCTGCAATGCGTTGCGCAGCGCATCGCGGTCGGCACCCGTGACGCGGAGCGTATATTGATGGAACACATGCGTCGAGTGCTCGCTACGTCCGGGTATCAGCAGACGCTCGTTGCCGCCGAAGGCCTTGTCGTAGTATGCCGCCGCCCGCTGGCGCGCCTCGATATACGCATCCAGATGGGGCAACTTGGCGTCCAACACGGCAGCCTGGATGGAATCCAGACGCGAGTTGACACCTATCATGTCGTGGTGATAACGAACGACCATACCATGGTTTGCGATGGCACGCATGCGGGCTGCCAGTTCATCGTCGTTGGTGAATATAGCGCCGCCGTCGCCGTAGCAGCCGAGGTTCTTCGAGGGGAAGAAACTGGTGCAGCCTATCTCACCCATCGTGCCGGCCTGACGTACGCTGCCGTCCGGGAACGTGTAGCGTGCGCCGATAGCCTGACAGGCATCCTCCACGATATAGAGTCCGTGCTCTTTGGCCAGCGACATCAGCGCGTCCATCTCGGCGCACTGGCCGAACAGGTGCACCGGCACGATGGCCTTGGTGCGCGGCGTGATAGCACGGCGAACCGACTCTACCGACATGTTCATCGTGTCCCATTCCACATCCACCACCACAGGCGTCAAGCCCAACAGAGCGACCACCTCGGCGGTAGCGATGAAGGTGAACGTCGGCGTGATAACTTCGTCACCTGGTTTCAGGCCGAGAGCCATCAACGCAATCTGCAAGGCATCGGTGCCGTTGCCTACCGGGATGACATGTTTCGCACCGGTATATTGCTCCAGATGTTGCTGGAAATCGCTCACTTTCTGCCCTTTGATAAAGGCAGCCGAATCTATTACCTCCTGTATGCCGCGGTCGATATCCGCCTTGATACGCTGATACTGCGACTGCAGGTCAACCATTTGAATCTTTTTCATATTCTCTTTAATTCTTTAATTCCTTAATTCTTTCACTCCTTCACTCCTTCCAGAATGAACTCCACTGCCCTCGGCGTAGCCCGCAGGCTGTTCACGTACGGGTTTTCGGTACGCAGTTCCACGGGCAGTTGCTCCAGCGAATCCGTATAGTGGCAGACGGCTTCTATGTCGCTTTCGCTCACTTGGTCCCAGTGGCTCACGCCCACATGCATGGTTGCGCGCACCGTCTGCGGGAACAGATGTATCGTACGTCCCGGCGGCACGTTTTCCGCACGGATGGTCAGCTCCATCAGTCGTTCCGTAAACCGCTCCACAGGCACCTTCACACCTATCGTCGATTGCGAGAGGCGCACGCCGCGCGGCTTGATCAGTCCTACCGTATAGACGGCCGAATCAGCCACGCCGCTGAGCCGGAGCATCTGCGAGGAAACCTGCGTCAGCGTGTCCAGCGCCTGCTTCGTGCCGTATGCCACGACCGTTGTCACCTGCATAGCCGGTTCGCGGCTCAACTGAAAGCCCGGTGCACAACTGATTTGATGGCGCAGATGAACAGGCAGACGTTTCTGCTGCTGCGTGTAATAGGTGGTATGGATCTGCTCGGGATGAACGGCTTGCAGGGCGGTCGTTCCTTGCAGCTGGCGTGCTATCGTGGTGCGCAGCAGATCACTCGAGATGCGTATCTCGCCCGACAGACCGGAGAAACGTCCCGTCAGGTCGATCGTTATCGCGAGCGGCTCGCGGTGATAGGTGCGCAGACGCATACCTGCATCACGCAGTGTCACCTGTATCGTCTCCGGCAGCGGTTCAGCGGTCACTATCTGACCGGGCACACCCGCATACTGCACCCGAACGGGCACCGTCGTATCGTGTTCTGCGCGCAACGAGCGACCATACCAAATGACCGTCGCCAGCACCACAAACAGCAGGTATATCAATACCTCACGCCATTTCATGTTGTTTACTTCTTCTCCTGTGCCTGTGCAGCCTGTGCGTCTTCAGGAGCTACGAAAACGCTCTGTTTGTCCACCTTGATAACGATGTCCTTGGCAATGGTGATCAGCAGTGCCGTTTCCTGCACCTCCTTGATCTCGCCGTAGATACCGCCGGCAGTCACCACCTTGTCGCCTTTCTTGAGCGAGTCACGTTGCTGCTGCAGCTCTTTCTGCTTCTTCGTCTGCGGACGAATCATAAAGAAATAGAACACGACAAAGATCAGGATCATCATAATCCAGAAACTCATTGTACTGCCGCCTTGTCCATCAGGCTGGGCACCGTTCTGTGCGGGTGCCAACAAATAAATCAAATCAAGCATAATGTATAATAATTTTTAAGTTCTTTTCCAACGTCTAACGACAGCCCTCGCATGGACTAACGACTATTTCACCATCAGCGACTTGGTGAACGTCCCCTCTTTCATCAGGTCGCGCAGTATCTCCGTCAGCACGCCGTTGATAAACGTGTAGCTCTTGTCCGACGAGTACTCCTTGCTCAGCTCGATATACTCGTTGAACGACACCTCCAGCGCGATATCCGGGAAATGGAATATCTCGGCAAGGGCGACTTGCAGGATGATACGGTCCATGTAGGCGATACGCTGTGCGTCCCAGTTGCGCAGGTGCGAGTCGATCAGCTGCTCGTAACGCGGCTTCTCCTCGATGGCGTGGCGCAGCAGGTCTTTGGCAAACTGCAACTCGCTCTCTTGGGCGAACATCGGCAGGATGTCCTGCTCGGCACCTGTCTCTTCGCGGAAACGCTTGATGGTTTTTATCACGAAACTGATGATCAGATCGGCATCCACCGTCCAGTTCTGGCGATCGAGCACCACTTCCATCTCCTCCAAAGCCGACTCCAGCGCCTCGTTATCCTGCAGCATCTCGAATATCCGGCGCCATACACGTTTGTCCGCCTCGAAGTCGTCCTCAGGCGCACGCATGTAGTCACGGTAGAACGGCATGTCCTGTAGTTGCTTATAGACCGTGCTCACCGCACTCATGCCGGCATCCCAGCTGAGCTGGTTGTTGGCGATATAGTTACGGATATGATGGTTGTTGAACACCTGCTGTGCCAGACGGTTGTTCACAAACCGGCGGTTCGCCGCGTAACTCTGGTGAGTCACTTTCGCCCGTTGTTCCGCCTGCTGGATCTGCTGCTCCGCATAGAGCGTCATCTCGTTGACGAAATCCAGCAGCAGCACGTACAGGTCGTACGTGTCGCTAAATGATTTGAGCAGTTCTTTCTTGGCGGTCAGCGGTGTCTTGTCGCCATCTTTGTAATACGCGAACAGCGTCTGAACAACGCGCGTGCGCACTAAAGTTCGGTTTATCATTTCGATGTCAAATCTTTTCAGGGCGCAAAGGTACAAAAAAAATCGCACATGTGCAAGATTTTTTGAAAAAAAAATAATCGTGCCCTTGCGGCTAAGACGTTTATGTGCGATTTTTTTGTCAAAAGTCAAAAGTCAAAAAAATCCAACTGGGTTTTCGACACTGAAATCTTATTGAATCAGTAGCAGCAGCAAAGGGATGGGAATACGGGCATTGAACGAATAGAGGATGTCGCCACTATAGGTGCTTTTGCCACGATAGAGGTGTCCTCCGCTGACGGTATAGAGGATGTCGCCACTATAGGTGGATCTGCCCCGATAGATATACTGGCCATCGAAAGTGATCAGGATGTCGCCCGAGTAGTCGGAACGACCTTTGTACATATAGCGGCCGTCCCAACTATAGAGGATGTTACCGGAGTAGTTGCTACGTCCGTGGTAAACATATTCTCCGTCCCAGGTATAGAGCGTATTTCCCGAATAGTCGGAACGACCTTTGTAGATATATTGGCCGTCCCAACTATAGAGGATGTCACCGCTATAGGACGAGTTGCCCTTATAGAGGTAGGTCTGTGCCTCGGCTGCCGTAACGCACAGCACGAACACAAACAGGATGAACAGTATGCGCTTCATATGGCGCTGATTCTTTTTCGGTTATTTCAATTCCGTTCCGAGAAGGTTGAATTCGTGACCGCCACGCAGGATAACTACTTGGCCGTTGCGAAAGGCCTTCTTTACCTCGTTATTACTGACCTCAGTGTTGTCGATAGCTTCCGGATTGTCCCAGTAACGTATTTCCGGTCCGAAACCGCCGCGAGCATTGGCAAAACGTACGTAATAGTCTGCCGTCAGCGGGATGTCGCGACTGCCGTAATAGATCTCGTACAAGTCGTAGATCTCATTCAAATCGATGGTATTCAGGTCGATCGAAGTCTCGGTGGTGATGCAATACGGTACGCTGTGGATATAAACGAGATAGATGCCTACTTCGGTGGGGTTCCAGCTCAATATGCCGTCTTCGAACGAGACATTCATGCGAAGCTGCTCAGCCTCCGCCTTAGCCGTAGGTGCCCATTCGCCGAGGGTATATTCCATCGTGTAGGCAGCGGCTTGCTCAGCGCTGAGCACGGTCTCCTTCTCCTGGGTAGCGTTGCCGGATTTCTCATCGACGAAGGTAACGAGGTTGGAAGCGGGTGTGAGGATCGTGCCGGTTTCCATCTTCTGCGTGTTGTACTCGCCAAACGCAGGCCATGCGTTGGGGTTCATCAGTTTCTTGGTCCAGCGCTGGATATCGCTGTTCTCGAAGCTGAACTCACCGGAGTCGTAGGATACTTGCGTATTGAGGTAGGTCACTTTCGGCGAGTTGTTCCAAGCGCGTCCGAGCGAAACGACGGGACACTCGGAAGCAATGACGCAGCTTTCGAATACATAGCCGCGGTCGGTAGCCACGCCGTTGTTGGCTGTGATGCAGTCGGAGCCGCCTCCGGCAGCTTTGCGCTTCTCGCAGAAGAGCAGGTTGTTCTTGAAATAGACGCTACCGTCGCCACAGATGAAATCGACCGTACCGCGGATATCGCAGTCCTCGAAGTACTTGACGGCGCCCTGCAGGTTGCTGTAATACGTATCCTGATAGCTCAACAGCTTCACGTTCTTGCAAACGGTCTTCGTGCCCTGATCCCAGAGGGCAACGGCACGGCCGTTGTCGTTCTTGTAGTAGTCCAGCGCGTTCTGGATCGTCAGGTCTTGCAGGTATGTGCCCTCAACGTTCTTGTTGATCCGGATGGTAGCCGTCTGGTCGATCGACTCCTTGCGATAGTCCGGCGCATTCTTGATGATGGTCTTATCCATCGACTCACCGATGATGGAGATATTGTTCTTGCTGATGCTGGTCAGCACGGTCTCTCCGAGGTCGTAGGTGCCTCTCGGCAGGAAGATCTTGTCGCCCTCTTGCGCCTGAATCAATGCCAGGCGGAACGAAGCTACGTCGCCTGCCGGAACGATATAATAACCCGTTGCAGCATCTTTCTCCAAGAAATCGAGCACGTTGTAAACCACTACTTTGTGGATATACTGCATCGGAACGCGAATAAGCAAATTCATTGGCTCACCGGCGTATTGAACTATGAACTCAGTTCCATCCGGTGTCTCATTCTTTCTTACGTTATAGGAATCAACATAGGTTTGGTTATCATCACACTTGTAAACCGTCACATAGTCGCTTTCTGAATGGGTACACAGCGTAATAGAAATGACAGCATTACCGGCCACCTGTACATTGATACTGCCACCGTCACTGAAATACCAGCCGTGCTGCGCATCATGGAATTCACCAGCGTGAACATCTACCGTCTCATGATCTTCCGGATAGAAAGTCGGATCGGCGAAGTTGTAGGTCTGTACGCTTCCGACGGTGGCATACTCGATAGGCGTCACTTTCGCCTGAATCGTCGTGTTGCCGTTGATGACATCGCCCACGTTGGCTTTCTTGTTGTTGCTGTAGAACCATCCGCGGAAGGCCATGGCATCCGGATAGAGAGGCATGTCTTCTTCCTTATAAGGTATCTCCTCCAATGTGGCACCCTCGTAGGTGTCCACACGGCCTAATTCCGTGCCTTCATAGTCCTTGAAGATGATTTGGCAAGGAGTAATCTCCGTAGCTTCCGCAAAGAAATACGGCAGATAGGTGTTGCCCGCAAAGACGAACTCCAGCGTGGCTGCTTCGCCCGTATAAACCCACGTGACGAACTGATTGTAGTTGCCGGTCGTCTCGCCGCAAGGTGCGATGTTGCTGATTGACGCAAACGGTTGACCATCCTTGTTCACCTCTATCGGCGAGCCGCTATACTGACAGGCACCAAAGGTGAATTTTACGGGGCCGTCCACAGCCACACTGATCTTGCCGCCATACACGCCGTGCTGATTGCCGTTGTAGGTGAAATCGCTGACCTTCACGCCGTCCGGCAGGCTGCAACCTTCCGGCAGCGCACAGTTGGCTACCGTCACTTTGTATGGGTTCTCGCGGAACTCAATCTTGAAATCCACAAAGTCACGCGGCACGTTCTCTATGAACTCGATCTTCTGCAAAGCCGTCTCTACGTTGGCACCGCGGCAGAGGTAGATATTGTTCTGCTCGGCTGTCAACTCAAAAATCTGGGTGCCGTACTCGGACTGATCGCCCGTCTTGCCGTACTTGGTCTCGCCTTTGGTCTGCGCACTTTCGTCGCCGCTCCAATTCCAGACCTCAACACAGGTGGCGTTGCTGCCGCTACGAGGACCGAAGCTCAGTTTCAGTTTGCCGGCTACCGGTGCTTTCGTGAAGCAGCAATAGCCCGAACTGTTCAACTTGATACCCTTCAGACCGTTGTTGGTGCCTGCGGCATCGTTGACCTTGTTGTTGAAATACAATCCGTTGTCCGGACTACTGGCGGGAGCACCCTCTGTGTAGTCCCATAGCAGGTCGTTTCCGCCTGCCGTCATGGTGAGGCTCATCAGAGCCGCTGCCATCAAGAAGAATAGTTTTTTCATGACAATTTAATGATTAAAGAATAATGAATAATGAATATCTTCATTTTCCAATTATTTATTTGTACTGTTTTGTCCATTTCTTCGGGTTGAGTCTCGTGCCATCCGGCAAGCGCGGCTTGCGAAGCCGCGTGACCCACTCCGGCCGTCCCGTTGATTTGTCCCGGGAACGATACTCATAACTGTTCGGGCAAGCAGCCCCTTTCGTCAAGCCCGTGTGCCAGGCTTTGGGATTCAGGATACCGTCTTCCCAAGTGGTATATGCCCAGACCGTCTCTCCCCACCATCGCCACGGGCGTGCCAGCCACAATTGTTCGGTTCGGGAGGCTGAATGCGGGATGGCTAACTCCTCCTCCGTTGCCAGACGGATATGGCACTTGTAGAACAGCATGCCGCGTCGAGCAGGAGCCGGTATCGTGCCGTCGTATTTGTCGGGTGACTCATGTCCCCCGTTGTCGCTGCGTCCGGCGGCTATGTAGCAATTATCACCTTTCTCGCCGTTGATATTGGCAACGATTGTAGCGCGGTCCACACACAGCGTCATGCCGCCGAAGATAAAATCCACTGCGCCGCCGAGTATGCCGCCTTCCCACCATACGGAAGCCCCGTGGTCGCCATACAGCACGTCTTGCCTGCCTGTAGCACGGCAGTTCCTGAGGTGGGCTCGCACCGCCGTTTCGGTAAACGATATCGCCGCAGCGCGTTCGCGGAAACGTTTCTCCTGTACTTCGGTGCTTCCGACGGTCTTCGGACGTTCAGGCATCTGCTTCTTCGGTCGTTCGGTCTCCGTCCACGGCAGGTCTGCACGGCTGATATCCGTCAGCGAGTCCTGCGCCTCTTTTTCGGAGACATACAGGTTGAACGAGTTCTCAAAGATGATGTTCTCGGCATAGAAATCCGGCGCGGTGACCAGCACCGACGCGTTCCATCGGCGCGTACGCCGTCCGCCGTAGTTGGGTGTGTCCCCCATGGAGCGGTATTGATAGCCGTGGCCGTAGTACCACGTGATGCGTACGGCTTCCGGATCGGCATCCACGCCATGGTTTTTCAGCGCAATCGAAGGCCGTTTGGAGGCATTGATGAGCCGCAATCCCGGTACGTCTATGGTCAGTTCTTCCTGATACGTGCCCGGCTCAATGCGAATGGTAGTAGTCTCACCTGTCCTGCAATAGGCTTCGCGGGCTTGCCGCAAGGCATCACCGATCTTTTGATCCGGCGTCACATGAAGTGCCAATGCCAATATAATTGCTACCATTTTGCCCCTGTTTTTTTGGTTATTTTAGTATGGCCAGTTAGGCGAAGTGACGACGCGGAGCGTGTCGGCTTCGGATACAATGAAGTAGGCACATGCTCCGGCCTTTCTGACGAGCACCAGCGCACTGTCTGCGCCCAGCACCATAGAAGCCGTAGCGAGTGCGTCGGCACGCATACATGACGAAGCCACAACAGTCGCACTCAGCAGCGAGTGCTGCACCGGATAACCCGTACGCGGGTCAATCGTATGGCTGCGGCGTTGCTCGCCCTCGTAATAGAAATTGCGATAGTTGCCCGAGGTCGCCATGCAGATGTCGTTGGTCGAAACGATGTCCTGCAACCGGTCGTTGGTGCCTTCGGGATCGTCGTCCGGACGGGTGATACCGATGCGCCACGGTTGACCTTCCTGGTTGACACCGTGTGCCACCACTTCGCCTCCGATATCCACCAGGTAGTTCTCCGCTCCTTTGTCGCGAAGCACTTCGGCAATGACGTCACAAGCCTGTCCCTTGGCTATCGCTCCGGCATCCAGCATGATATGCGGGTCGTCCTTGTGAATGCGATGGTCGGAAAGAGATATATGCCGGTAGCCGACCAGCATGCGTGCCGAATCGATCTTCTCCGCCGTCACGTCTTCGCGGTGCTTGAAGCCGAATCCCCACAGGTTGACCAACGGTGCCACGGTGATATCAAAAGCGCCGTTGCTGAGTCGGCTCACGCGCGTCGCCTCGTCGAACATCTGCTCGAAGCGAGCATCGACAACGGTGTCGCGGTTGCTGTTGACAGCGGATATGACCGACGACGGATTGAACATGCTGAGCGAACCGTCAAAGGCCCGGAAAGCGCTGTCTATCGCCTGCGAGAGATCCTGCGCAGCGGAATAACGGACGTTGTAATACGTGCCGAATACCTGCCCCTCATTGTGATAGTAGTTCACCTTGTCACGATGGTTTGAGGTGAACAAAAGAAGCAGAGCGCAGGCGATAAGTCCTACCAGCGCTCCGCCCGTACGAATGAGTTGCTGACGATGCATCAGAACCAAACACCCAGACCTATTACGCCGTTCAGTTTCTGCTGGCCACCGCATTTGTTATCGTAGGTGTCCCAGATGAAGACGTTGTCTTTGTCGATCTGGTAGGGGTTGACACTGGCTTGTGCAAAGAGGTCTAAGGTGCAGTGCTCCAACTCCCACTCCTTGTCAAAGCGAACAGCCACGTTGGTCACGGCAAAACCGTTCTTCCAACCGTCGTCATAGTCGGTGTACATACCGCACCAAGGCGTCATGCCGACCTGAAGGTCCAGCATGATGTTGTGGTCAAAGTGGAAACGGTAGCCTATTTCGGCATAGCTGGAGAAAGCACGCGTGCCGGGCGACTTGGCGTCGTTACCTGCAACCATCGTGTACCAGTTCAGGTAGAGGTGAATCGGAGTGAGAACACCGAAGTCATAACCTGCCTGCACTTCTGTCTGGCTGCCACCATCGTCGTCAACGCCGGCAAAATAAGGTGTGCCGCCGAAGTAGTAGTAATGGGTTGCACCCAGACGCAAACCGTAAATGTCAAAAGTGGCATATACATCCACTTCGGGAACCATGATGATGTTGTTCTTGCGGAACATGTAGTCACCGAAACCGATTGAGCCCCAGCCGCCTACGCGGAACTGAACCTTGTCATCAGCGGCGTTGAATCCGACAGCCAGAGTCGGCTGCAAGCTGAGTGCGCCACTGTACTGGCCACGCCATACATAGGTACTAACCAGATCAAAACCGGCATCATAGGCGAAATCAATCGCCATAGCGCTTACGCTCATTGCGAGCGTCATAAAGCAAAGTACAATTTTTTTCATTTCACTTTCAATTTTATAGATTTGTTATTAGTTGGTTTTAATTATTTTATAAGGAATACGGTAAACCCGATATTGGCATTCAGCGCAGGAGAACCCAGTTGACGATAGTCAAACATGGCTTCGCTCTCCTCCTTATGCGCAAGATAATACGGATGGAGCATCATTTCTCCGCCCAGACGGAGTCCGCAATGTTCCGACACCTGCCAGTCGCGCGAGCAACGCAGATGGATGTTGCAGACCGTCGCACCGCCCACGAAGCGGGTGTACATGCTGCGCCAGGGCGTGATACCGATAGCGCCGTACAGACTGATGTCGTTGGCGAACCTGTGCGTGTAACTCAACTCGATATAGCTGGAGAAGGCACGTTGCAGGTTGCCGTCGCTGTCGATATAGCCGTCACGGGCGCTCACGCGCGTCGCCCACAGGAAACTGAGAGGCAGTTTGCTGCTGACCGTATAGCGTCCGCGCACCTCCAGGCAGTTGCCCGGCTGACCCGGCGCGTAGTTGTGGATGTCAAAGAACGGACGGTTGAAGTTGTGGATATACAGCACGCTCACATCCAAACCCCAGCGCCGGAAACCCAACGACAGATCCACTTCGGGCTGAAACGCCCGGAAGGCATAGTCGGTTGCTCCGAGACTCCACCACATGTCGGCGTACAATCCGCCATAACCCACATTGGCACTTCCCTGAAGCGAGAGACCTCCGCAGTACAAGCCGCGCCAGACATAGTTGGTCTGAAGCGTCGCCTCCGCGCCGTAGGTAAAACCTACCTTCTGACGGTAGTCGTCCAGCCACGGATTCTGCGGCTTCGCTTCGCTTGCCGGCGGGTCTGCTCCTTCAGCCGCTGCCTTGAGCGGAAACAGAAAAGGCAGTGCTCCGACCATAAGAGCCAGAGCTACCACCCTAAACTGTTGTGAATTCAAAATCGTCAATGTGGTTACAAACCGTTTTGTGCCTCCCACGCACGGCGGAGAGCAACCTCCAATATGCGCGTGTTGGAGAATGATACGATACCGCCTTCGGGGCCTGCCTCAATGTGATAGTCGGCAATACCCTCTCCGTTAAAATAAGCGCGAACCTCATCGGCATCGATGCCAAGCTCTTCAGCGATAGCGTTCATACTGCCGTGAGGCAAACTGTCTTTTACGTTGCGAAGACGATTAAAAGTTGTTCTGACCATAATTTTTAAGGTATTTTGATTGTTAATTTTGTTTCACGCCGCAAAGGTACAACTTTTTTTTGATATATGCAAATAAAAATGGAAAATTGACAATGGAAAATGGGAAATGACTTATTTTATGCCTCAATAGTCGAAAGCCGGAGTGGCTCCGGAGCGTGACAGAAAAGTGTCTCAAGAGTCTCAGAGTTTCACAAAAAAAAATAATGAAGATGACGCTATGTCGCTATTATTGTCGTGGAACTTTGACACTTTGATACTTTTGTGAAACTTTGTAAAAGACTTATTTATAATCAATTAGGATAGAAAGTTTCAAAATTCCAAAAGTTTTACGTAAATTTTAATAAGCGACAAAGCGACAATAGCGACA